>JBKPOG010000110.1:0-32515 GCA_046732975.1 Pseudomonadota bacterium
GCAGTACCGGCACGGCGAGCGGCGATACGCGTGACAGCACCATGTGCACGATCCGCCCCTTTATTCGTGCCAGCATCCCCGCGATGCGTGACAGATCGGTCAGCCCACCCGCCGCGTCTGCGCGCGTCGCCCGCAGCAGTATGTGGTCCGGCTGGTGCCGGCGCAGCACGTCGTAGATCAGATCCGAATTCACCGTCACCTGCTTGCGCGTCTTCTCCGCACCGGGATGGTGCCGCTCGATCAGTCCCGCGATCACTGCCACATTGCGGAAGGTCCGCCGCAGCATCGAGCTTTCCGCCAGCCAGGCCTCCAGGTCATCCCCGAGCATGTCCTGGTCGAACAGCTTTGCCACATCGCGCGGCTGCTCCGCTGACCAGATGCCAAGCACGTAGTCGGTGGCGACGAAACCAAGCGGTGCATACCCGGCCCGCTCCATCCGCCTGGTCAGCAGCATGCCCAGCGTTTGGTGCGCGTTGCGTCCCTCGAAGCAATACGCCACCAGGTACCAACGATCGCCGCGAGGAAACGTCTCGACCAACAGGTCATTGCGGCCCGGCATGCGCGAGCGCGCCCGCTGCAGCTTCAGCCACGCCTGCACGCCGTCGGGAAACAGTCGCCAATTCGCCGGATCCTGCAAAAGTACGCGCACACGGTTGGCCAGGTTGGTGGTCAACGGCAGGCGCCCGCCTTCATAGGCGGGAACCATCGGCTCACCTGTACCGCCTTCGACGCATTCCGCCGCGTTCTCATGCAGCCGCAGGAATTTGAGCAGGCGCCCGGCGAACATGAAGGTATCGCCCGGCCGCAATGTGTTGACGAAGTTCTCTTCGACCTCGCCCAGCACCGGCCCGGGCCGCCGTTTCCCCGCCAGCCGCACCCTGATCAGCGGCGCCTCGACGATCGTGCCGATGTTCATCCGGTGCTGGCGCGCGACGCGTTCGCTGCGCACGTGCACGCGGCCCTCGCTGTCGCGAAACAGCTTGCGCCAGCGGTCATACGCCGCCAGCGCGTAGCCGCCGTTCTCGACGAACATCAGCACGTCGTCGAAGTCTTGGCGCGACAGTTCCGCATAAGGCGCAGCCCGGCGCACCTCCTCGAAAACCTCGTCCGGGTGGAACGCGGCGGAACAGGCCAGCCCCAGCAGGTGTTGCGCGAGCACGTCCAGGCCGCCGGGCCGCGGGGGGTCACCATCCAGTTCGTGTCCGGCAACACCGAGGATCGCCGCTTCGCACTCCAGCACCTCGAAGCGATTTGCCGGCACCAGAATGGCGCGGCTCGCCTCATCCATCCGGTGATTGGCGCGCCCAACGCGCTGCAGCAGGCGCGAGACGCCCTTCGGCGCACCGATCTGGATCACCTGGTCCACGCCACCCCAGTCGATGCCCAGATCAAGCGACGAGGTCGCCACCACCGCGCGCAGTTTGCCGCCCGCCATCGCCGCCTCGACCCGCCGACGCTGTTCGACCTCGAGCGAGCCGTGGTGCAGAGCAATCGGCAACGTTGGTTCGTTCAGCCGCCACAGCGCCTGGAACATCAATTCGGCCTGCGCGCGAGTGTTGACGAAGACGATAGTCATGCCGGCTGCACGGATGCGCGCCATCACCTGTTCCGCGGCATCCAGTCCCATATGGCCGGACCAGGAGAGTTCGCCTTCCGGCAGCATCATCCCCAATTCAGGCGGCGCGCCGTTCGGCACGTCGATGACCCTCTCGGCCGCCACATAGGCGCTTATAGCCGCAGGATGCGCCACCGTGGCCGACAGCCCCACCCGACGGCAGCCCGGCGCCAGGGTCATCAGCCGCGACACGCACAGTGCCAGTTGGTCGCCACGCTTGGTGCCGGCGAGCGCATGCACCTCATCTATCACCACACTCGACAGGCCCGCGAACACCGTTGGAGCATCCGGGAGGGTCAGCAGTACCGCCAGGCTCTCGGGCGTGGTCAGCAGGATGTTCGGAGCAGCTACCCGCTGCCGAGTACGGCGATTGGCCGGCGTGTCGCCGGTCCGGGTCTCTACTGACACTGGCAGCCGCATCTCGTGCACCGGCCGCGTCAGATTGCGCGCAACGTCAGTCGCCAAGGCCTTGAGCGGACTGATATACATCGTGTGCAATCCGTCCCGTGGCGTCTCGGCCAGTTCCACCAGAGTTGGCAGGAACCCGGCCAGTGTCTTGCCACCGCCGGTTGGCGCGATCAGCAGCGCGCTTTCTCCAACCCGTGCCGCATCCAGCATCGCCAGCTGGTGGCGTCGCGGCGCCCATCCCTGCGCCGCGAACCAGCAGGCAAAGCGTTCTGGCAATGTTCCGGTCATGCGGCATGTTCTATTGGGTCCAGCGATCCGCCGGAAGCCCCGCCTGGTGCGATCGCTCCGGCGTGGAGCGAGAAAAACCCCCGCTATTGGGCAGGGTGACATGCTCACGACAGGGTGAAGTGATCTACTCGTAGCGGTTGTGTATTGAACGGTATTCCTACTGAACCTTGGCCACGCCAGCCGGCGTGGCCTTCTTTTTTTCTCGCGAGCAAATGCAAGCTTGGTGATACCCGGCGCTGTTAGTTAGGTATGTCGACTTCCGCCGGTGG
Organism: Pseudomonadota bacterium; assembly: GCA_046732975.1. GTDB lineage: Bacteria > Pseudomonadota > Alphaproteobacteria > Acetobacterales > Acetobacteraceae > JAMXLO01. The sequence continues at coordinate 2,581 of JBKPOG010000110.1, forward strand.
CCACAGCCAAGTGCCATGAATGGCGTTGGACCTAGCCTGCGGACTGGCGGACCCGCTCGACCCGCCCTCGTGATTTCCGTCGTGGTACCAGTAGCCGTGCGCGGCCAGGTACTCGTTGGATGGGCGCTCGCTTACCGCGCACCCCTCCAGCAACATGCCAATTGCAATGACCGACAAAAACCATCCCAAGCATCTACGCTTGCAGTTGGCGACGATCGAGTGTCCTTGCATGGTCATTGCCTTCCCATATTAAGGGCGGTTGGGAGCCCTTGCCCAGGTCTCTCCCTGGTGCGGCCGTTTACCGCAGAGCGTGAAGGTTCCGGGCCGCCGCGGCTTCGCACCGAGCAGACCCTAAGATGACGGTCGGTGAGATTGGTCCTAAACCATCGGAACCTAACGTTGATCGGTACCGATACTTTACGAATGCTGCCGCCCTCCAACTGGCTCCGCGTTTTGCCACAAGGACTATTCTGTGAGCCCGCCGGCTTCTTCATCGATCCGATGCGTCCGGTCGACCGTGCGGTTATTACCCATGCCCACTCCGATCACGCCCGCCCTGGCCATGGGGCGGTGCTGGCGAGCCCCGAGACCGTGGCGCTGATGCGGGAACGGCTCGGCGAGCGAGCAGGAGAGGCCCAGCAGCCGCTCGCCTGGGGCGAGACGCTCGTCATCAACGATGTGCGTGTGTGGCTGCAGCCGGCCGGACACGTGCTGGGCAGTGCACAGGTGGCGATGGAGTATCGAGGCTGCCGTGTCGTGGTGAGTGGCGACTACAAGCGCACTGCCGACCCAACCTGCGCCGGCTTCGTCCCGCAGCCATGCGATGTGTTCATCACCGAGGCCACCTTCGCCTTGCCGGTGTTCCGCCATCCCCCGCCGGCCCAGGAGATTGCCAGGCTGCTGGACAGCGTTGCGTTGTTTGCCGACCGGACGCACGTGGTCGGCTGCTACGCGCTGGGCAAGTGCCAGCGCCTCATCTCGCTGCTGCGGCAGGCCGGATGGGACCGGCCGATCTGGCTGCATGGTGCGCTCGCCTCGATCTGCCAAGTCTATGAAACGCTGGGTGTGCCCTTGGGCGACTTGCGGCTCGCCACAGCGGCCGCCAAGGGCGAACTGGTCGGCGCGATCGTGCTGGCCCCACCCAGTGCCGTCACCGATCGTTGGGCACGACGGCTCGCCGACCCTGTCGTTGCCATTGCCTCCGGCTGGATGCGCGTACGCCAGCGCGCCAAGTCGCGCGGCGTGGAGTTGCCGCTGGTGATCTCCGATCACGCCGATTGGGACGAGTTGAATGCCACCATCGACGAGGTCGGCGCGCCAGAAGTGTGGGTGACGCACGGCCGCGAAGAAGCGCTGATCCACGCCGCCGCAGCCCGCGGTATCCGTGGCCGTGCCCTTCGCCTGGTGGGGTATGGCGAGGAAGACGAGGCGGAGGATGCGGTTGAGATGGAGGCGAACTGAAGCTAGTTTGGCTCCGAAACGCGACCAACAAGGCTTCCATCCTGTGCCTATCACCCTTTCAATCAAGAACGCTCCTGATGAGATCGTGCATCGCCTGCGCGAACGGGCTGCCCGCAACCACAGGTCCTGCAAGGCGAGTTGATGGCGATCATTGAGGAGGCAGTTGGGCCGAAGCGCTATCTGAGCATCGGCGAGGTGCTGGCCGAGGCGCGCAAATTGAGGCTACCGCGGCGCGATGAGGCGGCGGCAATCATCCGAGCAGACAGGGATGGCGGACATCACGACAAAGGTTATTGATGCCTCGGCCCTGGCGGCTGTCATCTTCGACGAGATCGGCGCTGAAGCCATCGTTGCGCGGCTAGAGGGGTGCATGCTCGTCGCGCCGACCCTGGTTGACTTCGAACTGGTCAACACATGTCTCAGCAAAATACGCCGACATCCCCTTGATCGCGACCTCCCCTTGCAAGCCTACAACGCCCGCTCGACCATCAGGATCGAAACGGTGGATATTGAGCATGGTGCTGCCTTGGCATTTGCGGAGCGGACCGGGTTGACCGGTTATGATGCGAGCTAGCTGCTTCTGGCTCGTGCACTTGACGTTGACTTGGTAACCCTCGATCGACAACTCGCTGCAGCAGCGGAGAAGTTCCAATGACCGAACCCCAGACATTCAGCTTCACCGACGACGGTGCCATTCCTAACTCGAGGCTGCCGCTCCTGGTGTATCGCCAGGTGGTGCCAACGGATCCAACCGCCATCGAGCGCATCTTCACGGCCAACCGCTGGCCTGCCGCGTGGCGTGACTCGGTGCATCCGTTTCACCACTTCCACAGCGACGCACACGAGGTGCTCGGCGTCGCGAGTGGCTCCGGCAAAGTGCTGTTCGGAGGCCCGTCCGGCCAAGTGCTGGAGGTGAGCGCCGGCGACGTGGTGGTAATCCCTGCGGGCGTCGGCCATTGCCGCCAGAGCAAGACCGATGACCTGCTGATCGTCGGCGCCTATCCGGACAACAGCGAACAGCGTGACCTACGCCGCGGCAATCCGGACGAACACGACGAAGTTGTGCACAACGTGGCCGAGGTGAGCATGCCGGCGGCCGACCCGGTGTTAGGGAACAACGGACCGTTGGTGCGGATCTGGGGCGCGTAGCCTTCTTAGAACGCGGCCGGCGCTGCCCTTATGGCGGCGTGGCGGCCGTTCCGAGCCATTCATTGATCAGGGCGGGTAGCATGCCGTCCCTGACAAGGTTCGCCTGTGCATTGTCTATGGCGGTCCTCAGCACTGTATCGCCCTTGCGTACGCATATGCCGAGGCGTTCGCGTGTGATGCCGGTCTCAACGACTTTAAGGCGAGGCCTGTCTCGTACGAACCATGCCGTGACCGGTGCCAGTTTCATGAAGACGTCGCACCCGCCGGTCGTCAGGTCCGCAAGAGCCATTTCGATTTCGTCGTAGGCATAAACCCGCACGCGCGCCGCGCGGTGCTCAGCCACCAACCGGTCAGCCACAGGCTGGCTCGTATTGCCCCGCTGCACCCCAATGGTCAGACCGTTGAGGTCGTCGATACCACGCACGTTTGGCAGCCGGACTGCATCGACGACCAATGATTGACCAGAGAGAACGTAGGGCTGGCAGAAATCCGCGACCTGCTCGCGCTCGGGCGTGATGGTCGTACCGGAGGCGATGCAGTCATAGGCTCCGCTATCAAGACCGGCGAAGATGCCGTTGAAGTCGGCTCCTTCGTAGCGCACCAGCTGCCATTCGCGGCCAAGGTGTCGGGCGATCCGCTGCATGAGCGCAATGTCGAACCCAGTCGGACCATTGCCATCCATCAACTCGAACGGCGGATCCGGCAACGCCGCACCAACTTTGAGCGTGCGCGGCGCCATCCGTATCTAGTGCGGTCGCAGGTCGTTGTTGGTGCGGTGATCGCCTGCCATCCAGCGTGCCAACTCCGAATGCGCATCCGCACGTCTGATAGCGTCGATCTGCTCCACGCCGGGCGGATCGACAGTGAATTCAACAATTAACCCGTCTGGCGATGTCGCATACACCGACTTGCAATACCCGTGATCGTTCTCGCGGAATTTTTCCCCCGCCTGCTGCAGCCGATCGACGATCTCGCCATAGGTACGATCGGACACTTTGAACGCCACGTGGTCGAAGCTTCCGATCACCGGCGGCTTCTCCGCGATAATCAGCTTATAGATTTCGGGATCGGCGAACGAGAAGAACGCCAGCGCACCGCCATCACCCATGCCGAAGAAGGTGTGGCACATCGCCACCTCGCGGCCAAGCTGCGCATTGTGGTGCTTCTCGCACCAGGTGGCGACCAGGGGAATGCCCAGCAGCTCCTCGAAGAACTGCCGGTTCACTTCCTGATCGCGCACGACATACGCGTGATGGTGTAGACGCTGCGGCGGTTCGGCGAGCAGCTTCGGCTTATCCTGGACGGCTTCAGCGACAGCCATGTCATCCTCCATTCAGTCGCTCGCAGCTTGCCCTTGGGACCGCCGGCTCGCAAGCTGATCGTTGCTACCACCCAGGTGAACCGCCATGCCCCTGCCAGCCATTTCCCTCGTCGCAGTACCCGGCCGCCGCCGCCTCACCCTCGAAATCGCCCGCGACATCGAACACCGTGGCTACGCTGGTATCTACACGCCCAGCATGTACGGCAACATGTCGCAGTGTGAGGCGATGTGCTGGAGCACCGACCGCATCCCGTTCGGCACCGCGATCGCGCCGATCTATGCCCGCACCGTGCTGGACTTCGCGCAGAGCGCCGCCTTCATGCACGAGGTCTCTGGCGGCCGCTTCCGCCTCGGCATCGGTGTCGCACATGCACCAGGCCACCAGCGCATGGGGGTGACCGTCGGCAAGCCCCTCGGCGATACCCGCGACTTCGTCGAAAAGCTTCGCGCGGTCGAGGGTGTCGGCGAGTTCCCGCCCATCATCATCGCCGCGCTCCGGCAGAAGATGGTGGCGCTCGCGGGCGAGATCTCCCAGGGCGTGGTGTTCGCCAACGCATCCCGCTCGCATATGACAGCGTCGCTCTCCGCGCTGTCGCCGGCCCAGCGGCAAGATCCCGCATTCTTCATCGGCAACATGCTGCCGACCTGCATCAGCGACGATATCGAGGCAGCGAGGGCGGTCTGCCGAAAGAACCTGATCCACTACGCGTTCCTGCCGAACTATCGCAACTACTGGAAGGAGGCCGGCTACGTTGAGGAGATGACCGCGATCGAGCGTGCCATCGCCCAGAACCGACGCGATGATGTACCCGGGTTCCTCACCGACCGCTGGCTAGCGGATGTTGCACTGTTCGGCCCGGCCTCGCGGGTGCGCGAAGGCGTCGAGGCATGGCAGGCGTCCGGCGTTCGCACGCCGGTCATTGTTCCCTCTTCGGCCTCGGGCGGTCAGCTAAAGGCGCTGGAGGAAATCTTCGCAACCTTTGGATGAATTGTAACCAATCGTGACGAAAAAGGTCTTTCGCTTTTTGCTGGCCGTTCCCTGCGAGGTGTGATCTGCCGACAACACCGTGACCAAGATGCGCGCAATCTCCTACGATGGCACCGTCGAGGTGTTGCCGGTGCAGCGAAATTGCGGGAAACAAAAGTTCTCCGCAGGGAAGGGGACGCAGCAAATGACATTGGCCAAGTATGTAGGCCTTGGTGCGCTCGCGGTAGGTGCCGCAGCTTGCACGCCCAAGCCGCCGGCGCCGCCGCCCGCTGCCGCAGCGGCAATGCAGCAGTTGCCGCCTGGACGGGTATACACCTTCCATTCATCGGCGCAGTCCGGATGCCCAGGATTGGATTGGCATGTCGTATTGACGCCGGACAACATGCTCGATGGCATGGTCGCCTGGAACAACTGGCAGTCGATGGCGCATGCCTCCGGCAGCGTCAACCCGCAAACCCGAACGTTCCAGATGACTGCGGAGGAACTAGGTGGCCGGCATCGAACCGCCGATATCAGCGGAACAGTCCGCAGCGATGGCTATCTGGTCGCCAATATCAATGGTCCAAACGTGAACTGCCAAGGGATCATGGTTGGTTGGTCGGTGCCGCCGCCTCCGAGTCAGTGATCACCTCGGCGCCAAGGTAGATGGGCGCCCTCTCATGGCCGGGCCACGCCCGGCCATCGCGGCGAAGGGCGCCCTAGCTGGCAGCGCAGAGCTGCAAGATGCGCTGCAACTTATCCCCAGGTCTCAGCTCGCTGATCTCCACGACGAGATCGCGTGCCTTGGCTTCGCCGATCACCGGCGAAGCGAGCGCCATGAACTTCTCCGCCAACCGTCGCCCTTGCTCATCGAAATCGCTGGCGGGAATGCCTGAGTCGTGCGACGCCGCCACGGTGCGCCCGTCCGTTAGCCCGACTTCCAACTCGGCAATTGTATTAGGCCGACCCGTCTGGAAATCGAACTCCACCTTGTCGCGCAGCGCAATCAAGGTCGGATCAGCAGCCGTTTCCTCTGAATAGCTGCCGAGCCCACCGGTATCCACGCCGGCAAGCGCCATCGCCGTGGTCAGGCGCAGGCTGAACTTCGCTTCCAGCCCGGTGCGCGGGGCCGGGATGTTGCATACGCGATCGCATGTCTCGTCCAGACTCAGCTTGATCCGCGCAATCTGCTCTGGATTGAGCGCGAGCTGTTCGCGAAGCTTGCGCGCGGCCTCGATCGGCGCATGGGTCATGTAGCAGGCCGCATGATACTTGAAGAGGTTGTTGCGGATGTGGAAGCCACCCGATGGCTCGGCCAAAGCAGCGCTCGGATTGAAGTCCGGACTGTGCGTCCGAGCAAAGCCCTGCGCGCACTCCAGCACGTCATCGCGGCTGGTAAAGCCGCGCTGCACCAGGCGTGAGGCTAGCAATCCGTTCTGCGCCGCCTTGCCGGCATGCAGCGGCTTGCACATCGTGCCGAACATCGACTTCAAGCCCGCCGCCTGTGTGCCCGCGACACCTAGCGCGGTGGCGAACTGCTCAGCGTTCAAGCCCAAGAGATGAGCGCACGCCGCCGTCGCACCGAAGCTGCCGAGAGTGCCTGTCGCATGGAAGCCAAGCACATTGTAATGCCCCGGCGCGAGCAGCTGTCCCAGCCGGCACTGCAACTCGTACCCTGCGACAAACGCTGCCAGCACGTCACGCGCCGCACTGCCGCGCTCCTCCGCCAGCGGGAGCAGTGCCGACAGCAGCACTACCGAAGGGTGCCCGGTCATCGCCATGTTGACATCATCGAAATCCAGCGCATGCGATGCGGCACCGTTGACCAGCGCCGCCGACAGAACAGGCAAGCGTTCCGCATGCCCGATGATCGTCGCCGCCGGCGTGCCGCCATATACCAGCATCTCGGCCAGCAGGATTTCGGTCAGCTCTTCCTTGGCACCCGCCAGCGTGCAGGCGAGATAATCCAACAGGCACTGCCGTGCGAGCTGGCGTACGTCCTCCGGCATGTCCTCATAGCGCAGCGTCCGCGCCTGCTCGGCCAGCGTCCGCGTCAGGTTCTGCGCACCGATATCGCTTATCACGTTCATGTCGCTTGCTCCTCAGCGCCCCTGGAATACCGGCTTGCGCTTTTCGTTGAATGCGCGAATGCCTTCGTGGCGGTCCTCGGTGGGCACCATGCGGTTATACGCCTCGATCTCGAACATCATCCCGCTGGCGATGTCCATGTTCAGCCCGTAATTCACCGACTGTTTGATTTGCCGGGTCGAGATCGGCGCGTTGCCGGCGATCGTGGCCGCCGTCTCTAGCGCTTCGACCAGCAATGTTTCGGCCTTGCAGACCCGGTTCACCATACCCCACTCGAACGCCTGCTCCGCCGAGAACGGGCGCCCGGTCAGCAGGATCTCCTTCGCCCGCCGCGCGCCAACGGCACGCGGCAAGGTCTGCGTGCCGCCGGCGCCCGGCATGATCCCCAGCGTCACCTCGGTCAGCGCGAATCGTGCGTGTTCGGCGGCATAGATGAAGTCGGCACATAGCGAGATCTCCATCCCGCCGGCATAGGCCGCACCATTCACCGCCGCGATGATCGGCACCGGGCAATGGATGATCGCGCGAATGGCGCGCTCGAAGATCAGATGCTGGTCCTGCCACTGCTGATCGGTCATGCCGTTGCGCTCTTTCAGGTCGCCGCCAGCACAGAACGCGCGCGCGCCGGATCCGGTGAGTACAATGCAGCGCCGCTCGTTCGGCGCCCCGCCGATCGCATGGAACAGATCGAGCAGGTCCAGTCCCATCTGCGTGTTCATCGCATTGGCGACTTCGGGACGGCTCAACGTCACCAGCAGCGTGTGTGGCTGCGGTTCCGCGAGCTGCAACGTCTGATAGATCTTCGACATGGCGCAAGTGTGCGCGCGTGCAGTCCTATCTGCAATCCGCGGCGTCGCCGGTCGGGCCTTCAGCGAACGGCCGGTGCCGCCTCGCGTGACACAAAGAACATACGTAGCAGCGCGCCGTCGCCAAGGACGTTGCCAAGGCTGCGAAACGCACAGTATGGCAACAGGATCAGGAACATGAGCAGCAGGTTGCCGATCACCTCGAAGATCGTCGCTCCGGCGATGTGCGTCAGGGACTCGGCTAACGGTCTGTGCCTGATCAGGCCGACCACGGTCTCCTCGACGGTCGTCAATACCAGCAGCAGGATCAGGAACATCAGACCCATGTGCAGCGTGGGCCAGATCAGCGGCTTATGTCGGTATCGCTCGCCGAGGTGCAGTGCATGCCCAATCAGCATGAACTTGGCCAATACGAGTGCCTTTACCGCCGCGCCGCCCCATGCCGCGTAACCAATGCCTTCCGCGTGCAGCAGTGCAGTTCTCTCCAGCAATAGCGCACCAAGTCCGACGTAGAGATAGGCTGCAAGCGCCAGCATCGCCTTGAACTCTTCGGCCGCCTTGTGGGCCAAAGTCGTATGTTGACCACTCACGATTGCCTCCCCCTGACAGTCGCCCGCAAATAGCGAGAGAAAGCCACTCTCGCAATCTTGCTCTGGTGCGTTCGCCGTACCTCAGCAGCGCTGGCTGCGCTTGTGCGTCGGTCGACGGTGTGGCCACTGCAGCGGACACCGTCAGTGCAGTCGCACCCAGCAGTTACCTGATTCGCTTCGACGCTCGCAGCATCAGACCTTGTTCTGTTTCAGGCATTTTCTTAGGTAATCCTTTCCCCTCCGGACCTCACGCAGCGAAAGCCGATATGGCTCATGCCAGAATCGATCTGCTGCGCATGGCGCGCGGCGGGCCGATACCGTCGGCAGTAGTTCGGTGCACACAGATGCGACCCGCCTTTCACCACCTTGCGCGGAATGCGCAGTGACGGCTGAAGCGGATCGTAGCTGTCGGCCTCCGGCCCGCCGCGCGGGTTTTCAGGGATGCAGCATGCTTTCGGCGCATCGGCTGTGTAGCGAGATGAGAACCAGTCGGTGGTCCACTCCCAAACATTGCCGATCATGTCGTACACGCCATACGCATTGGGCGGAAACGCCCTGACCGGCGAAGTGCGCTGATATCCGTCGGTCGCCAAGTTCTCCAGCGGGAACATCCCTTGCCACGTATTCGCCATGGGACGTCCGCCAGGTTCCAGCTCGTCGCCCCAGGCAAACTCGGCTCCATTCAGTCCGGCTCGCGCGGCGAACTCCCATTCGGCTTCCGTCGGCAGTTTCTTTCCCGCCCACGCGGCAAACGCCTGGGCGTCCTTGTAGGCGATATGAACCACCGGGTGATCGGGCAGTGCCCGCTGCTTTCCTCGCCCGAACGGGTGCCGCCAGTTGGCGCCGAATGCGAATCGCCACCATTGCGACCAGTCGCGTAAATCCACTGGATGCTTGGGCGCTGTAAACACCAGCGATCCCGGCTTCAGCATGTGCGGCAGCGCGCCTGGATAATCCTTCGGTTCGGGTGCGATTTCCGCCACCGTCAGATAGCCGGTCGCTGCCACGAATTGTTTGAACTGTCGGTTGGTGACAGGCGTGCGATCGATCCAGAAAGGCGCAACGGCGACGCGATGCGCAGGCGCTTCTTCCGGATAGTGGTGGTCGGAGCCCATCAAGAAGGTGCCACCTGGGATTGCGACCATCTCGGCGAGCAAATCGCTCGAATGGCCGGCGGGTTGTCCCGCCTCGGCTGCGATCAGCATTCGGAACCTGTCTGAGTTCTTTTGGTCGGTGCGGCGCTGCCAGGCGGCCAGCGCAACTGGCCGCCTGCAGTCGATCAGTGCATCCCAGCCGCGGCTTCGTGGATCATTTTCAGCGCGTCATCGATCGTGAAGGTATTCGGCTTTTGAATGGGTGGGAACTCCTTGAAAGTTGCCGCCCACTGCCCCGCGAGCGCCTGTGCGCCGTACAGGATCGGGACGTGCTCGAGGAACCATTGCCAGTAAGTGTTGGAAGTCTGGTCGGCACGCTCATAGGGGTCGGTGCGCAGGTTGAAGAACTTTGGTCCCCTGAGTCGGATGAACGGTTCGAACCAGAGTTCCAGCGTTCCTTGGCGGCGCTGCTCCATGAATACGACCTTCCAGTTGTCGTAGCGCAGCCCGAGTACGTCGCCGTCGTCGCTGAGGTACACGAAAAGCTTGCGTGGACTCTCCTTCACTGCACCAGTCAAGTACGGCAGAAGATTGTAGCCATCTATATGGTTCTTGTAGTTGCGGCCGATCGCCTGATAGCCGGCCTTCAGCTTCTCGACCACCTCGGTGTCGCCGGCCATGGCGAGAAAGGTCGGCAGCCAATCGTGGTGCTGAACGATCTCGTTTGAGACCTGACCCGGCGCAATCTTGTCCGGCCAGCGCACGAGCATCGGCACACGGAATGCGCCTTCCCAGTTGGTGTTCTTCTCACTGCGGAACGGCGTCATGGCAGCATCCGGCCACGAGTTCATGTGCGGGCCGTTGTCGGTCGAGTACATGATGAAGGTGTTGGCGCCGATGCCGAGTTCGTCGAGATAGTCGAGCATCTGGCCCACGTTCTTGTCGTGATCGATCATCGTGTCGTGGTACGGCGACTGCCAGCGGCCGGCCTGTCCCCTGCTCTCTGGCTTGGTGTGGGTGAAGAGATGCATGTGCGTGGTGTTCAGCCAGACAAAGAATGGCTTGCCCGCATCGTTCTGACGCTTAATGAAATCCTTGGCGGCGGCGACAAATTCATCGTCGCAGGTTTCCATGCGCTTTTTTGTCAACGGGCCGGTATCGGTGATCTTTTGCTTGCCGACCCGGCCCCAGCGCGGCTCCTCGGTTGCATCGTCGTTATCGGTCGCCCAGGAATGGATCACCCCTCGCGGCCCAAACGTCTTGCGAAAGTTGGGGAAGTCCTTCTCGTTGGGATAGTCCGGCAATTCAGGCTCTTCCTCGGCGTTGAGGTGATAGAGATTGCCGAAGAATTCATCGAAGCCGTGGTTGGTCGGCAGCATGTGATTGAGATCGCCGAGGTGGTTTTTCCCGAACTGGCCGGTTGCATAGCCTTGGTTCTTGAGGCAGGCCGCAATGGTCACGATGCGCTCGTTCATTCCGACCGGCGCGCCTGGGATGCCGACCTTGGAGAGCCCGGTGCGATAGACGCTCTGGCCCGTGATGAAAGAAGAACGCCCCGCCGTGCAGGACTGTTCTCCGTAAGAGTCGGTGAACATCATGCCTTCCTTGGCGATACGGTCGATGTTGGGGGTCCGGTAGCCCATGACACCATGCGAATAGCAGCTGAGATTCGAGATGCCGATATCGTCGCCCCAAATGACAAGGATGTTTGGCTTCTTATCGTCCGGCATCTTGCTCTCCTCCTGTTGGTCGAGTGGCTATATTCGCTCTAGGATCGTTAGGCGCTATCACTATGTGAGACGAAGCAGCACCGCGAAGAATGCGAACAGACCGACACCGATGAGCAGAACGGCGACGGCCAACGCCGCGGACTGCATTCCCTCCTGCTTTATGCCGGCTATGGACGCAAACGAGCCCTGCCACAAGTAGCGAAGTGTCCGGAGCCGGCTCTACTGGTCAGTGTGCGCTCGGCGCAGGTCATCTGGAATTCCCTGGTTGCATTGAAGGCCAGGATTGTTGCTGACGCGTCAGGTCCTTGTCTATTTTCTGCAATTCCTTCTCCTCTGCATTGCGCTGCGCTGGGGTTTGGCCGATGCCAGCGGCACGCTCCTCTTGGTTCACTTGTCCCCGCGTTGGTTGCCAGTCCTTGAAGTTGTGCTCATTTCCCTCACGCTTCGGTGTTTGTGCGTGGCTGACTGCCGACCACGTCGCCACCAATAGCGAGGCAAGCATCAAGCTTGTCCAGACGCGACGGAGCAGGTCCGGTTTCGTCATGACGGTGATCCTCCACGGCAAGCGTCGTCCATCCGACGTTATATCACGGCGTTATCGACGCCAGGCGCCCGCAATATATCGAGCAGACCCATACTGCCATGCTCCCCGTTAAGATCTCAGCGCTCACCCGGGGTGGTTGCCGGCCCGGTTTGCGGTGCAGCGACCGGCCTCGCCCTGCCGCAAAACACAGTGAGGCCATTGCCGCCGCAGAGTGTGGAATGCGCCTCGATCGCGTAGCGGACAAGCAGCTCGCCGGTCGCTGCCAGTTGTCGGCACCCCGAAAACGCTCCCTGCCGGATTGATGCCGATAGGTCTCGGTGCCAGCCCACACGGTTGGGTAATGGATGCGCCAGCAAAGTTGGAGCTCCAGATCTGACCATTGGAGTCTATGGCGACCGCTCACGGCCTCGCTGCATCCACAGCGATGCAGGTGACTTTCTGTGGCGGGCACTTCGTTAGCGGCAGCCATCGCAAACTCAGGACGACCCATCAACCGCAGTTCCACGACTGTACTTAAATTTGCGTCAAACCACTAACCCTCGCGCGCCAGCGGGAGGCGAGTTTGTCGAGGCTGTGCGCCGTTGCGACAGGTTCGCCCAGCGAGACCTCTCATTGCGAACGCGAGACTACCGGCTTTGAGCCAGCCAACATCTCTGGCCCGGCCGGTTCCGGATTGAACATTGCCCTCCTACTCGCCTATTCCTGCGTCAATCCCACCAATCGCAGGTCGAAATCACACCATGTCCCTCCCCAACGATCCCACGACAGCCATTCGCGACGTCGTCCAGCGCATCGAACCCGTCTTGGTCGACATCCGTCGCGATATCCACGCCCACCCCGAACTCGGCTTCGCAGAGATCCGCACCGCCGGGGTGGTCACGCGCGAACTTAGCCGCCTCGGCATCGCCCATCAGCCGGGCATCGGTAAGACCGGCGTGGTCGGGCTGATTGAGGGCGGTCGCCCGGGCCCGGTGTTAGCCATCCGGGCCGACATGGACGCGCTGCCGATCGAGGAAACCTCCGGCCTGCCATTCGCCAGCACGAACCCTGGCCTGATGCACGCCTGTGGTCACGATATCCACACGACCACGTTGCTTGGCGTCGCTGCGGTGCTGAAGGACCTTGCCCCGCAACTCGCCGGCACCGTCAAACTGGTGTTTCAGCCGGCGGAAGAAGGTCTCGGCGGAATGCGCGCCATGATCGACGACGGGTTGATGGAAGGTCCCAAGATCGATCTCGCTCTTGCCTTCCACAATCATCCCGAAATGCCGGTCGGTACGTTCGGCTATGTGCACGGGGCCTGTCTTGCCGCGTCCGACCGCTTCGACATCATCGTGCGCGGCAAGTCGGGTCACGCCGCCTATCCGCACACGACTGTCGATCCCCTGGTCGCCGCCGCGATGTTGGTCGCGCAACTGCAAACTGTGGTCTCGCGTGAGGTGCAACCGATGCACCCGGCCGTGGTGACCGTCGGCGCGATCCAGGGGGGCACCACCTACAACATCATCCCTGACAGCTGCCTGATCAAAGGGACTGTGCGCACGCTGCACGAGGAAGCACGCGTCATTGCCGAAGCTGCCATCAAACGGCTCGCCGCAGGCATGGATGCAGGCATGCGCGTCGCGTGCGAAGTGAATTACCACCTCGGCGTCCCTGCGCTGCGCAACGACGAACGCGTGCTTCAGCCAGTCGTCGCAGCCGTCCGCCATCAGTTTGGCGACGCCATCGCCGAGTTCGAGCCCAGTCTCGGCGGCGAGGACTTCGCCCTGATGGCCGACCTTGTCCCCGCCTTCCAGCTGCGCGTCGGCTCGTCGCAGCCAGGCAGGGACGACCGCCTGCACAACTCGGCTTATCAGCCCGACGAGCGGTGCATTGGCTTCGGCGTGCAGGCGCTGTCGCGCGCCACGCTGGAGCTGCTCGCATGATAGCCTGGTCGAGCCAGGCCATGACCACCGGGACAAGCCCGGCAGGCAGGGAAGGCCGGGCTGACGCCCGGAAGCGTGCATGACCAAGTACCGGATGGGCGAAATCACCGCCCACGAGATGCGCGAAATTCTGCCGGCGCGCCCCGTCTTGCTGCTGCCTCTTGGCAGTTTCGAGGACCAGGGTCCGCACGCACCGATGGGCGACTATCTCTCTGCCGAACGCATGGCGGAATTAATCGCCGAACGCGCCACCGCGGGCGGTACGCGCACGCTGGTGGCGCCGGCGCTGGCCTATGGTGGCGCCGACTACTTTGGTACCGCACCCGGCGGCATCGCCCTGGGACAGGAGACGTTCCGCGCTGTGTTGCGCGACATGTTCGCCTGCCTGCTTCGGCACGACATCACGCGGTTGATCGTGGTCAACGGCCATGCCGGCAACACTCAAGCGGTGCTGGACACCGCGCGCGAGATCTGGCGCGCGCGTCGCGTCCTGATCCCGAGCTTCTATCTATGGAAGATCGCGCGGGGCCTGATGCCTGGCATTCTTGGTGCCGAGAAAACGGCGCAGACCAGCGGCCACGGCGCGGATCCGCTGACCTCGATTGCCGCGCACCTGTTCCCGCAGTGGATGCGTCCCGACCTGACGCCACCGCCGCATGACGCGCCCGATATCCTTGGCATGCCGGTCACCGGCTTCGGTACCGCGAGCTTCGACGGCGCCGAGATCGACGTGCCCATCGAGCTTTCCGAGATCACTCCTGACGCTGTATTCGGTGCCAACGCCCGGCTCTGTTCGGCGGAGACCGGTGCAAAGTTGGTCGAGGCGCTGACCGAACTCGGCGCACGTTTCGTGCGCCACTATGACGAGAGGAGCGGATAGGGTCCGTAGCCTGTCTGCCACAGACCCGGCTGAGCGCGGCGGCTAACCCTGCCAGACCGAGACCAGGTCGTTCACCTGCGGTCGTGCCGCCGGCGAACCGGCCCCGACCTGCGTGCCGAGGTACAGAAAGCCGACGATCTCGTTGTCCGGGTCGAGACCGAATGCCCGCTTGACCTTGGCGTCATAAGCCGGTGCGCCGGTTTTCCACATAGCGCCATAGCCCTGCGCACGTGCCGCAAGCATGATGTTCTCGGCTGCGGCAGCCGCTGACACCAGTTGCTCCACGTCGGGAATCTTGTGACCGCGGTGGATGGTTGCCGCCGCCACAACGATCACGGGAGCTCGCAGGGCCTTATCGCGCTCCCGTTGCAGCGCGTCGGCCGAGGCACTCGGGTCCATGCGGTGCAGGCAGTCGGCCATCAGTTCGCCGAACTCTTCGCGCTTCTCTTCTGGGATCACGACGAAGCGCCAGGGCCGCAGCCTCCCATGGTCGGGCGCCCGCAACGCGCTCTGGAACATTGTTTCCAGTTCCGTCTGGTCGGGACCGGGCGACGTCAACTTCACCGCGGACTCGCGGCCGACCAGCAGTTCCAGCGCATCCATATGGACCCTCCTCATGGCTCAGTGTGCGAGCGGACCGTCGGCCTTCTTCCACGCGCTTACGCCGCCGTGGATGTGACAGGCGGTGGCGAGCCCCGCGTCCTGCGCCGCTTGCACGGCCATGGCCGAGCGCTCGCCGAAAGCACAATAGAACACCAGGCGCCGGTTTGTCGCGATGGCCAGTTCGTACAGCATACCGCCTGCCTGGATATTCTGCTGCAGGTCCGGATAGGGGGCGTGCAGCGAGCCGGGGATCATGCCGTGTTTCTCACGCTCGGTGCGCTCGCGCAGGTCGATCAGCACGATGTCGCGCTGGCCTAGCAACGCCTTCATATCGTCCGCAGTGACGGCCCATCCGCGGCGTGCGATCTCCTGCTGCACCAGGCCCTGCCGCATGTTGGCCGGCACCGCGACATCCATCATCTTTGGGTTGGACAGATTAAGATTGTTCATCAGCGCGACATACTCGTCGATCGAATTGACCTGCAGACGTGGATTGTAGCGCTTCTCCTCGCCGATCGTGCTGACCGTGTCGCCTTTGTAGTCGTGCGCCGGGAACACCATCGTTTGGTCGGGCAAGCGCAGCAGGCGATTGAAGATCGACTCGTACTGCGCACGCGGGTCGCCGTTCTGGAAATCGGTGCGGCCAGTGCCGCGGATCAGCAAAGTGTCGCCGGTGAACACCCGGTCGGGCATGATGAAGCTGTAGCTGTCATCGGTGTGGCCTGGGGTGTAGGCGACATCAAGGCTGATGCCCTCGATTCCCAGACGGTCGCCGTCAGCGATGCGCATTGAAACGACGTCGACGCTGGACTGCTCACCCATCACGGTGATGCAGCGCGTCCGATCGCGCAGCGCGCCAAGGCCGGTGATGTGGTCGGCGTGGAGGTGAGTATCGACGGCCTTCAGCAGCTTCAGATCGAGTTCACGGATGAGTTGGAGGTAGCGTTCTACCTTTTCCAGCACCGGATCGATGATCAGCGCCTCGCCACCACGACGGGAAGCGAGGAGGTAGGTATAGGTGCCGGACGTCGCGTCGAACAGCTGGCGGAAGATCACCATTTCCTCCTGAGGCAGGCTCTAGGGTGGTAGTTTACCCTTCTGCTGCCCTCGCGAGCCAGATTATTCTAAAGACTTGGCCAAGCCCCAGGGAACCCGCTCCGCGCGCTGCCACTCGTCCCCCGCAGCGGCAGCATACCGACCTGCATATCGCCGGAGCTCAGCCCTGATGTTTGGCTTCGGGCAAACGCGTGTATGGGTTGAGCCGACAAATCAGTTCGCCCAACGCAGCCATTGCAGCGTCTACCGGGGGCGTCGGCGGGCGCGATTGTGCCGTCGCGATGTGATTTGCAACGTACCTACCGACGTCAGTGACTGCCTTGGCGACACGCGACTGATATTCCCGATCACCTCGGGCAATTCTCAGGATCAAGGCGTCCGGACAGGGCGATTGATCCGACGAGGTCGCACAACATGACGCTGATCTGCCGACGTTCAGCCTCTCGTGTTGCGCCGGCTGCGCTGCCAAGCTCCAACGATGCACCGCACGCGGCACAGAACGGAGCACCCTCAGGCGCCATTTCCCCGCATGCATGGCATTGCATGCCGCAGGTCTCCCAATACCCGACCAACTTCTCAATCAGACCGGGACCCGCGTCACGTCAAGGAGGTGGCCTTGCCAAAGGTGCTTCGAGGCAGCTCGCCTCAGGATGCGCGTCCGCCACGGGAGGCAAGGTCGATAACGTTCGGCTCCTGGCTGGCGGCAGTGATCGTCCCGGCTTCGCCGAGTACCTCCGACACCTTGCGTGCGATCTGTTCTCGGTGGAAGGGCTTACCGATCAGGTGCACACCGTCGTCGAGGCGGCCGTGGTGCACGATGGCGTTTTCGGTGTAGCCCGACATGAACAGCACACGCAGATCGGGACGGACCTCCTTCAGCCGGCTAGCAACGTCATTGCCCTTCATGCGGCCGGTCAGAACGACATCGGTCAGCAACAGATCAACCTTCCCCTCGTTCTCGCCGAATACGCGCAGAGCCTCAAGGCCGTCAGCCGCTTCGAGCACGCGGTAGCCGAGATCGCGCAGGATTGCCACGCAGGCCTCGCGCACCGCAGCTTCATCTTCAACGACCAGTATGGTCGCATTGCCGCGCGGCAGGTCCGCTGGCGCAGCGCTGCGCGATGCGGGAAGAACAGCGCCCACGGCACGTGGAAGGTACAAGCGCACTGTCGTGCCTTCGCCGACCTCGGAATAGATATTGACGTGGCCCCCAGACTGCTTGACGAAGCCATGTACCATGGCAAGGCCCAGGCCGGTACCGCGCCCCTCGTCCTTGGTGGTGAAGAACGGTTCGAACGCCCTGGCCAATATGTCCGACGGCATGCCTGTGCCGGTGTCTGAGACCGCCAACATCACATAGTCCCCAGGCGTGACCTCGACGTGCTGACGCGCATAGTCCGCATCCAGAACTTTGTTCGCCAGTTCTATAGTCAGGCGTCCGCCTCCCGGCATAGCGTCCCGTGCGTTCAGCGACAGGTTCAGCAGGGCACTCTCCACCTGGGCCGGATCGGCCAATGCTGGCCATAGTCCCGCCGCATCGACAGTGCGCACGTTGATGTGTTCCCCAAGTGTCCGGCGCAGCAGGCTCGCCATATCCGGCAGCATTGCCGAAAGATCGATCGGGACCGGCATGAGCGTCTGCTTGCGAGCGAAGGCGAGCAATTGCTGCGTCAGAGCAGCACCACGGACTGCCCCCCACATCGCCCGCTCGATGCGTGCACCTGCGTCGCTGTCAACCGGCAACCGGGACTTCGCAAGCTCAAGATTGGCCATCACCACGGTGAGCAGGTTGTTGAAGTCATGCGCAATGCCGCCGGTAAGTTGACCCATCGCCTGAAGCCGTTGTGCATCACGCGCGGTGACTTCGGCGCGTACGCGCTCGGTGATATCGCTGACGGTGAGCACGAAACCGCCATTTGGCATGAAAGTCCGCCGCAATTCGAAACTGCGATTGTCAACCTGGCGCGTGTGTTCATAGACGATTGGCTCGCCTAGCGTCTTTGCGGAGCGATGGTGCAGAATCTGCTCCATCGTCTCGAGCTGTGAACCACGGTCGGCGGCCAATTGCTCGACGATCGCCTCATAGCGGATGCCCCGGTGTACCATGGGTCCTGGCAGACTTAGCAGAGCAACGAAGCAATCGTTCCAACGCATCAGCGCTCCGGTCTCATCGAACACGCCGATACCCTGACTGATACTCTCGATCGCTGTCCGCATCTGCGTCGCAAGGGTGCGCTGCTCGTCCTCGGACAACAGCAGCAATCTGCGCGATTGCGCCAATAACCAACCCGAAAGCGCGAACAGCGCCACGGCAAGAATGCTGCCCCCCACGGCCAACCAACGCGCCAGCAATTCGGCACGGTCGGCCCACTGTCGTCGTAACTCCAGCAGACGCTGTTCCTCACCGGCGACACCGGACAGGCCGCTCTCGATTTGGCGAAACAGATCACGGCGCAACGGCATGGCACTGAGGGCCGCACCGAGGCCCACGTCACGACGCAGCTGAATCGCTCGGTCCATTGCCTCCTGCTGGCGCCGAAACAGCGGAGCGAGCTCGCGCAGTCGGTCCTGTTGGGCGGAATTGTCCGCAGTCAGCCGACGTAATTCGCCCTGCAGCAGGGCGACGCGTTCGAAGGCAGCACGGTATTGTTCCAGATCATCGTCCTGTCCGGTGAGCAGATAAGCGCGCTGACTGCTCTCCGCATCGCGCATCGACATGCCGAGTTGATCGGTGGCGATCATGACGTCATAGGTGTGCTGGACCCAGAACCACGCCTGGCGTGTGCCATTGAACTGCGACCAGACAAGGAATGCCACCACGCCTATCAGCAGGGCCACGCCGATCAGCGCGAACGTATGGGCGTTTCTCACCAGGGCTTTTGACACGATGCCTCTCCGCGACGTGCCTGCGCTACAGGTCGAATTTGCTCTGGCGCGGGTCATTGATGCGCCCGCTGCGGCGCGAACGCGAGGCAGCCTGCGCGCGTGGCTCGGATGGATGGAACGCCTGAGTCCACATCTTCCGCCGCGCTTCATAGGCGCGCTGCTTGTCGGCGGCGTCGGTGAGGAACTTCGCCGTCACCTCCACTCGGCTGGGCGGCGTGCCGCCGCGCCCGGTCATGCGTAATTCCGGGCGTGAGCCCGGCCTTCGACGCCTGCCACCGGGCTTGTCCCGGTGGTCATGGCCTGGCTTGACCAGGCCATCATGCCTTGGCCGCCATGTCGCGCAGTTCGGGCACCACCCAAAGCGGACGTTCGCCTCTATGTGCGCGCAGCACGTTATCGAACGCGTTGCGCGTCTGCTTCACACGTGTCTCGCGGCTGGCACCGGCGAGATGCGGCGTCAGCACGACGTTGTCCAGCGACAGCACAGGTTCCGATGGGGATGGAGGTTCCTGTGGGAAAACGTCGAGCCCGGCGCCGGCGATCTTGCGGCTGGTAAGCGCCTCGTGCAGCGCCGGAAAGTCGATCACCGGACCCCGGCTGCAGTTGATCAGCACCGAATGGGACTGCATGTAGCCCAGTTCGCGTGTGCTGATCATGTTGCGCGTCAGGCGCGTGAGCGGCACGTGCAGCGTGACGATATCAGAGGTGCGCATCAGTTCCGGCAACAGCCTGAAGCGCACATTCAGCGCATCCTCCTCGTGCTCGGCCATGCGCACCACGTCGTTGTACTGAATGCGCATGTCGAAGCCGCTGGCGGCGATGCGCGCAACGCGCTTTCCGATTGTGCCGAAGCCGATCACACCCAGCGTCTTGCCCTGCATCTCATAGAACGTCGGGATCGGTTCGTTGCCGCGCCACCGTCCGCCGGAGGTCATCGCATGCTGCGGCACCAGTTTCCGATACACCGCCAACATCAACAGGATCGTGTGCTCGGCCACCGCGCGCGAATTGGCCCCGCCATTGTTGGCCACAAGCACGCCGGCGTGCCGCGCTGCGTCGAGATCAACGTGATCGTACCCCGCGCTGAACAGCTGCGCGAGCCTGAGGCGTGGGGCAGCACGGAAGAAAGCCTCGTCCATCGGGCTCACATTGCCGATCAGATATTCGGTGTCGCCGAGTGCCCCGCTGTAGCTGGCGCTGCCGGGAGCGCCGACGACGAGTTCAAAGCCCGGGGGCGTCATGTCCCGAGCCTCCTGCACCGTCTGCTCCAACGTATTGACCAGCAGGACCTTGGTTGGCATCGGCATCTCCTCCGCGCATCGGCCGCCGAGTCAAGCAATCCTGCGCAACCGACGCAACTTGACCCGGTCTGATGTCGACAGCCGGTAATGTCGTGCGGATACCCTCAACGTGCGCAGCCAGTAGCCGAAGCTGAAACCGGGCCACAAGGTAGTATTTCGGCCAGTTCGGTCGAGATACCAGCTGCGGCATCCAGTCAGCCAGACGGTCCGCCGCATCCAGTAGTCCAACTTCCTGGCGAAGCTGGCCTGCGCCTTGGCGTCGACTTCGATAGCAAGGGCGTTGCGGCGCCGCAGAAGCCACATGCAGCGCAGAACATGGCCAATCTGTGCCTCGAGCATATACACCACTGAGTTGTGTCCGAGGCCAGTATTGGGGCCTCCAAGGATGAACAGGTTCGGGAAGCCCGTAACGGCGAGACCGAGGCGCGCTTGCATCCCGTCGCGCCATGCATCGGCAAGCTTCAGACCACTCCGGCCAAACACGTCAATCTCGCCGAGCGGCTCCGTCGCATGAAATCCGGTGGCCAGGATCAGCACGTCCGCGCGATGTTCGACGCCATCCGCCGTGAGTACGCCCCCCGGTGTTATGCCAGCGATCGGCCGGGTGACCAGTTCCACATTGTTCCGATTTAGGCTGGGGAAGTAATCGTTGGACAACAGAACGCGCTTGCAGCCAATGCGGTCCGCTGGCGTCAGCAACTCCCGCAGCTGGTCACTGTTCACCTGACGCTTGGCATGACTGCGAGCGCGTCGTTCCGCGCCAGTCGCCAAAGCGGGGAACCGTATGAAGGCGGGCGCGCGCATCTCGTGCGACAGATAATGCCACGCTCGTAATGCCCGGCGGAGCAGCGGCACATGACGCAATGCCCAGATCTGCAGGACACTATAGGGAGAATCGTACTTCGGCAGGACCCAGGGTGGCGTGCGCTGAAACAACCTGACGCGCGATGCCCTCTCGGCGATGCGCGGCACAAATTGTATGGCACTGGCACCGGTGCCGACGACGGCGATTTCCCTTCCCTGCAGATTGATCGCATGATTCCAGCGTGCGGAATGAAATGTGGTGCCGCGAAACTCCTCCAGGCCGGGGATTGCCGGTAGCGCGGGCCGATGCAGAGCGCCCATCGCCAACACGATGATGCGTGCAGCAAGTTCCACGCCAGCATCGGTTTGCAGCCGCCATACATTCGCCGTCTCGTCGAAACGTGCCGTTTTCAGACAGACGCTGAGCGACAGATGCGGTCGAAGCACGAACTGCTCGACGCAACTCTCCAGGTATTCCTCGATCTCGGCTTGAGTGGGATAGCGCCGTGACCAGTCGGCCTTGGGCGCGAATGAAAACGAATAAAGGTGCGACGGAATGTCGCACGCGCAGCCAGGATAGGTGTTGTCGCGCCATGTACCGCCGACCTTGTCGGCTCGCTCGATGATCAGGAAGTGATCCTCGCCCGCTCGCTTCAGGCGAATTGCCATCCCGATGCCGGCAAACCCGGCGCCGATGATCACCACGTTATAGGGGCGTGCCGCATGAGACACGGTCATCCACCGAGTTGGACAATGGCCTCGGTCGTGAGGAAGTCGAAGGACTGCGCAGGCTGCTTCATCTGGAGTGCCTTGGTCTAGTCATGGTGGGGCAATCATAGCGCACGTCCGGCGCGTCGTCCGGGGACACCGCAACGGCAAGGTCGCAGCTCCAGGGCGACGTTAATAGGATCTTTACGTTGGCCGAGACGATAGTCGGCGGCAGCTTGGCGGGCACTACGAATGAGGGCCGATTTCTGGCGCGGCGCGCGCGTCTTTGCACTTCGGCATACCGGGTTCGCAGCGTCGCGGCTTCCCATGCTGCTGCGCAGCGGCGGAGACGTCCAGACACCGGTCCCGCCAACAACGGACATCCTTGTCCCCCGCATTTGCCGCTGATGGATGCCTGACCGCATGCCCGAGGTGCTGGATGCCCCACAGCGGGCACCCAACGTCCGCGCGTTGCTCGACCACTCGGCGCGGGTCACCAAGGTACGCGCCCGGGCACCTCTGAGGCTCGGTTTTGCCGGCGGCGGCACCGACGTCTCACCCTACAGCGACACCTTCGGTGGCTGTGTGTTGAACGCAACCATCAGCATGTTCGCCCACTGCTCGATCGAGGTGCGCAGCGACCAGAAGGTGAAGTTTGTGGCGTTGGACTACGAACAGGAGGTCGAGGCTCACACGGATGCCGACATCGCACCGTCCGGGCCACTTGCGCTTCACAAGGCAGTATACCGCCGGATCGTACGCCAATACCTAGGGGGTGCGTGCCTCCCGGTCACAGTAATGACGGCATCCGATGCACCGGCTGGATCAGGCCTTGGGTCTTCGTCCACCCTGGTGGTCGCCATGATCGAGGCGTATCGTGAACTGCTCGCACTGCCGCTCGGCGAATACGACGTGGCACACCTCGCCTATGTGATCGAACGCGAGGATGTCGGGCAGGCCGGTGGGCGACAGGATCAGTACGCGGCAACGTTCGGCGGCATCAACTTCATCGAGTTCTCCGCCGGTCAGGCGATCGTCAATCCTCTGCGCATCCGCCAGTCCACACTGATGGAACTCGAGGCCATGCTGGTGCTGTATCTCACCGGCATTTCGCGGGAATCAGCCAAGATCATCGCACAACAATCAGCGACCCTGCGCAGCGGCCATGAGGTAGCGTTGCAGGCAATGCACCAGATCAAGCGCGAAGCGTACGTAATGAAGGATGCATTGTTGCACAATGATCTACCGGCTTTCAGCAACACGCTCGGACGTAGCTGGCAAGCCAAGAAGCGCACTGCGGCGGGGATTACCAACACGGAGATCAACCGGATCCACGACATCGCACTGTCGGCCGGCGCGCTGTCGGGCAAGGTCTCAGGTGCCGGCGGTGGGGGCTTCCTATTTTTCATGGTCCCGCCCGAACGACGGCCGCGCCTCTTGCAGGCGCTGGCACGCGAGCCGGGCCTCACCATGCGTTGCTGCTTTACCGAAGGCGGCGCACAGGCCTGGCGTGTCTAGCGTGCGCTCCGCGCTACCTGCTCCTGGCGCTGGCGCGCCTGCGCCATGCCCTGGAGGATCGCTTCGGCGTCCAGGATGGCCTGCTTCTGGCGCCACTCGTCATCGTATCGCACGAGCGCGTGCTCCGACTGCGACTGCTGCGCTGCACAGGCGGCGATGCTGGCAAGGGTGAAACAGGCGAGCAGCAGGCGCATTTTTCGCAATCCATTGGTCCCCGACCGACGATTCTAGCCGGCCCAGGCACACCTTGCCAGCGAGAAGTTGATGAGCCGTGGTCAGTCCACGGCCGGAGGACGGCGCAGTGCCCAAAAAGCAACGCCGCCGCACGTATAGAACAAGATCGAAAGTGCGAACGCGACCTGGTAGCTGCCGGTGATATCGAAGCTCCAACCCGCCAGCCATGATCCCGATGCAGAACCTATCCCGGTGCCGATAGTGATGACGCCAAGGATGGTACCGAGTTGCGGGCCCGGAAACAGGTCGGCGGTCTTGGCCGTGATCGCTGGCCCACGCGCACCCCACGTGAGGCCAAAGAAGCAGGAATGCAGCCATAACAGCAGATGCTGATCGGGGGACGTAATCAGCATAGCGCAGATGACGCCGAAAATCGACGTGCCGTAGGTCACCACGGCGGACAACTCCCGTCCGACGTAATCCGACAGAGTGCCGGTGATGATGACGCCCGGCAGCGACAGGAAGGCGCCAAGGCCGAGGACCTCGGCCGCATATAGCTTGTCGAAGCCGATGGTGACGGCGAATGCAAGCTGATGCAGAGCCACCAGGAAGCTGCCGAGACCAGTGAACACATAGACCAGAAACAGTAACCAGAAGTGCGGCGTGCGGATCGCTCGGCGCAATGTCCAGCCCGAGACGGCGGCGCTGCGCCCCATCATCCGTTGCGGCTCCGAAGTCTTGAACAGTGCGGTAAGCGGCAGGAAGGCTGCCGCCATGAAGCCGCCCTGCGCCAGGTAGGCCCCGCGCCAACCCCAGGTGGCGATCAGCACCTGCGACAACGGCGCCGAGAAGGCGCGGGCAAAGCCGTTCGCCGACTGCACGACCGAAACGGCCATGCCACGGTTGCGCACGAAGCGGCGCGACAGGATCGGCACGAACACGACCAATCCCAGGCAGTTCGCGCCGAGTGTCATGATAACGCCGTACAGCACGATGATCTGCCAGAGTGCATCGGCGAATGAGCTGGCGATCAGGCCGATAGCAAGCAGGCAACCGCCGATCAGCACCAGAAGCCGTGGGCCCAGCCGATCCACCAGAATGCCGACCAGCGGCGACGTTGCCCCGCTGATCATTTGAGACACCGAGTAGGCGATCGAGCTTTCCGCGCGCGTCCAGCCGAACGCCTCGATGAAGGCGACCAGGAACACCGTGTAGGAGTGCATGCAGGCTGCGCCCACCGCGAAGGTGACGAACGCACCTGCCAGCAACAGGCCGGCCTGGCGCGACGATGGGGTCAGGGAGAGTGGGGCGCGCACAGTTGGCCCTTCGCTGTTCCGGGCCGACGCCCCGCACAGCCAGGACTGTGCGCCCCGGGCGGGTGTGCCTCAAGCCCGGAGACCGCAGGTCAGCTGTGTCGCGGCTTGCCGACCAGCACGATCAGCGCAGCCGCAACCTGCAAAACGATGCACAGCGCAACTGCCGCGGCATACGATCCGGCGATGTCGTGCGCCAGGCCCAGCAGCGTCGGGCCGAAGGCCAGCACGGTATATCCCACCATCGACACGAGGCCGATCACCTGCCCAAAGGACGCAGCGTCGAACTCCCGCTGTACGATCAGCGCCGGGAGCGTGATGACATTGCCAACCGACAAGCCGAACATCACGCTGCCAGCATACAGGGCAGCCGGCTGGTCGGGCATGGCCAGCATGAGGCCGAGCCCGACCGCCTGGATAGTAAAGCTGGCAGCCGAGGCGATGCGCTGGTTGATCCTGTCGATCAGCGGTGCCATCGCGAGCCGACCACCCGCAGCAGCGAAAGCGGTGGCGGCAACCGCGTTGGCCGCCCCGTCGGTCCCAAGGTGCGGCAGCAGAAATGCCACCTGGTGCACGATGAAACCCACCTGCGCAGCAAGTACGAGGGCGAACGGCAGTGCGATACTCCACACATGCGGACTGCGCAGCGCCGCACGCTGTCGCGACATTGCACGGTGATCAGGAACGATTGGTGCGTCGCTCCGGACACCAACAAACAGGATCGGCACCAAGACCGCCAATGCGATCAGCACCGCCAATGCAACCGCCTGGCCGAGCGCAAGATGCTGAGACAGACGTGCGAGCAGCGGTGCGACCGTGAAGCCGCCTGCGCTCGCACCGTTCAATGCCAGGCTCAACGCCAGTCCACGTTTGTGCTCGAACCATAGCGCCAGCGTCATTGCGAGCGCGGTCGTGGTCGTCGCGGCCCACCCCGTCGCCATGACGATCGCCCATACATAGAGTTCCCACGGCAGCCGCGCGCGCGTCAGGCCGATCGCACCGACGCCGAGGATCACCGCCCCACATACCAGCAGTCGGCGCGGGCCAAGGTAGGCGAAGGCACGGTGGATCCACAGCAGAAGCAGTCCGCCCACCAGATAGTAAAGCGTGGTCGCCGACGCGATCAGCGAGGCTGGCCAACCGCGCGTTGCGTGCAGGTCCGCGAAATACACCGACAGCCCGTAGAAGCCGAACCCCCAGGCAAAGGTGGCAGTGCAGAAGCAGGCCAGTACGACGGGCCAGCCCTGGCGAAATTCGCCGGTGGCCGGGGCAACACGGAATGGTGCGGTGATCTCGCTCATGCGCGGAAGGTGTGCTCCGGCACGAGGAGCCGCAAACGAATCTTTGTGGCGCATTCGGTTAAGAAAATCTATCCTGATGACATGCCAGCGCTGCCGCCGCTCAATGCCCTGCGCGCCTTCGAAGCAGCCGCGCGCCACCTCAGCATGAAGGAAGCAGCCGCGGAGCTTTCAGTGACGCCCGGCGCCGTCAGCCAGTTGGTTCGCGGGCTGGAGGAACGGTTGGGCACGCAGTTGTTCCGTCGCGGCAATCGCTCGCTGGTGCTGACCGAGGCAGGGCAGAGCTATTTTGCGCCGGTTCGCCACGCGTTTCGCCAGATCGGCGAGGCGACGCGCCGGCTACGCACGCAGCCGGGCGCTGGTGTTCTGACAGTCAGCGCCCCGCCTGCGTTCGCAGCGTCATGGCTGGTACATCTGCTCGGCCGTTTTCGCGCCCGGCACCCGGATATCGAGCTCAACGTCACTACCACGCGGGGACTGGCCAACTTCACGGCCGATGGTGTGGATGTCGCGGTCCGGCACGGCCTTGGCCGCTACCCAGGTCTGCGCTGTGACCGGATCGCCACGATCGCGATGGTGCCGGTGTGCAGCAAGGAGTTTCTCGCCATGCACGGCCATCATCGACCACGACAGCCGGCCGATCTGTCGGGATTGCCGCTGTTGCACGACGGCGAACGGCAGGATTGGGCGCTGTGGTTCCAGGCTCACGGGGTCAGCGATCTCGGCCACATCGCCTCGAGCGGCATCAGCTTCGACGACCAGACATTGTTGATCCGCGCCGCTGCGTCGCATCAGGGAGTGGCACTGGTGAGCGAGCCTTTGGCCCGGCCGGAACTAGAGCAGGGCAGCCTGGTGCGCGTGTTGAACGCGGCCTGGCCGCAGGAGTTTTCCTATTGGCTGGTTTGCCCGCGGGCCACCGCCGAACAACCGAAGGTAATCGCCTTCCGCGATTGGCTGCTGGCCGAAGGCCGCAGCATCAACGCGAGCGCGCGTCGAGCCAGGCAAGCAACGCCGCGCCGTACACTTTGAGGCTCTTGTAGTGCACCGTTGCGTCGGGCAGCGCGCGCACGGCTTCGGCCAGGCGCACCGCGTCCGCTCGCGCGGTGATGGCGCGTGCGATTTGATAGCTGTGCACACGGATGCCGAACAGGATGGCGCCTGATTGCGGCAGTCGGCGCAGGGTCTGGCGTTCCACGCGCAGGTAGAGCCGTTCGCCGGCATTGTCCGGCGTGATCGCCGCATCAGCCTGTTGACGCCACTTGCCGCCAGGCTGGAACATTGCCGGACTGTCCAGAACTGACCAGTTCAGGCGTGACGCAATATGGCCCGCCTTCACCTTGGCCATGAACCGATCGACCGGCGCGGCGAGCTTTTCGGCATAATGCGGCACCGGCCCATGCACTGCGGCGAGTGGCTTGCCGATCTTCTCATGCAGGCGCCAGCGGCTGGGGAAGCAGAGGATGGCAGCGGTGAAGATGGGACCCTCATCGCTGTGCTGGATGATGCAGAGGTCCTCCTGCACGAGCCTTCCCGCCAGCTCCAACGGGTCGCACGACGGCGCCCTCAGATCCCAGGTTTCGCCGGTCAGCGCGTTGTGCAGCATTTCACCATCACGCACGAACCAGGGCCGCGCATAGGTCGTCAGATGGGCGATTATTGCATGCAACGTTTCAAAGCGTGCGGCATCGGACACCGGCAGAGCAGCAAAGACATCGCGATGTCGCTCGCGGAGCAGGAACCGCTTCTCCGCCATCTCGTCCGGATAGCGTTCGTCGAATTCGAACCAGGCACTCTCCGGCACGGTGGTCAGCGCCATCGCCATGCGATACGGGCCGGACTCGAATGGCAGGTAGACAGTCTCGCATGCAGGCCCCCTCCCCCCATCCCCCTCCCGCAAGGGGAGGGGGAGTCCTGGGACGTGCACGTCGAGCCTGGTCAAATCACGCTTCTCTCCCGCAGGTCGGCAATTTCCGACGCGCTGAGACCCAGGCGTTCGCGCAGCACCGCTTCGGTATGCTCACCCAGCAGCGGCGGCGGAATGCGGTAGTCGGCGGGGGTCTCTGACAGCCGGACCGGATTGGCGACCACTTTTACGGTCTGGCCGGAGCTATGCGTCATCTCGCGGACGACGCCGCGCGCGATCACGTGCGGATCGGCGAACACCTCAGACAGCTTATTGATGGGCCCGCAACCGATCTTTAGTGCTTCCAGCCGATCCACCCACCAATTGGTTGTCTGTCCCTGCATCACCGGGGTCAGCGTGTCGGTGACAAACTGCCGGTTCTGCACCCGCGCCGCATTGGTGGCGAAACGAGGATCCTCCAACAGATGCGTCAGCGCAAACGCCTCGCAGAACCGCTTGAAGGTCGGGTCGTTGCCGATCGACAGCACGACGTGGCCATCGGCGGTCGGGAACACCTGATATGGCACGATGTTGGGATGCTGGTTGCCTAAGCGTGCGGGGTTTTCCCCCGTCGCCAGATAGTTCATGCCCTGATTTGCCAGCCATGCGACGTGCGTGTCGAGCATGCTGATGTCGATCTGCTGCCCCTGCCCCGTCGCATCCCGGTGCCGCAATGCCGCGAGGATGCCAATGCAGCCGTACAGTCCCGAGAACAAATCGCCGACCGGCACCCCGACCTTCTGCGGCAGCCCGTCTGGCTCGCCGGTCAGGCTCATCACGCCACCCATCGCCTGGATAAGCGAATCATAGCCTGGCCGAGGCGCGTAAGGCCCCGTCTGTCCAAAGCCGGTGATTGAACAATAGATCAGCCCGGGAAATGACGGATGCAGGTCCTCATACCCCAGCCCGTATTTGGCCAGGGCACCGACCTTGAAGTTCTCCACCAGAACGTCGCACCCCGCGATCAGCCGCCGCGCGATGTCCTGACCCTCGGACTTGGCGATGTCCAGAGTGATCGACCGCTTGTTGCGATTCACACCGACGAAATACGCGCTCTCCTTGGTGCCGGGCATGTACGGCGGAGCGAAGCCGCGCGTGTCGTCACCGGCACCGGGGCGTTCGATCTTGATCACGTCCGCACCGAGATCGGCCAGCATCTGCACGCAGGTAGGACCCGCCAGCACGCGGGTGAGGTCGAACACCTGGAGGCCGCGAAGTGGTCCGGTGGGTTGCGCGCCAATAGGGTCGCTCATGCCGTCTCTCCAGCTTGCCGGGGTACCGTCAGCAGTCCATACCGACCTCGTCGCTTATACCCCGGGAGGACACGCCGGCAATGCCGGACACGATGCTGCCGCCGCGCGTCTCGAGCATCGAGAGCCGTGCCTCCTGGCGGGCTGCTACGCTCACGCTGGCAATTCTGTCGATCTCGTACGGTGCGCCACTGCTGGTCGTGGTCGGACTGAAGCCGATTCAGGACTCGCTTGGAACTGACCGGTCGGTCGTGGCGCTCGCCGGGGCACTGGTCTGGGTAGGGACAGGTCTTGGCGGCATGGCCATGGGGTGGCTCGCCGATCGCATCGGCATCCGGCTCTGCGTGACGATCGGCGCGGTCATGATGGCGGCGGGTCTCGCCTTGTCATCCATCGGCACCGTGTGGGCGCTATTCGTCGGCCATGACCTGCTGATCGGCCTCGTTGGCAACGGCGCGATCTACGCACCTCTCGTGGTCTATGTGTCGCGCTGGTTCGATCGCCGACGCGGCTCGGCCCTGGCGTTGATCTCCTCCGGCCAGTACATCGCCGGCGTAGTCTGGCCG
>JBKPOG010000111.1:0-26828 GCA_046732975.1 Pseudomonadota bacterium
TGTCCAGCTCCGACGACTACACCAATGTCGCCCTGCCTACCTTCACTGGTAGCTATGTCGCCGGAGACACAGTAACACTGTTCGACGGAGCCACGGTGATCGGCAGTGCCGTGGCGTCGACGACCGGTCAGTGGAGCATCACCGCCACAACGAAGCTTCCTGATGGCGTCCACCAGATCAGAGCTCAGGCGTTCGACGGGTTCGGTGATGTCAGCCCCATGTCGGCGGCGTTGGCGGTGACTGTGGATACCCTAGCGGCGATCCCGACCAACCTGGCTCTGGCAGCAGGGTTGGAATCGGGTGGGCACAACATCACCGGTGCCAGTATGCCTAGCTTCACCGGCAACGGCGAGGCAAACGGCCGGATCACCATCTATGACGGCACCACAGTGTTGGGGACCGGAACCGTCGCAGCGAATGGAACCTGGTCGGTTATCGACACCGTGCCCTTGGCAAAGGGGGTGCACAGCATCACTGCGGTCGAGCAGGACCTGGCAGGCAACATCGGCACGGCATCCGCAGGTCTGTCGATCACCATCGACACCGCGCCCTCGGCTGGCGGGGTTGCCGCGCTGCCGCCGGATGCAATTCTCGGCGCCAGCGCTACCGCGAGTCTCACGGTCAGCATGGGCCAAGTTGTAGCCGTGAACGGAGGCACGCCAACGCTGACCTTGAACAATGGTGGAACCGCTACTTACGCCTCCGGTTCTGGTAGCGACACGCTGACATTCAACTACACCGTGGCGCCAAAGCAGGATATTTTACAGCTGTCGGTGATCGGCATCAACCTGAACGGTGCGACGGTAACCGACTCCCTCGGTGCAGCGGCTGATTTCTCTCACGTCGCGCTCACGCCACCCGGTTGGTTGGAGATCGCTCCAAGTGCGATCGCTGCATTCGACACGAGCACCCAAACGTCGGTGCCGGTGGTTGCCAACCACTACAAAGGGCCGGTCGCAAACCTGCAGGGCGAATACATCAATGTCACCAGCGACAACCTGAATGTTACCGCTTCGACGCCGAACTGGTTCATTCACTCGGGTAGTGGCATGGATGCGATCGCGGTCAACAGCGGCACCAACGTGCTCGATGGTGGCACCGGCTCGAACTTCCTCGTCGGTGGCAGCGGGATTGACACGTTCTTTGTCGACGATCGCAGCGCATCTGCCGACATTTGGAGCACCGTTGTCGGCTTCCACCAAGGTGACGCAGCGACGATCTGGGGAGTCACACCGCAGGACTTCAAGCTTGACTGGGTCAATGACCAGGGCGCGGCCGGCTACACCGGGCTAACTTTGCACGCCACAGCGCCCTCCGCGCCAACGGCATCGCTGACACTTGCCGGATATACCCAGACTGACCTGACCAACGGTCGCCTGACCGTGCAATTCGGCACTGATGCGGCGAGCGGCAGTAGCTACATGTATATTCACGGGAACACCTGAGGCGGAGACGTCAAGGGTGTTGGCGGGGCCGGAACCAAATGGGCAGCGCCAGCCCTCCGGCAAAACAAGCCAGACCCAACCGGGTCGAACACAGGCGCCCGCCGGCGATCACTCGATGGATCGCCGGCGTGAGTATCACACATTCTTTCTTTGATCGTGCATGAACAGGATCGTTATCTAATGGGCAGCTATCTCGTAACTGGCGGATGCGGTTTTATCGGCTCGCATCTCGCCGATGCGCTGATTGCAGATGGCCACCTGGTGCGCATTCTCGATGATATGTCCACTGGTCGGATCGAGAACAAGCCCGCAGCAGCAGACCTTATCGAAGGCGATGTCGCAGATCCGGTTATTGTCGCCAGGGCGATGCGTGGCATGGACGGCTGCTTCCATCTCGCAGCGGTCGCATCGGTAGAACGCAGTAATCTGGAATGGCGTGCAACTCATCGTACAAACCTTACCGGCAGCATAACCGTATTCGATGCTGCCCGGCGGGCTAAACGCACCAACCCAATCCCTGTGGTGTATGCTTCTTCCGCCGCGGTATACGGTCAGTGCGCGGATGTTCCGCTCCGCGAAACCTCCGTCACAAGACCACTCTCCGCCTATGGAGCGGACAAGCTCGGAAGCGAACTCCACGGTGCAGCGGCGTGGCACGTGCATGGTGTCCCGACAACGGGATTGCGGTTCTTCAATGTGTACGGCCCGAGGCAGGATCCGACTTCGGCCTATTCTGGTGTCATCTCGATATTTTGCGATCGCTTGGCGGCCGGCCGTCCGATTACCTTATACGGCGACGGTGGTCAGTCGCGCGACTTTGTTTTCGTCAGAGATATTGTCGGGGGCCTGACCGCGGCAATGCGACGCGCGACGAACGGCGCGAGCGTCTACAATCTTTGCACGGGACGATCAACGACCATCCTGGAACTCGCCGCGACCATTGCCGAAGTACTCGGTGTAAGGCCACACATCAGCTTCGCGCCCGAGAGACAGGGTGACATAAAAGTATCGTGCGGCGATCCGTCGAAAGCCGGGGTTGAGCTTGGCTTCTCACCGGAGACCAGCCTCGCCCAGGGATTGATGAAGACGCTTTCCGCATCGCTACCCACCAGTTCCATCGCCGGTCTGCTGATGCCACGCATGCCGGGAATCGAGTTACGACATGATTGAAAATCACCGCCTGCAGAGGCCAAGTGCACTACGTGACGAGCAGCGCAAGGTCGTGCTCGACGCGAGCAATGAGATCGCGGAACGGCAGCTAGCGGTAGGCGGTGGGGGCCGGATCGTCAATTCCCGAAGGAGTCTGCTGGTGACGTTGCTTGCCTTCACTGCGCTTGCCATTCCCCGCTTGCACCGCGACAGCCAGGCACGCGAACAGGTCCGATTCCTGATCGATTACAGCAGCACCGTCGATCGCCGTGTTGACCATTACGACATAGCAGTTCTCGATGCGAACGTTGCCCATCCCATCATCTCGGCTCGGCGTCCAGGT
The DNA here is from genome assembly GCA_046732975.1 of Pseudomonadota bacterium. Lineage (GTDB taxonomy): Bacteria > Pseudomonadota > Alphaproteobacteria > Acetobacterales > Acetobacteraceae > JAMXLO01. Next base: position 2,938 of record JBKPOG010000111.1, read on the forward strand.
GCGATCTTTCTCGGCTATCTAAGCCTTGGAGAAATACACTCTGGACGTGACTACTTCTCCAACGCCGCAGCAGAGGGCTTCATCCTCCGCCCGAATCCCAGCTGGCCGGACGCGCGCTTTGTCGATCTGCGCAACCAGCGCTGGCACGACAGGGTCATCAACCAGCTCGTTCCGGAGATTCTGGCAAAGGGCTTCAATGGTATTTTTCTCGACACGCTTGATGATGCGGAATTCCTGGAAAGGCAGGAACCCGCGCGTTGCGCGGGCATGGTGGATGCAGCGGCCGCATTGCTGCGCAAGATCCACCAACAATTCCCCGGCGTATCGCTGATGGTGAATCGTGGCTACGCGGTACTGCCGCGCGCAGCGGGCGCGTTCGACATGCTGCTTGGCGAGAGTGTCGTGACCACGTGGGACTCTGCGACGCATGGATATCGACCCACGTCAGAGTCCGACGCGCACTGGCAGATCGAGCAGATGCGGCAGGCGCAGCGGCGCGACCCGAAGTTGCGTCTGTTTTCACTGGACTATTGGAGCGCGGACGATCCGAAAGGGATCGCACGAATTTACGCGCAGGAGCGGATGAACGGGTTCATCCCGTATGTCGGCACGCGCGACCTGACCAAGATTGTGATAGAGCCATGATGTACTCTGCAACGTTGCGGCGATCTCCGCTGCCAATGCTGGCGTTGTTGGCGCTGGCAATCGGCCTCACGCTGACCCTGGTGCCGCATGGGCGAGAAATGGCGCTGCTGCGCTTGGCAGCGGGCGACTCGCGGGGTGCAGTCGCCGCGCTCGAGCAAATGGTTGCTGCAGGTGACCGCTCACCAGCCACGCTCTCCGCCCTGGCACGCGCGCTGGCACGCACAGGCGACGTAGCGGCAGCAGCTCAGGTTCTCGAACGCCTGGCCGAGGAACGGCCGGGGGATCAAGCCGTGCTGGAGGCACTGGCTGGTCTGCAGCGTGATGCCGGGCGAACCGCCGGACTGATCGGCACCCTGCAAAGCCTGCAGGCCATCGCGCCAAGAGTGGAGTGGCAACGTGAGTTGGCGGACCTGCTTGGTAAGGCCGGCAGGTCGGATGATCGACGCCAAGCCCTGCGCGAACTGGTCAGGAATTTCCCTGCCCAGCCGGTCGACTATGTCAATCTGGCGCGGGCGGAACTCGATGCCGGTGACCCAGCTGCCGGGGCAGTGGTGTTGCAGCAACTTACGGCGCGCACGCCGTCGGCGGCGGATGCCTCCGTGGTCGCGCTGCACCTCAGCATGTTGCTCGCCGCCGGCCAGCCCGAACAGGCTTTGCAGCGCGGCGGAGAATGGCTCGCAGGCCGATCAGATCTCGGCGTTGTCGCGCCGATCATCGGGGGTGCGCTTAGTGTCGGAGGGCGCCCTGACCTCGCCATCCGCCTGTTGCTGCCTTATGCAGCGCCTGGGGCCGATCCGGACCTGATCGCGGCCCTGGCACAGGCTGAAACCGACGCCGGCCAACCCGAGCAAGGGCTGCGCCGGCTGGAACAGCTGGGGACCACTCTCCAGGCGATGGGGTCCGGCAAAACAGCGCTGCTACGCCTGCGCCTCGCGCTTGCCCTGCAGGAGGCGGACCGTGCGATGACAGCCGCCGAGATCGTCGGACTGCAACAAGTGCCGCCGGATCTCTTGGCCAGTCTGTCGCGTGCGTTCCTGACGGGAGATCGCACCGACGCCTTGCGGCACATTCTAGGTTCGGTGGGATCGAGCTTTCTGCAGACAGACACGGTGCTGGCTGCGCAGATATTCCTCGCGATCGGCGACGCCGCGGCTGCGCGACAGTGGAGCGACCGCGCCGCTCAGGTGGTGCTCACCCGGCCGGAGCAGGCAGTCGCGCTTGCAACTGTGGAACTCCGCCTCGGTCGCACTGATCGCGCCCTGAAAGTGCTGGAACTTGCCGTCGCCAATCCGGCATTGCCGGCAAGCGCGCTCGCCGATGTCGCAAGACTTTATGTTCGCTCAGGGCATGCAGCGGAGGCTGCCGCTGCCTTCGACGCATTGCGCCACCAGCGGCCATCGCAGGCCGCAGAAGTTGCCTGGGCGCTCGCCGCTACAGCGGCCGGCCGCGGCAGCGAAGTTGGCGCATGGTTTGCCGCGCATGCGGGACAGGATCTTTCTCCAGACACGTTGCAGGACTTAGTATACCTTGCAACCGATGCGGGAGAGGCGAATCTGGCAATGAAGGCGGCAGAACGACTGGTGGCTCTTCGGCCTGGAGGTGCGGAGTCGCTGTTGCTCGCGCGCACCCTGCTGAACGCAAAACAGGCCCGGCGCGCCTTGGATCAACTACGGGCGTTGCCGGCTGGGACATCAGTGCCGGACGATCTGCGCGAGGCAGTGCTGCTTGCCGCCTGGCGGCAGGGGGCGGATGTTGCTGACGAGTTGCGCGCTATCTGGCGGGGGCACCTCGCCGCGGCGACCACGGCGTCCCAGCGCGAAGCGGCGGTGGCCATATTGCTGGAGCTGCGATCCTACGGCGACGTGGTCCCCGTGCTGCGGCAGCTGGCGGAGCAGGACCCGGTTCACTGGATTGCGGTATTCAGCGAGGCTGCCACTGCGGCCGGGCAGCGATCCGAGCTCCCCGCGTTCTGGGCAGAGGCGGCGATGCGGCAAGGGCTACCTGCGGAATTCCGGCGCCAACTCGCGTTTCGCGTGCTGCAGGCAGGAGACAAGCAGCGTGCCGAGCACGTGTTTCGGGTCCTTGCGCAGTCGGCGCCGCCGCAAGCCCCTGATGTTCAGATGTTGCTGTTCGTCTGGGGCCCCCGCCCCGCGACAGAGCAGCTGGCCTGGATCGAGGCAAGGGCACGACGGGCCCCCGCAGCTGAGAAGGCGGCGTGGATGACCATCCTGGTCGATCATGGTGCAGCGGCGCGAGCGATCGCTGTCTATCGCTCCAGCTCCTCGACAGACGCGAGCGATGCATTCACGGATGCATATGCGACAGCTCTCGAATCGGCAGGCGACCGGGCAGCGTTGGCGACCATTCTGCGTGAGCAATTGCCGCGCACCTCCTCGCCCACCCGCTTGCAGCGATTTGCTCAGCTCGCTGAAAGCACGGGCGATTCGGAGTTGGAATGGCACGTGCTCGACAAGCTCGTGGCGGCGGGTGAGGACGGACCCAAGCTTCAGCGTCGGCTTGGAACGCTGGCCTTTCAGCGCCACAACATGAAAGTGGCGGAGCAGCATCTGTCGCGCTTCGTCGCGGACACCGGCGGTGACTATGAAACCCTCATGCTGCTGGGCAACATCGCTATGCGCAAACGCGACACCGGGGCGGCGCAGGCTTGGTTCACCAAAGGCCTGCAGAAGCTGCAGCAGTCAGGGGACCAGTCATTCCGTGCCAGGACGGTGGAGGCGAACCTGATGCATCGGCTCGGCCAGGACGACGAAGCGGCTCACCTTTATGAAAGGCTTCTGACCGAACGTCCCGCTGATCTGAACCTGCGTGCCGACTTCGTTGCCATGCTGATGGAACAGGGGGCACTACGGCGCGCTCGCGTAGTTCTGGAGCAACAATGAGGCCGGTTCAGGGACTGCCGTCAGCCTTGCTCTTCTGGCGCTCTTGGACCTCAGGTCGCATAGCGCACGGGGAGAGATCGGGTCGCCCAGGGTGACGACGCCAGGTACCTCTGTGCCTGCCGGCGAAGCGGGCGCCATCAAGATCGTGCTCGGCCAACAGGAGCCGGGTGCGGCAAGAGGCGCGCTGGCTGCCGCGACGCCGCCGGGAGCCAGCGGCCGACGCGTAAGTTTCGCCCCGACGGACGGCGGTTTGCTCATCATTGTGCCGATGCAGGCAGCCGGGCAGGTCACACTGAAGCAGGACGGCCGTGAGATCTTGGTGTCGTTCCCGCACCCGCTGCCGGAGTTCAACGCGCAGGCCCTGCAGGACGAGTCTTCGGGACTATTGGAGGCCGTCAGCGTCGGATATGACACACTGCTTCTGCGTGTCTCCCCAGGGGTGACCGTCAGCAAGACGGCCGAACAAGGCGACGTGCGGCTCATGGTGCAGCCCACCACGGGCGGCACTGGCAGTGAAGTGCTCCCAGCCGAGGCCGCTACTGAATCAGACAAGGAAGGCGCGCAACGCCTGCGCATGCTGGGCGCCCAGCTCATGGCGCGTACCGGCCAGGTCTCGGAAGCGCGCGCGCAATTCGGCGACTTGATCCTGACGATGCCGGAAAACCCCGAACCGATGAGCGGGCTTGCGGGTGTGGAGCAGACGGCGGGCCGCTGGCGGCAGGCTCTGTCGCTCTATGAGCGGGCGCAGCAGCTCGATCCGGAAGATCCCTCCATCGCCGATGCTATTGACGCGATCAAACACGAGCACGCGCCGCGCCTGCGCGCCGACTTCGAATTTCGCCGCACCAATGCGGGTCAAGGTTCCGGCATCTCCACCGCAGCGATTGGCGGACTGAGCGGTCAACAGAATTTCGGCGATGCCTGGCATCTTGGCGTGTCCATTAATACGGCGGGGGTGGACGCGTCGCAGGTGCAGCAGCCCAGTGGCGCGGTGGAATCCATCACCGGTGTTCGCCAGCGCAGCGAGCTTTCGCTGCAGCATGACAGCCTCAACGGCATTGTTGTCGCAGCCTCGGCATACCTGACCGGTGCGATCCCCGGCGTCGGGATTCGCGGCGAACTACCCGACGATCACGGCACCACTTACTTGCGTGCCGACTATCGCCGGCCCGACTGGGATTTCTTCCAGAGCATCGTAGACAACGGCACGAGGGACCGAGTCGCAATCGGCCGGCGTCAGGTGATCATCCAGGATCTGACAGCGCGTCTCGATGTCGGCGCGAATCGCTACAGTCTCCAGGGCTGGCCCAACCTCGCGACGACGTTCACCGTCAACGGGGAACTTCGTCTGGCGAATTTTGCCGGCGTGCACGGCCTATCCATCGCCAGCGTGTTGGATGGCGAATACGTTAACAAGATCGCGACAGGGATCAACGCAAGTGGGGAAACATTCAACCGCATCGATATCACCAACCGGGAGGTCTATGCCGGGGTGCTCGACTATGTCGGCAGCTGGAAGCTGGACACCAACAGTCGGGCGCTCAGCTATGAAGTTTCAGTAGGATATGGCGCGGACCGTTACGGCAAATCAGGCCCGATCCTCGCAGCCGTGCTTACCTATCCTGTGGGCGACTTCGAACTGGGACTGCGGGCCGGCTATGTCAACAATATCGGCCGTACGGCCGGAAGCACGGCGATATTCGCCGGATCGCTGACGCGGTTCTTCTGAAATGCAACTTGGCCAAATGCAACTTGCTCGTGAATCTGGCGCGAAACGACCGGCGCGGGAGCTATTCGGCCTCCGCGTTTCGGCCATTGTAGAGACAGTCGTTCTCCTCGGGTTCGCGTTGGCGACGGACCGCCTGCTGTTCGCTGGCGATCGCTTCACCTCTGTCTCACCACATCCGTTCTGGGCAGTGGTCCTGCTGATCGCAGCGCAATACGGCACTGGCGAGGCACTGTTCGCGGCGGCGTTGTCGGGTGCGGCGCTGCTGATCAACAACCTCCCAGAGCAGGGCTTTAACGAGGATCTGTATGCCTGGCTGTTGCGCATCAGCTTAAATCCCGTGCTGTGGTGCATCGCCGCTGTCACTCTGGGAGAAATTCGCGCCAGCCATAAACGACGGGCTGAAGCCTTGCAGATCGAGCTAGCCGAGGCGCAGCAGCAGGCCGAGGCAATCGCCGATGCCTATGACCGCTTGCTGCGGATAAAGACCGACTTGGAAGCGCAGGTCGCTGGCCAGCGGCAGACCGTACGGACGATGTACACTGCTGCCCGTGCGATCGAACGCCAGAGCACGGAGGAGGTACTCGCCGGGATCCCTGAGGTCGTCGCGGCGGTGCTGCACCCCGAAAAGTTCTCGTTCTTCCTGCTTGATCGCCACGAACTGAAGCTTGCCACCAACCAGGGATGGACCTCCGACGATCGGTTTCAACACAGATTCCGAGCAGGTACCCCGCTGTTTGCGGCCGTAGTGGAACAGCGACGCTTGCTTATCGCATGCGAGCCGGAGAACGAAGCGATTCTGGGAAAACAAGGCCTGCTGGCCAGCCCCTTGTCCAGTGAGGAGAGTGGCGAGCCATTTGGCATGCTGAAGATCGAGGGTATGCAGTTCCATGAACTGACGCCGGCGGCCTTGCAAAACTTCCGAATTCTCTGCGAGTGGATCGGCGCGGCCTTTGCTCAAGCCCAACGCTTCGAGCGGCTGCACGGCGCAAGCAAGCGGGCGTCGCTCGCCTTGGCTGGCTAATCACAGGCGCAACTCAGTTAGCCATCCGGATCCTCCCTGCTAATGCGGATCATCGCCCCAGAGCGGGCCGGGTCCGCGAAGCGGGCGCTGAGTCAGCGGGCGACCTTTGCCTTTCCTGCCACTTGGTTCCTAGTGATTGTGTAATTAACGCCGCGGCAAACCCATGACCGCTATCCTTGGTCCCGGCTCCGGAGGCCAACGGTGAGAGTGAGAACGCCCGAGATGCCAGCGCGCCGGCAAATCGATCAGATAGCCCTAATAGCGGACGATGACCCCGGTATGCGGGACGTCCTGCGCTCGCTCCTGAACGAGGCTGGCTACACGGTGATCGCGGCCGCCAGCGGCGAGGAGGCGCTGAATTTGGCCGAACATCTCGACGCCGCCGTGGCAATCGTGGACTTGGCGATGCCGAACGGCGATGGGGTGCACACGTGCAGGGCGTTGCGCCAGATGGAGGTGTGGCAGCACGTGCCGATCCTGATCCTTACCAACCACCATACGGACAAGGCGCTGCACGCTGCCAGAATGGCCGGCGCCACAGCTTTTGTCTGCAAGCCATTTATCCCTTCCGTGTTGCTGCGCCGCATCGCCAGTCTCACCGGCCAGGGCGGTGTAGGGATTGCCGCCGCCCCGATGGTGTGGACGGACCGGTCAGCACAGACGGTTTCGCGTGGCGATCCATTGTCTGAGCCGATTGTCTGGGAAAAGGTCGAGCCAGCACGCCCGGATGAGCGTTTCTCGGCCGATCGCGCCGTCCTTCAGGCCTATCGCAACGCCGATCCTGGCAAATGGGCAGCGTCGGCCCCCCGCGGTCCTAGGGCCGAATGCGCTGAGCCACGCCACTTGCGCGTGTTGGTCGCCGAAGATGAACAACTGACTCGGGAGATCGTGGTCCATATCCTGACTCAAGAAGGATACCGGGTGGACCACGCTGGCAATGGCCAAGAGGCGCTGGCCGCCGTGATCCGCGGGCGATACGACCTTGTGCTGATGGACGTGAACATGCCCGGCCTCAGCGGCATCGAGACAGCACGGACCATCCGTTCTTTGCAGAACCAGAAGGCTCGGGTGCCGATCGTTGCCATGACAGCCAACGCTTTCCATTTGTATGCAGAGGAAATGCGCGTGGCCGGGATGAACGGCTATCAGATGAAGCCGATCAATCCTTCAGCCTTGATCAGTTGCGTCCGCGAGCACTTGGGAGGCGACTCCCAGGGGATTCCATGTCGGTCCGGCCCGCGGGTCCGCACGCTCGATCTCGAATTATTAACGGAGGAGGCACGACATTTTGCTCCCGGCGCAATCAGACGCTTTTTGCAGAATCTTACCGCTTCAATCGGTGAAATATTGCCGCTGGCTCAAGGGTGGGCCAATGCAGATCCCGTCGACGTCAAGCATCGGTTGCACAATCTGGCTGGAGTGGCGGGCACGCTCGGCTGCACCAGACTGTCGGTAGCTGCCCGCGCACTCGAAGCGGCTGAAGCGGTTAACGATCAGTTAGTCAACCAGTTCGTCGAGGCAGCGGATGCCAGCCTAGAAGCGATCCAGGAATACCTGGCCTAAGGAATGTTAGCGGACTTTCCTGCAAGACAACCTTTTAGATTCACCGAATTTTCGCCCCCGGCGCGTAACATTCCTGCAACCGTTCTAGCACAGCCAAATCCGACATCCCTGAACGTTCCATGCCCGACCGCGCACTAATGCATAGCTAAGGCATTCTAGAGCTTCAATTCTAAGGTAAGCGACATGACACGGACACGATCAACACGGCGAAGCTCGGTTCTACTGGGTCGTCGTAAAGCAACCGCAGAGCTAAGCGCGAAGTGAGCTCCAGGAGGGCTCAATGCAGAAACAGATCGCCAGGAACGAGGCTTCGGTACCTTCGCCGTTCCGACTACTCATCCTGGAAGACACCACTACGGACGCCGAGCTCGAACAGCTCACGCTGCGCAGAGCCGGATTGCCGTTTGCCGCACAGGTCGTCGCTGCCGAAACAGATTTTCTCGCGGCGCTCGCCACGTTCCGACCTGACATCATCATCGTCGATTATCGGGTACCCGGATTTGGTGGCTTCGAGGCCGCACGCATAACGAGGTCGAAAAGTCCCGGCACGCCGATCATTCTCGTGACTGGAGTGCTCAGCGATGAGGCCGCCGCCGAGCTGCTGAAGACCGGCATCAGCGATTACGTACTAAAGGACCATCTGGCACGACTGCCGAACGCAGTGATCGGGGCGCTCCGCGACGCCGAAGCGGCAAGAGAGCGGCAAAAAATCCAGCAGGCGCACGACGAGCTGGCTTGGATTCTTGAATGCGCCAAGGATGGGGTTATTGGTGTCAACTCTGCGGATGTGGTGACCGCATGGAATACCAGCGCCGAGACGATCTACGGTACTGCTGCGAGCAATGCCATTGGTCAGCCGCTTCGCAAGGCCTTGAAGGCGGGCTACTCACGGGCACTACGTCATGCGCTCGGCCGTGCTCGGTCGAACGGGCGGCCCATGAGCCTGGAGACAAAATACCGAGCCGCCAACGGCAAGGTTTCCGTATTGTCGTTGTCCTTCTCCGCCACGCATGCCGACGATGGTACGAACAAGGGTGCCTCTATCATCGTGCGCGACATCACCCGCCAGAAGCAGCTGCAGCTTGACCTGGAGCGGACTTCCGAACACTTATCCGAACTTCTGCGACAAAATGTGCAAGCCAATGCCTCTCTGCAGAGCGAGATTGAGGTCCGTCGTGCAGCGGAGGTGGAGGCTGCCCGGGCGCGTCTCCAGGCGGAGCAGACCAGTAGCGCCAAAACCTCCTACATCTATCGTATGAGCCACGAAATTCGTACGCCGATGACCGGTATCATCGGGTTTGCTGATCTTCTCCTGGACTCGCCCCTGTCGGATGAGCAGGCCAGTAAGGTACGGAGTTTACGCCAGGCTGCGACGTCTCTTCTTGCCATCATCAACGACATTCTTGATATTTCGCGAGTGGAATCGGGCCAGTTCAAACTGGAGAGCATCCCGACCGACCTGCCCAGCATGATCGATAGTGTGCTTGAGACGGTAAAACCAACCGCGGATGCGAAGTCACTCCATCTACGATGGTGCTGCGCGAGCGATGTGCCGACCTGGGTTTTGACGGACCCAACGCGATTCCGACAAATCCTGCTGAACCTCGTGAGTAACGCCCTGAGATTTACTCGGCAGGGCGGGGTCATGGTTTATGTGACCCGTTCAGCGAAGTCGTCCGCCGAATTGCTACGTTTTGAGTTACACGACACAGGGATCGGCATCCCGTTGGAAAACCAGCGTCACCTATTTCAGGAATTCTATCGTGTGCGGGGGGACGGAAGAGCTGACACGGAGGGCAGCGGCCTAGGCTTGGCCATCAGCCGCCGTCTGGTCGAAGTCATGGGGGGCGCCATTGGAGTGAAAAGTCAGGAAGGCGAAGGATCCACATTCTGGTTCGAGCTTCCACTACCAACTACGACGTCTTCCTCTGGCCCTGGGTCAGAGCGTAAGCCCGCGGGACCTGCGACAGCCGGCCGGGTTCTGGTCGCCGAAGACCTGCCGATGAACCAGATGATTATCGCCGAGATGTTGGAAAAAGAAGGTCATCGCGTCCGACTCGCCGACAATGGGGCCATGGCCATTGCCGCTATGCGCGATGAAACATTCGATGTCGTCCTGATGGATATGGAGATGCCGGTCATGGATGGCCTTGAGGCCACCCAGGTTATCCGCAGCATGGAGAGCAAGGCACGAACGCCTATTGTGGCGCTGACCGCGAACTGTATGATCGATCAGATTGCCGCCTGTCGGCAGGCGGGTATGGATGATTTCATATCGAAACCGATCGATCGGAGCGTCCTGCTGCACACAGTAGCCACCTGGATTGGGCACGAATCCGCTGTGGTTATGCACAAGGACAGTGCACCAACGGCAGGGATCAAGAATGAAATTGTCGCAACGCTCGAGCGACAATTTGGGGCGGAGAAGGCTCACCGGTTCGCGTCGATGGCGACTTCAAAGATTCAAGAAGTGGTTGGGGAATTACGGGATTGCCACGATCGGTCGGCGGCCGCACATGAGCTGCATGATCTAGTATCGATTGCAGGTAATGTCGGACTACGCGAGCTCAGTGAGCAGGCGCGCCAACTGATGAACGTGTTTCAGCAAAATTTGACCGACACTGCGCTGGTAGACCGCGTCACGGCCTCCGCGGAGGCTGCTTTGGCGCAACTTGGAGACGAAAGTTCTCTAGAGCCATCGGAGACCTCTCCCCGCCCGCACAACGGACAATTGGGCCGCATAAAAAATGGGCGACGTTGCATATCTAGAGATTCATCTATTTTGAAGATTGTCCAGACATAATGCTCGGTCAGATCCGCGTAATCCAGCGAGAGTCTTATGGACATCACCTCCGCCACAATCGATGTCGGGTCCGAGTCGTCGAGCGACGGACCGTCCTTCGGCCACTCAGCCCCAGTGGCCATACGGGAACTACTCGATGCGATTCCTCTCCCGCTGGCGATCGTTGATGACAATCTGAGGTGTGTCGAGCTCAACCGCCGCATGGCGGCGACGCTCGGCAGTAGCGGGGAGAAGTTGCGAGGGCTACCGATTCGCGAGATCGTTCCAGCATTTGCGGCGGAACTCGAGACTCAGTTCCTGCGGGTGCTGGCTGGCGACATCGTTGAGGACAGCGTATTGCGCGATGGATCCGAGCACGCTGCGGTGGGGAGAGGCGAAAAGCATTCATTTGCCGCCCTCCGCAATGCGTGCGGCGCCCCAGCAGGGGTTTTGTGGGTGGCCCCCCGCGAAGAACGGCCAACGATACCAAGCGCCCGGTCTGTCCCAGGTTTGCAGAGGTGGCGGATCCTCATGGCCGAGGATTTGGCTATGAACCAGGAAATCATAGCTGAAATGCTGGAATCTGCCGGTTACGAGGTAGTCACCGTTGCAGATGGCGCGTCCGCCATTGACTCGGTTCGTCGGGGATCATTCGACCTCATACTGATGGATATTGAGATGCCGCTGATGGGTGGCCTCGAGGCCACTCGTGCGATCCGGGCGCTGGGTGAGGCTGGCGCGGTTCCGATCGTGGCTATGACGGCCAACCGGGGACCGGAGCAGCTCGCCGCTTGTCGTGCCGCAGGCATGGACGCTTATATCTGCAAGCCTGTTGACCAGGCGGACTTGCTTTCCACCATGCGAAAATGGCTCAAGAGCAGCCACAAGGTGCAGCCCGAGCGGCAAGCTGGGCAGGATAACACTATTGACTTTGGGGTTCTGGAGAACATTCGAGCCCACTTCGGTCCTTTTAGGACACAACGGTTCATCCGTGAGGTGTGTATTCGGCTGGAGCATGTTCTGCTGCAACTTTCGCCAGAAGCGGACAGTAAACACCTTGGGGACGACCTGCATTCGCTGGTATCGATGGGGGGGCACCTTGGGCTTCGTGAGCTGAGCGAAAGGGCGCGGGCCTTCATGGTCGCCCTGAGGAAGCAGACGGGCAACTTGGAGATTGTGACGGAGGAATTCCGGAGATCAGCGCTGCGGGCGCTCGCTGCACTGCAGCAGGTGGATGCGGGGGCGCACCCAGGATCACGAAGAAGCTAGGCGAGAGGCGCAAGGCGGAGAGGCGCGTAGTGTAAAAGTTTTATTTGCTCTGGCGGAATGTTGGTCTGGGCGTGGTAGGTGTCCGCCGGGGATCGGAATCGGCAGCTGACTTCACCGGAAATCGCAGTCACAAGCAGAGCCGCAAATTTGCGCGCGTCTCAGAATGCCCTAGATATGCCGTCGACGCAGCTCGCCGTTATTAACAATGAAGGTCATGAAGGGCAGCTGGGCGATACGGGATGATACCAGCGAATACGCATAGATAAGGGACACCAGAGCAGCACCAGCGTAGCCATAGCCTTGATAGCCCAGCCCTAGCCACAAAGTGACCAAGGTCAGTCCCGCGTTGAGCAGGAGAAACACCGCAGATACACGGAGGAGTTCGTGCCTGAGATCGAAATAGGAGAGAATCGCCATTGTACAGAGTAGGATCCCGTGGAACAGAGCCCCAATCACGCCAAATCGGAAAATTGGAACCATTTCCGGATCGCCTTGCGCCAGGCCAATTAGGTGCGGTGCGGAGAGAATAACCAGATAGCAGACCGCGACCTGCAACGCGATGATGCTACGCATTCCTTCTCGCAGCACGCGTACAATTGTAAGGTGATTGCGGTCAATTTCGTCCGCCGTCGCATCATTCTCGATGTCTTGGTAGAACCGCTGATAATGCTCAAAAAACCGCGTCTCGACGACAATCAGGAACAGTGTTGCCGTGGGGATGATGGTGAGATAGGCGAGAAACATTGCGCTATCGTATGACGGATTGGACCAGATGCCCCTTGCCGTGACCATGTTCCCTGGCGCGAACCACATGATCCATTTGTCCACCCAGACTCCTGCATTGTAGAGCAGGCCGATGACGGCGAACTGCCAGTAGCGGCGAAACCTTAGAATCAACAAGGACCGTACCCGATACGGGTATTCGGCAAAGATCTGCGCCGAGAGGGCAAAGAAGATGAACGCCAGCCCGATGGTGAAGCCAGCCAGCATCCCGGCGGCACCAAAAACTCGTCCGGCGGATACAGCACAGGCGAACGCAAGCAACATACCTGCGGCGAACGCCGCGCTGATGGATCCGAAACTCTGCAGCGCCGACAGAAAAGGGCAGGCAACCCAAATGCCACCCACCACCTGCAAACAGATGATAGCAATCAGACGCTCGGAGAGCGGCATATCAACGAAGAAGCCAAAGAAAACAATGCCGGGGATCGCCTGCAGGCAAAACAGCAGCAGCAAAGCTGCCAAGAACAGACTGGTGGCATCTGTTACATCCTTGGCATATATCTGGTCGGCCAGCTGGCGAGTAAGCACAAGCGCGATCGGACCCGCAGCGATCAGGGAAAAGCAGAAATCGTAGCGAACGATCGAAGAGAAGCGCTGCAGGTCCAGGATGGGCACGATGGAATGCCCTATCAGCTCGATGCCGCCGAGTGCCAGAACAGTGAAGAGCCATGGGCCGCAGGAAATCACCGCAGCATGCGAATAGGCGCGAAGGCCGGACAACAACGAGTCCTGTCGCGCAAGTTTTCGCAGAGCGAAGCCGATGCCTGCCATCAGGCGGCCTTTCTGAGCAGAGAACGGTCCGGCATCGCTAAGTGTTCGTGATAAAGCGTGCGATAGAGCTGATCGACCGTCTTCTTGTTATAATAGAGCTCCGTGCGCCGCCGTATGGCCTCGCCGCAACGCGCGCGCAGCTCTGTGTCTGTTAACAGGGCAGCCAGACGCTTGGCGGTGGCCAGCGGATTTGCCAGCGGCGTCACAAAACCCGCTGGTCCAAGCGGAGGGTCCTCATCAGGCCGTCCCTCGATGATGTCGCGGCAGGAGCCGACGTCAGTGGCAACACTCGGGATCCCGGAGGCGCCCGCTTCCAGCAGCACCAGAGGTTGTGCCTCGCTGATGCTGGTCAGCGCGATGGCATCCACCCGACCAAGGTATTCCCGCAGGTTCACCCGGCCGACGAACGAGAAAGTCTCGCCCAGGCCGAGATGCGCAACCATCTCCTCGCATTCGCGGAAGTATTCCGGATCCTCCTCGGTTGGCCCAAGCACCAGCACTCGTACGGACGGCACCATCTCACGCAAAATGGCGGCGGCGCGGATATAGGTCTTGACGTCCTTGATCGGCACGACTCGTCCAATCAATGCCACGGTCGGCGGCCGCGGCGAGGTGTCGCGCGAGACTGCAGAGTAGCCGTCGTAATCGATGCCGTTTGGTATGATCGATAACCGATCCTGCGGCGCTCCATCCCGGAGCTGCATGACCTGATTGCCGGAGTAGAGTGTGGTGATCTTATTGCATGCCTCGTAGCACGCTTGGGAATAGCCGGTGAACGCCTCTATCCACACATCCCGAAGATCGTAGCGTCGCTCCTCGATGTCGAGCGACCCAGGAACTTTGTCGGACAACCAGTCGGCCATGGTGATCTCGACGCGCCGCTCATTGGTATAGATGCCGTGTTCGGTCAGCAGGCCGGGACGACCGGTCTCCAGCACGGCTCTAGCCAACAATAGTCCGGCATAGCCTGTAGAGATGCTGTGATAGACGCGAGCTTGTGGCAGTTTAGCCAGCAGGATCGAGAATAGCCCCCCGACGAGCGATCGCCAGCTCCAGAAGTATTTGAGAAACGAGCTGCCGGGCACCGATGCCGCGTACATGCGCCGCATGACTGCAAATGCAGGTTCGGAATTGATCAGTGCCGCCCGCGTTGCCGTGCGACGATGCCGCTGAAGCACAGCGACTAGGTCCTGAAAATCCGCGAGGCCACCCCTGCGCAACAGCCGGGCCAACGGCTGCTCGAGTTCGGCGATCATCCGTTCGACTGCAGTGCCGCCGGCGGTTCGGTTATCAGACTGCTGCAACGGGATCTCGGTCATTCGCACGACGTTCGGCGGCAGCTTGTAGCGGAGCTGCTTTTTGGCTCCATTGGCGGAGAGCGCCACAATGTGGAAGGTGAGCTGGTGCTGCGCCTGGATGAGCTCGTGCGCCCAGGAGGAGACACCGCCCGCAATAAAGGGATAAGCGCCCTCGAGAATGAGGCAGATATCGGCCTTGGGCTGACGGCGGATCATGCCCACGTGCCCACTGCGATCGTTGTGGACGCGACGTCATCCACAACATCACCTGACCAGAGCCGCAGAGCCTCTCCGACGCCGTCCGGCAATTTTGTCAGATCGACGCGGCTCCTGAACAACCGGCAAGCCTCCCGCACCTGTGCGAAATGGCCACGACGAAACAGACAGACGAAGTATTCGGCTAGAGCGTCCGCTGATGGATAGGATCGTGCGATCAGCGGTTCCAGGCGCAGCAGGGCTTCTTCGGGACGGCCAACTCGTAACAGGAGGCGCGCCATTGCCTCGACAACACCGGCCTCAGCGGGACACATCGCGCTCGCGCGCTCGTAGGAGGCGAGCGCCTCTGTCAGTTCAGCATGCGCTCGACCCTCATCGAGGAGACCGCTTTCCGCGTAGGACTCTCGGTGCCGTGCCAACTCCAGGATGGTATCGCCGTCGTTCGGGCGGGCTGCGCAGCGCGCCTTTAGCGCCATCGTCCGGTTGACAAAACCGGCGTCGATATGTGCGACGGCCGAAGCGGCCTGAACGCGGATGGCCGGGTCGGAATCATTAAGTGCATTTCGCAGGGCGGGCGCGAACGAGGGCCTAAACTCCGCAGCGATCATGGCGATGACGGCCCGCTTCTGCTCAACGGTGCCGAGGGCCACGATGTCGAGGAACGGAGCAGTCGTGCTGTGACCCGACGGACGGGCGCCGCGAAGGACGATCAACCTATACAGGGCCTGAGGCCGCGTAACGACCACTTCGGGAAACAGCGTTGCATACCACGCTTCAAATGACGTCGCCGAGCGCTTGAACCAGCGGCTGAGGGCAAGGGTCAGCACGCTACCTAGGGGCCCGAGTGGCCCCATCACAATAATGCAGAGAACAAACAGCAGGAGCTCCGGATTGCCGCGACTGCGCGAAGAGCGAGGTAGACACTCCATGGCAAGCGACAAGCCGATGGCAACGTGAGCGGCGACTACGATTGCAATGGCCGTTGCACTCAGTGTCCCGGCACCCACGACCTCGATTATGCCGAACGTCGCCAGCACCATTGCCGCAATGGCAAAACTTGACCAAACGCCTCCGTGTCGGGAAGATTTCCGAAGTCGACGGATCACCGCTGGGACCTCTGATTGTTGCGGGCAAACCAGAGACGGTCTGTGCTGAACAAGTGCCGCTCATGCCGAACCACCTGCACGTCCCATGGCGCCATCACGCCAGGCATCGTGTTCACTCCACCGTCACTGACTTCGCCAGGTTACGCGGTTGATCGACATCGGTGCCTTTCAGCACCGCGACTTGATAAGCCAGCAACTGCACAGGGATCGCGTATAAGATCGGCGCCACGAACGGGTCGACCCGCGGCATGACCACCGTTGCGGTCGCAATGTTGCGCAGCCTGGCCGCACCCTCCTCGTCGCTGAATACGATGACCTGTCCGCCCCGCGCGGCCGCCTCCTGGAGATTGGATGCGGTTTTCTCGAACAGCGGCCCGGACGGCGCCACAGCGATCACCGGCACCTGCCGATCGATCAGCGCGATCGGGCCATGCTTCATCTCGCCGGCCGCATAGCCTTCGGCGTGGATGTAGCTGATCTCTTTAAGCTTGAGGGCACCCTCCAGCGCAATCGGGAAGCAGTTGCCGCGGCCGAGATACAACACATCGCGGGCTTGCACGATGCGCTGCGCCAGTCTCCTGATCTCGTCGTCCATATCAAGCACTTCGGCCGCCCGGCTTGGCACCTCCAGCAGCGCGGCGGTCATTGCGTTCTCCTCCGCCTTGGAGATCGTGCCGCGCGCCCGAGCCGCAGCGATGGCCAGACAAGCCAGCACTGAAAGCTGGACCGTGAATGCCTTGGTGCTCGCTACACTGACCTCCGGCCCGGCGATCGTCTCCAGCACGACATCAGATGCACGAGCCATGCGGCTCTCGGGCACGTTCACGATGCTCAGCACATGCTGCCCCTGCTCGCGCAAGTAATGCAGTGCAGCCATGGTGTCGGCGGTCTCGCCTGATTGGCTGACAAGTATTCCTAAACCGCCGTCCGTCAGTGGCGGCGTGCGATAGCGGAATTCGCTGGCAACATCGGCATCCGTCGGCATACGTGCAATCGCTTCAAGCCAGCAGCGGCCGACAAGCCCAGCATAAAACGCGCTGCCGCAGGCGCTAATGGTGGTGCGCGATAGCTGGGCAAAGTCGAAAGGTAATTTGGGCAGAACGACGGACCGAGTCGCCGGATCAATCATGCGCCGTAGCGTGTCACCAATTACTGCCGGATGCTCATGCAACTCCTTTTCCATAAAGTGGCGAAAGATACCCTTGCCTATCATCGAACCGGAGAGACGTGTCAGCTTTGCCTCGCGGTGTACCTCGGCTCCATCCGGTCCGAAGAAGTGGGCTCCGTGCCGATTGACCACAGCCCAGTCGCCATCATTCAAATAGGCGATGCGTTGTGTTAGCGGCGCCAAGGCCAAACCGTCGGAGCCGACGAACATCTCATCGTCGCCGAGACCAACCGCGAGTGGCGCACCGTGTTGCGCGCAAACGATCAACTCAGGATGACTGGCGAAAATCATAGCCAACGCGTACGCACCTTCCAGCCGCCGAAGCGCCGCCCTTACCGCTTCAATCGGCTGCATACCCTGCCGCAGATGCAGATCGAGCAACTGGGCTACCACCTCGGTGTCGGTCTGTGTACTAAATCTCTGTCCTGCAGCCTCAAGCTCGGCACGCAGCTCAGCATGATTCTCGATGATACCATTGTGCACGACCGAAACGCGTGCGGTGCCGTGCGGATGAGCATTGACCTCGGTTGGGGCCCCGTGCGTCGCCCACCGTGTATGCCCGATGCCCGTGGTGCCGCTGAGAGGAGACCGTTCCAGTTCAGCAGTCAGATTACCTAATTTGCCCTCGACGCGCCGGCGATGAATCTGGTCATCAACAAGAGTGGCAATCCCAGCACTGTCGTAGCCGCGATACTCTAACCGACGGAGCGAATCTAATATAATCGGCGCCACCTGCCGTGAGCTGACAACACCTACAATACCACACATGCGAATAGATCCTCTTAGCAAGAGCTTGGCGAGACTCGTACGCTCCGTAACTCAATGCGTTTGTCACGAAACGCTCTGGCGTGTCGGCACTGTTCAGAACCCGGCCGCCAACGGCTCCTCGCAAAGTCGGGCACAGCACTCTTCCGGTCGCTGCCGCCATCTCCCTACGTGGCGGCTCTGGTCAAAAGCTGATGATTGGCTGGCAACCAAGTTCCGTACCGCAATTTTCCCTGCTTAACGCCGGACATCGCCAGCGTCAGTCAGTCAGTTCCAGGTTGCTGTGCTCAAGTCCGGAAAATGGTCCATGGATACTGTGCAAATAGTTTGGAGGAGCATGGATTAGTATTACGGAGACACAGCGCGTGAACAGATCTACCCACCTGGTGTCGGCTTGACTAGACCATCTTTTGGATGAGATGCGCTGCGCCACTGCGGCAGCAAGTTTCGGGGCCTTGCGTAGCGATGACTGAACGCAGCGGTACCCTCCAAAAATACTCGTCCACGAGATCACCGGAGATGAAGCTCACTTTGACGACTAGAGGCGAGGTATCGCCATCCGCTGCGTTGCCTCCTCTCTCCGCATCCACCTGACGGATTTGCCTGCATGCAAGCGCGGCATATCGGAAATTGGAACCGGTGATGAGCGAATGATTGGGATGGCAAACCACCGGCGAGTAAGGGGAAAGGTCGGAGGTTTACTGACAGCGGCGGAGGAAGCAACCTATCAAGTCCTACACCCGCGCCCTCACCCACGCGCCTCACCCAAAGGCAGATTGAGACGCTTGGTCGCAGGCCTAGGTCGCCGCCGTCACCAACCTAACGATTGCAACAATGGCGACGGCGAGATCAAAGCTGCCGGCCACAGCCAGGGCGGTCAATGCGAGTACTTGTCGCATGCGCCTTCATAAACATCGCCGCTGTTTCTGTCATGCCAGCAAAAATGCCAAGAAGCTCATACTTTTGGACGGTACTTCATTGGATTGCGAGAGCGTCACTCGGACGTATCAACAGCAGCTCGACCGGCCTGATGACATGGGCACTGAAGCGATCTGCTAGTTCCGAGGGACAAGGGTCCATCCGATGAATTGCAGGTCGCGGCTGCCAGTGACGGCGATCGGAAACGCACGACTGGCGTCCGAGAGCAAGCCGCGCGGGCCGTCGGATTGCTGCTCGAGGTGTTCTCCCGCGCCTCCGACGACAGGGGCGAGCGAATCCGCGATCCGGCCGCGGGCGCGACCTCTATCTGCGGCGCTCGGTCAAGACGATGCCGTCCCGCTGTAAAGCTGCGATTTCCTCAGAAGAGTAGCCATGCTGCGCCAGCACCTCGGCTCCATCCTGGGCGAATTTTGGCGGCGCCCGACGTGTGCCACCAGGCGTGCGACCCAGCTTGATCGGGGAGCCGAGACCACGGTACCAGTCGAACTCGGTGACCATTTCGCGATGTGCGGTGTGCGGTGCTGAGGTCGCCTCATCGACCGGCAGCACCGGACCCGCCGGCACGCCGTTGCGGATCAGCTTCAGCGACAGCTCGTTGCCATCGTGCTCGGCAAATGCTGACGCCAGCGCCTCGGTGAGTGCCACGCGATTGACATTGCGTTTGCCGTTGTCCGCGAAACGTGGATCGTCCGCCAATTCCGGCCGACCGATGATCTCGGCCAGCCTGCGGAACTGCCCGTTGTTGCCCGAGGCAATGAAGATATCGCAGGTCTTGGTGGGAAACTTGTCGTATGGCACCAGGTTGGGATGCGGATTGCCGGTGCCCGCTGGCCGCTTGCCGTTGAGGAAGTAGTTGGCCGCCTGCGGATGCAGCAGAGCCATGCCGCAATCATACAGCGTCATGTCCAGATACTGCCCACGTCCCGAGCGTTCGCGTTCGTGCAGCGCCATCAGGATACCGATCGCCGAATAGAGACCCGTGCCCATGTCGACAATCGCGGCGCCCATCCGCATCGGCCCGGTGGTCGCATCGCCATTCACGCTCATCAGCCCGGTCATCGCCTGGAGAACGGCATCGTAGCCAGGCAGCCCACCCAGAGGGCCATCCGCGCCGAAGCCGGAGATTCGGCAATGGATCAGCCGCGGGAACCGCCCCGACAGCTTGTCGTAGCCGATTCCCCACTTTTCCATCGAACCAGGCTTGAAGTTCTCAATTAGAATGTCAGCCCCTTCAAGCAGGCGCATCAGCACCGACCGCCCCTCCGGCTTACCGATGTCGAGGGCAATGGCTCGTTTGTTGCGATTGATACCAATGAAATAGCTCGCGTCGTTGTCGTGGAACGGTGGGCCCCAATCGCGCACTTCATCGCCCTGTGGCGGCTCCACCTTGATCACGTCGGCGCCGTGGTCCGACAGGATCATCGTGCAATAAGGGCCGCCGAGGACGCGTGTCAGATCAACGACCTTCAGACCGGCGAGCGCACCTGGGGATTTCGCCAGTCCCTTGCCCTCGGTCGCTGGTCGGATTGTTGCGTCGTTCATTGTGCTGCCCACTCGTCGTGTCTTGCGAATTCCAGCATGGCGGGGAAGCTCATGCCAGGGTCTTCGCGTCCAGCTTCAACACTTCGCCTGCAAGGTAAAGGCTGCCGCAGATCAGCACACGGGCGCTTCGGTCACGCGGCAGGGCGCGAAAGGCGCCCGCCACGTCCGGTCCAGATTGGGCAACGCCATCTGAAGCCTCTATTATTGCCTCGACCGGCAGCGCGTCGTGCTGTCCAGGCTCAGCCACCGCCCACACTGTGGTTGCAAGAGGAATCAGTGGCCGAAGGAATTCGCCTGCATCCTTCGATTGCTTCATGCCGATCACGAGATGCACCGGGCGATCGGACCAGACCCGCAGATGCTCCGCGAGTACCCGACCCGCACCAGGATTGTGCCCGCCGTCCAGCCACAGCTCCCAATCAGGTGGCAGCAGCGCTGCGAGGCGTCCCTGCAGGCGCTGCATCCGTGCTGGCCATTCCGCGGCAGCGATGCCGGAGACATCCATCGGAACACGCGACGCCCTTAGCGCCGCAATCGCGATGCCAGCATTGTCCAGCTGGAACGCGCCTGGCAGCGATGGCGGCGTATGCGCGGGAACCTGCCAGTCGCGACCGCGCAGCAGCACCGGTGCCCCGACGCGGCAGGCCACCGCCAGCAATACTTCAAGCACCTCCGACGCCTGCTCCCCAATCGCCACCGGCACGCCTGGTTTCATGATGCCGGCCTTCTCCGCCGCGATCAGCGGCAGCGTGTCACCCAGCAATTCGCGATGATCCAGCGAGATCGAGGTGATCGCGCAGGCGGCCGGCCGCTCGATTACATTCGTCGCGTCCCCGCGGCCGCCCAGGCCGACTTCCAGCACACACAGATCGGCGCTTGTCGCCGCGAACAGGTGGAACGCAACCGCGGTGATCACTTCGAACACGGTAATCGGCGCGTCCGCGTTCACCTGCTCGACGTGCTCCAGTGCTTCGGCCAGCGCATCGTCAGAGACCAGCTTGCCGGCGATCCGGATCCGCTCATTGAAACGCACGAGATGCGGCGAGGTATACACATGCACGCGCTGCCCAGCCGCCTCGGCCATGGCACGCAGGAATGCACAGACGCTGCCCTTTCCGTTGGTTCCGGCCACATGAACGATTGGCGGCAGCCGGCGCTCAGGATGCTCCAACTTCGCAAGCAGCTTGAGCAACCGGTCCAGGCTGAGATCTATGAGCCGCGGATGCAGTCCGTGCAGGCGCGCGACAATGCCCTCGATACGCGCAGTCATGGCGCCGCGGCTGCGACTTCCTTGATGCGCAGCAGCGAGATGATCCGCGCCAGGGTCGCCTTCAGCTCGGTCCGCTTCACTACGAGGTCCACAATGCCATGCTCATGAAGATATTCGGCCCGCTGGAACCCTTCCGGCAGCTTGTCACGTACCGTCTGCTCGATGACGCGCGGGCCGGCGAAACCGATCAGCGCCCCAGGCTCGGCGATGTGAATGTCCCCCAGCATCGGGAAGCTGGCAGTCACGCCGCCTGTTGTGGGGTCGGTCAGCACCACGAGGTATGGCAGGCCGGCCTCCTTCACCAAGCGGGTGGCGATCACCGTGCGGGGCATCTGCATCAGGCTGATCGCACCCTCCTGCATTCGCGCGCCGCCCGAGGCGGTAAATACGATCAGCGGTGCATCCTGCAGCACAGCAAGTTGCGCTGCCGCCAGGATGCCGTCACCTACCGCCGCGCCCATCGAACCGCCGATGAACTCGAACTCCATCGCAGCAACCACAGCCGGCTGATCGTCAATCTTGCCGTGCGCAACCACGACCGCATCGTCGAGATGCGTCTTGTCGCGCGCTTCCTTGAGCCGTTCCGTGTAACGCTTGGTGTCACGAAAGCGCAGCGGATCAGCAATGACCTTTGGCAACTCGATCCGGGTAAAGCTGCGCTCGTCGAAGGTGTAGCCGAGCCGTTCGATCGCCCCGACGCGCATGTGGTGGCCACAATGCGGACAGACCTTCAGGTTGGCCAGCAGGTCGCGGTGGAAGATCATCTGCTCGCAGGCCGGACACTGATGCCATAGGTTCTCTGGCACGTCGCGGCGGGCGAACAGCGTGCGGATCTTGGGCCGCACGAAGTCGGTGAGCCAGTTCATGCGTTTACCCGTGCACCGCGGACGCCATCCGCCAACAGTTGCACCTGTTCCAGCAACCGCTGCACCAGGTTAGGCTTGCCCAGGTTCGCGGCGATCGTGCTGCACAGCGCTGATCCGACCACCGCCGCATCGGCAATCCGAACCGCCTCGGCGGCCTGTGACGGTGAACGCACCCCGAAGCCGACAGCGATCGGCAAATCGCTCGCTTTACGTATGCGAGGAATTGCTTCGCCCAGATGTTCGGCCGTTGTGCTGCGCGTGCCGGTTATTCCCGTTATACTGACGTAATATATGAACCCGGAACTGTTCTCGAGCACCAGTGGCAAGCGCTTTGTGTCCGTGGTTGGCGCGACCAGCCGGATGACATCGATGCCGTGCGCAGCGGCACGCGGCACCAGCATGTCAGCTTCCTCGGTAGGAAGATCCACCATGATCAGACCGTCGACACCGGCCGACTGCGCATCGGCGCAAAAGCGCTCCGCGCCATACGACAGCACCGGGTTCAGATAGCCCATCAGAATGATCGGGGTCGCGTCGTCCTCGCGTCGGAACTCACGCACCATATCGAGCACGCGCGATACCTTTACCCCTGCAGCGAGCGCCCGTTTACCAGCCGCTTGAACGATCGGACCGTCCGCCATCGGATCAGTGAACGGGATTCCGATCTCGATCAGGTCGGCACCCGCATGGGGCATGCCACGCAGCAGCGCCAACGACGTCGCGCCGTCGGGATCGTATGCCTCGATAAACGGAATCATTGCGCCACGGCCTTCCCGCCTCAGCGCTGCGAACCGGGCAGCGATGCGGCTCACAGCCGTACTCCCAGATGCTCCGCCACGGTGAAGATGTCCTTGTCGCCGCGTCCGCAAAGGTTCATCAGGACGATCTGATCTTTGCCCAATGTCGGCGCGAGCTTGGTCACATGCGCCAGCGCGTGCGCCGGCTCCAGCGCGGGGATAATTCCCTCGGTGCGGGTGCACAGCTGGAACGCCGCCAAAGCCTCCTCGTCGGTCGCCGATACATACTCGACACGGCCGATATCGTGCAGCCAGGAATGCTCCGGCCCGATGCCCGGATAGTCCAACCCCGCGCTGATCGAGTGTGCCTCGATGATCTGCCCGTCCTCGTCCTGCAGCAGATACGTCCGATTGCCGTGCAGCACGCCTGGCCGTCCGCCGGTCAGACTGGCGGCGTGTTCGCCGCTCTCTATGCCATGCCCGCCGGCCTCCACGCCGATCAGCCGCACTGATGGATCATC
>JBKPOG010000112.1:0-30695 GCA_046732975.1 Pseudomonadota bacterium
ATGCGGAACCACTTGTGCCAAACGGCTTCCCTCTTAACGGAGTGTTAGCCGCACGGCACGATTGTATGGTCTTCCTACTGAGCTTGGCCTTGGCCCGCTTTCCCGCAAAATCGGCTGAGGCGGGGTCTGTTTCGGCGTCTATCCTCCCGACCCTTGCAGAGTACACGAAACCGATGTCGTTTCGGTAAACGATCTTACGGTCGTTTACCTATCATCGCTCTGTCGGAACCCCAGTTAGACGTGAGGAGCGACACCAGCTGGCGGGACATCGGTGCGGCGTTGGATCGGCAATCAATTTTGCAGTTTGTTGTGGGTTGTGAACACCGTCCGGTCAGCGCCAAGTGGCGATCAGTGTTTAACTGGCGGTTCCGGCAACCTGTCAGACAGTCCGGCCTCGCCAAACAATTGCTCGACCAAAGCCATCAATTCTTGCGCGGTATCGGGATCCCGGGTTTTGCTGGCGATCTCCGCAAGCCTGCGGGCAAGTTCCACAGCATTTGCCATTTTCCGCCCCCTCACGAGGCAGCTGGCAGCCTACGGGTTCTACGGTCACGCGGCCTTGATGCAGATCAAAGTCGGCTTCCGTGTGCCCGCGCTTGCGTTGACGGCGTGGACTTTGCCGCGAGGCATTCTGCCTCCGTCCAAACCTCGAGCTGAGGCCGGGCGAAGGGCGCAGCTGTGCTAGCGAGAACTCATAGCCGTCCCGGTTTGAGCAGCCACTCGGGATCCGGAACCGCCGACTGAAATGACGAAGCGTCAAATGGCACGCTTGAATAGCAAGAGGTCCTTCATTTACCGGACTGCGTGTTCTACAACGCCTCCCACGCCAGCAACGGTCGTGGAGCCCATCTGTGACAGATCTGTCTTTGGAGAGGAAATCTCTCGGCGTGAACACCATCGAGGAATTGTTGCAGATGTCGGATGAGTTCGACGCGATGGCGGCCAGGGCTGCCACGCGCGATGCCGAGCAAGCACTGCGCAGGCTCGCAACACGCTTTCGCATTTTCGCAGCCAGTCGCGCGGCCTCACACCCCAGCAGAACTCTTGCGGCACCCGGTGAGCCTGCACCTCCCGCCGGGAGATATGAGCTTCGCAATGTTTTGGGCACGCACTCGGGGGGATAAAGTGCGAGCTTGGAAAGGTGACTTGCGTCCCCGCGCCCCGCACGAGTTCACATTGCATCTTACTTCCACGTAACTTAACGCACGCTGACAGAGGACATTTGCGGCGACGCAATACGCCACGCACTCAGACGCACGCTGCTGTGCTGTCATTTTGTCGCGAATCACTAGGCAAGAACGTCCTCTGACTCAACGGTACTGACAAGAGCAGGTGGAGATCGGGCGGCGCATGACGAGTTTCAGCAAGTATTCGCAGTTCGGCGACGGGCCCTACGGAAACACGATTGTAATCCGACATCTTGATCTGCATCGCCCTCCATCTGAGACCGACTGGCAACCAAATAAAGTGGGTCAAACGCCTGCTCGCAGGTGGAATCGCGTCTCTACAGAGCCAACCACCGTTGACCCCAGCAGTGCCGTTGATCAGGATGCAGTACCATGTTGCTGCTGATCGACAACTACGACTCATTCACCTTCAACCTGTACCACTTCCTGGGCGATGTGGGCGCCAGGTGTGAGGTGTGGCGCAATGACAAGATCAGCGTCGAGGATGCGCTTGCACGCGGACCGGAAGCGATTGTGCTGTCCCCCGGCCCATGCACTCCGAACGAAGCAGGCATCTGTCTCGATCTGATCACCGCGGCAGCCGGCAAAGTGCCCATCCTCGGTGTGTGCCTGGGCCACCAGGCGCTCGGCCAGGCGCTCGGCGGAAACGTCGTGCGCGCGCCGGTGCCGATGCATGGTAAGGTCAGCCGCATCTTCCATGGCGGTACCGACCTCCTGGAAGACCTGCCGTCGCCGTTCAGCGCAACACGTTACCACAGCCTGATTGTCGATCGCGCCAGCCTGCCCAGTGTGCTGGTGCCGACCGCCTGGACTGAAGACGGACTGCTGATGGCAATGCGCCATCGCTCGCTGCCCCTATTCGGCGTGCAGTTCCATCCGGAAAGCATCGCCAGCCAGCACGGCCATGAGCTGTTGGCGAATTTCCTCCGCCTCGCGCGGGGCACCAACACGCCTGCCCAGGCGGCCTGACCGGCAGCGTGTCCAACAACTTAAAGCCGTTCCTGGCACGCCTTGCCATTGGAGAGACACTGACCGACACGGAATCGGAAGCGGCGTTCGACATCATCATGTCAGGCGAGGCGACGCCGGCGCAGATCGGCGCCCTGCTGATGGCAATGCGGCTTCGTGGCGAAACAGTTGCCGAGATCACCGGCGCGGTTCGGGCCATGCGGGCGCGGATGACGGCCGTCGCGGCTCCACCAGACGCCATCGATGTCTGTGGCACCGGGGGCGACGCCGCCGGCACGCTCAACGTATCGACTGCGGTGACGTTCGTCGTCGCGGGATGTGAGGTGCCAGTTGCAAAGCACGGCAACCGCGCATTGTCCTCGCGGACCGGGGGAGCTGATGTGCTAACCGCACTCGGCGTGAATGTGGACGCGCCGATGGAGCGGCTGCCGGACATCCTGCGAGCCGCCAACTGCGCCTTCCTGTTTGCTCCGCGCCACCATCCGTCGATGCGTCACGCGGCGGGCCCGCGGGTGGAACTGGGTACCAGGACGATCTTCAATCTGCTTGGCCCGCTGGCGAACCCCGCGCGGGTGCGCCGCCAGTTGACTGGTGTATTCGCACCAGAATGGGCCGCACCGATGGCCGAAACGCTTGGGCGGCTGGGCAGCGAGCAGGTCTGGATCGTGCATGGTCAGGGCCTCGATGAGCTCACCGTGGCGGGCGAGAACCAGATCGTCGCCTGGCAGGATGGCGGCCTGCGTCGCTTCGCCGTCTGCCCGGAAGATGCCGGCCTTCCGCGCGCGCCGGTCGAAGCGATCCGTGGCGGTGACGCAGCCCTGAACGCCGCGACACTACTCGCATTGCTCCAAGGAGCAACCGGCCCATATCGCGACACGGTGCTGCTGAATGCCGCTGCGGCGTTGGTTGTGGCGGCCCGCGCCACAGATCTCCGTGAGGGTGTTGCTCTGGCGAGCCGCTCGATTGCATCAGGTGCCGCCCTTGCCGCGTTGGAGACTTTGCGGCGCGAGACGACGGTGCACTGAAGGACACGATGCCAGATATTGCCAATGTTCCGGCTTCCGACGTGCTGGGGAAAATCTGCTCCGACACGCGCGCCGCGGTGGCCGAAGCCAAGACCAAGATCAGTCTGGAGGCGCTGCGTCTGCAGATTGCCGTTCGCGGCGACGCCCCTCGCGGCTTCGGCTCGGCGCTGAAGCAGGCGGTTGCCGAAGGCCGCTACGGCTTGATCGCCGAGATCAAGAAAGCATCGCCATCCGGCGGGCTGATCAGGCCTGACTTCGACCCCCCGGCGCTCGCGCATGCTTACGTCGAGGGTGGCGCCGCCTGCCTGTCCGTGCTGACCAACGCGCCGCATTTCCAGGGCAGCCCCGCACATCTGCGAGCTGCACGCGATGCAGTGGCCCTGCCGGTACTGCGCAAGGACTTCATTCTGGAGCCATGGCAGGTGTACGAAAGCCGCGCCATGGGGGCCGACTGCATCCTGCTGATCCTCGCGGCATTGACCGACACCCAGGCGCGCGACCTGGAGGCGCTTGCCCGCGCGCTCGACATGGATGTGCTGGCAGAGGTGCACGAGGAACGGGAGCTGGACCGCGCGCTAGGCCTGGAGACTCAGCTGATCGGCATCAACAATCGCGACCTCAAGACCTTGGTCACTGACCTGGCGGTAACGGAGCAGCTTGCTCCGCTGGTCCCGGCGGATCGGTTCCTGATCGCGGAGAGCGGCATTCGCAGCAATGCCGACCTACAGCGTCTGTCCTCCGTCGGCACTCAGTGCTTCCTGGTAGGCGAGAGCCTGTTGCGTCAGCAGGATGTATCCGCCGCGACCCGTGCCCTGCTGACCGGACCATGACCGACGAATTCACCCATTTCGACGCACGTGGTCAGGCGGCAATGGTCGATGTCGGCAGCAAGCCGATCACGGAACGCACCGCCACCGCTCGGGCACGGGTGGTCATGCAGCCTGCCACCGCTGCGCTGATCCGCAGCGGCGACGCCCAGAAGGGCGATGTGCTGGGTGTGGCGCGGATCGCCGGCATCATGGCCGCTAAGCGGACTTCGGATCTGATCCCGCTTTGCCACCCGTTGCCGATCAGTGCCGTCTCGCTGGAACTGACCC
Organism: Pseudomonadota bacterium; assembly: GCA_046732975.1. Taxonomy (GTDB): domain Bacteria; phylum Pseudomonadota; class Alphaproteobacteria; order Acetobacterales; family Acetobacteraceae; genus JAMXLO01. The sequence goes on from JBKPOG010000112.1 coordinate 4,279, forward strand.
CTGAGAATGATGCCGTGGAGATCGCCGCCACGGTGCGCACTACGGGCCAGACCGGTGTCGAGATGGAAGCACTGACGGCAGCTTCCGTGGCCGCGCTGACAGTCTACGACATGTGCAAGTCGGTGGACCGCGGGATGCGGATCGAGGCGCTGCGGTTGACGCACAAGGCAGGCGGCAAGTCGGGTGAGTTCACCCAGGAATAGGCTCTTCGACCTCGCGATCATTGGCGGCGGCATCAACGGCTGTGGGATTGCCCGCGACGCGGCAGGCCGTGGCCTCTCCGTGGTTCTGCTCGAACAAGGCGACCTGGCCAGTGGCACCTCGTCGGCCTCCACCAAGCTGATCCATGGCGGCCTGCGTTACCTGGAGCACTACGCCTTCCGCTTGGTCCGTGAAGCGCTGACCGAGCGGGAGGTGCTGCTGCGCGTCGCCCCCCACCTGATCCGCCCGATGCGCTTCGTGCTGCCGCACCACGCGGAAATGCGGCCGCGCTGGCTGATCCGGCTGGGCCTGTTGCTGTACGACCATCTCGGTGGGCGCGAAATCCTGCCCGGCACGCGCACGCTCGACCTGCAGTCTGATCCGGCAGGCGCGCCATTGCGGAGCGGATTCAGGCGCGGCTTCGAGTACGCCGATTGCGGGGCCGACGATGCGCGGCTCGTGGTGGCCAACGCACGCGATGCCGCCGGGCGGGGCGCTGACATCCGCCCCCGGACCCGTTGTGTGCGGGCAACCTACCAGGATGGAATTTGGCACCTGACGCTGTCAGGGAATGGAACGGCAGCGGCCAGGGTGCTGGTGAACGCCGGTGGCCCGCACGTTTCCCGGGTCTTGCGCAAGGTTGTTGGCAGGAGCGCGCCGCGCCGGGTCAGGCTGGTCAAGGGCAGCCACGTCGTTGTGCCGCGCCTCTGGCAGCACGACCGCAGCTATATTCTGCAGAACACCGACGGTCGGGTCTGTTTTGCCATCCCGTATGAGCAGGACTTCACTCTGATAGGCACGACCGATGAGGACTTCGCAGGCGACCCGGCGAGCGCCACGTGCTCGACCGAAGAGGAAGCCTATCTGTGTGACGCGGTCAGCCGCTATCTGCGCGCGCCTGTCGCGCCGAAGGACGTCGTCTGGCGCTACGCCGGGGTCCGACCGCTGCTGGATGACGGTGCGTCAAAGGCGCAGGAAGCAACCCGCGATTACCTGCTGGATTTACAGCAAGCGGCTTTGCTGTCCGTTTTCGGCGGCAAGATCACGACCTATCGCCGGCTGGCCGAAGCAGCGATGGCCAAGCTGGCACCGCTGTTTCCCGGTATGCGCGGCGCGTGGACGTCTTCCGCTGCGCTACCCGGCGGCGATTTCCCGTGGGATGGTCTGGACCATCTCCGCTCCGAACTGGCCGCGCGCTTCCCATTCCTGACGGAAAGGACATGCAACCGCCTGGTCCGCGCTTATGGCACGCTGGCCAGCGAGATCCTCGGCGACGCCCGCTGCACTGAGGATCTCGGGCGTTCGCTTTGCGCCGACCTGACCGAACGCGAGCTCGACTGGATGACGCAGCATGAGTGGGCACAGACTGCAGACGATGTGCTGTGGCGGCGAAGCAAGCTGGGGCTGCGCGCCAGCGCCGCCGAGTCCAGAACGGTTGTTGAATACATGTCTGGAGGCGGGAGGCGCCTCGCAGCGCCGCTGACTGCCAAGGAGTGAGCACTCGTCTTGCGCTGACTGGTCGCCCAGCGCTACTCCCGACGGGGGCTGGTCTCACAGGTGAAGCGATGCGTGTGAAGGACGTGAAGAAGGTGGTGCTCGCCTATTCGGGCGGCCTGGACACAAGCGTCATTCTCCGCTGGCTCCAGGTGACCTATGGCTGCGAGGTCGTCACCTTCACCGCCGATCTCGGCCAAGGCGAGGAGCTGGGACCGGCACGGCAGAAGGCGCAGATGCTCGGCGTGAAGGAAATCTTCATCGACGATCTGCGCGAGACCTTCGTGCGCGACTTCGTCTTCCCTATGTTCCGCGCCAACGCCCTGTATGAAGGCCAATACCTCCTGGGCACCTCGATTGCGCGCCCGCTGATCGCGCAGCGGCAGATCGAGATCGCCGAACAGGTTGGCGCCGATGCGGTCGCCCATGGTGCGACCGGCAAAGGTAACGATCAGGTCCGTTTTGAGCTCAGCTATTACGCGCTCAAACCGGACATCAAGATCATCGCACCATGGCGCGAATGGGATCTGACCAGCCGCACGCGCCTGCTCGAATTCGCGGAACAGAATCAGATCCCGATCGCCAAGGACAAGCGCGGCGAGGCGCCGTTCAGCGTCGATGCCAACCTGCTGCACTCCTCATCCGAGGGAAAGATCCTGGAAGACCCGGCGATTGAGGCAGACGAAATTGTCTATCAGCGCACGATCCGCCCGGAGGACGCGCCGGACCGGCCGACAGTCGTATCGGTTGAGTTCGCACGCGGTGACGCTGTCGGCATTGACGGCACGCGCCTGTCGCCGGCCGCGTTGTTGACACGGCTGAATGAACTTGGGCGCGCCAACGGCATCGGGCGGCTCGACATGGTGGAGAACCGCTTCGTCGGCATGAAGTCGCGTGGCGTGTACGAAACGCCGGGCGGCACCATCCTGCTGGCGGCGCACCGTGGCATCGAGAGCATCACGCTCGACCGCGAAGCAGCGCATCTGAAGGACAGCCTGATGCCACGCTACGCCGAGTTGATTTACAACGGCTTCTGGTTCAGCCCTGAAAGGCGGATGCTGCAGGCGCTGATTGACGAGAGCCAGAAAAGTGTGTCCGGCCGCGTTCGCCTGAAACTGTACAAGGGCAACGTTGCGGTGATCGGCCGCGAATCACCCAACACTCTCTATGCCCAGGAAGTCGTCACGTTCGAGGAAGACCAGGGTGCCTATGACCAGTACGACGCCCAGGGCTTCATTAAATTGAACGCACTACGGCTGCGACTGGGGGCGATGGCTGGACGCCGCGGCGGGTGTCTATGATCCCCGCCATTTGCGGATAGGACTAGGGGCAGCCCTGTAGAGCGACGGGAAGAACAACTCGGCGGGCGGCAGCGCTACGAACTGCGCTGACTGGCTATCGATTTCAATAGTACCAGCCGGGTCCCCAGACGTCCCAATCCATCTGATTCATCTGCGCGGTCATCTGCTGCTCATTGGCCAGTCGGCGCAGGAAGACATTCTCGCGGTAGCGCCCATACGCCGCCTGGTTTCCGACATACAGGCAGCCGCAGATCGTCGGATCCGCGTAGGTGTACAGTACGTTGTTGCCGCGGATTTGGTGGACGAACTTGTGCGGCGGCAACGTCGCAAGCGATGCCTGTCGCTGCGGCGTGTTGGCCGGCACCAGCGTAAAGCCGGCCGCTGCCAGCATATCCTCCTTGTTCTGCACGGCCTGGGTCGTGCAGGCGGTTGTCACCACAAGTATGGCGACGGCGGCAACGCGGGCGCTGATCATGCTTCACCCTCCTTTATTTGCTGGCCGCGAGGCTCGCCAATGGAGATGGACCACAACAAGGCTCCGACAGCAGAACTTGCCCCATTTGCGAATTACTCGCAACAAACAATCAGGGCGAGCGTCACCGGGCATAGGAGCAAGTATGGAGGGTGCCTACGACACCCCACGCGCATGCAATCTCGCTCGCGAGCGGCGGCACACCGGTCGGGACCAACCAGGTTAATGGCTGCACTCAGCGATACATCGAATGGGAACTGCAATCAGATGGTGGCGAACGACCCCGGTTCGGCTAAACAGGTTGCCGCTCTTCGCAGTTCAGGGCAGCACGCCCATCGTAGCGTTCATTAGCTCGGGCAACGTCTTCCACTCTACAATGAGAAGCCACGAGGCCAGGAGGATGGCGATCCAGATCACTGGACCCAATTCAGGATAGTTACGACCGCCACGCCGCGACCGGCCAGAACTCCGGTCAGACTGGTTGTCCATCTTTAGCTCTCCGGACAGGCCGGGCTCCTATTGATGGCGACGTCGGTAGCGATTGAGACAATTTCGGCTCCATGCGTATCTGGACTGAGCTTGATGCATAGGTCCGTTGCAGCAAGTCGACATAAAGTATGCGCAAGCCGTAACGGAATCGTACATTGAGCGAAAATACTCTTTCCGCAGGCGCCGGTGTAACGGGACGCACCGACACGAACACCACGTTCGCGATCCTGGTCTCGCTCTCGGTCTGTCACTTGCTGAACGATATGAACCAGTCGCTGGTGCCGGCGCTCTACCCGATTTTGAAAGATTCTTACCGGCTCGACTTCGGCCAGATCGGCCTCATCACGCTGGCATTTCAACTCACGGCATCCATGCTGCAACCGGTGGTCGGCATGGTCACCGACAGGCGACCACAACCGTATTCATTGCCGATCGCCATGGGCTGCAGCCTGATCGGCTTGCTATTGCTATCGGTGGCGAACAACTACCCGACGATCCTGCTCGCCGCGGCTCTGGTCGGACTTGGCTCGTCGGTCTTCCATCCGGAGTCTTCGCGCGTCGCGCGCATGGCGTCGGGCGGACGACATGGCTTCGCGCAGTCGCTGTTTCAGGTGGGCGGCAGCACCGGTTCAGCCATCGGGCCGCTACTCGCCGCGTTCATCGTGGTGCCGCGAGGGCAGACGAGCGTTGCCTGGTTCTCGGCCGCCGCACTGCTCGCAATCCTGCTGCTGAGCAACGTGAGCCTCTGGTACACTCGTCACCTGTCGCAGCGACGCACAGGCGGCGGCAGCGCGGCGAACGCCGCTTATGCGGTGCTGTCTCGCAGGAAGGTGCTGTTCGCCATCACCATTCTGGTGGCGCTGCTGTTCTCCAAGAACGTCTACACGTCCTCACTGAGTTCGTACTACACCTTTTACCTGATCCATAAGTTCGGCCTGACAGTCCAGGACGCGCAGATCCATCTGTTCATCTTCCTGGGCGCGGTCGCAGCGGGCACCTTCGCCGGCGGGCCGATCGGCGACCGCTTCGGTCGGAAACCGGTGATCTGGTTCTCGATCCTCGGCGCATTCCCGTTCGCGCTGATGTTGCCTTACGCCAGTCTCTTCTGGACCGGCGTGCTAACAGTGGCGATCGGCCTGATCCTCGCCTCGGCGTTCTCGGCCATTCTGGTTTACGCGCAGGACCTGCTGCCCGGTCGCGTCGGCATGGTCGCCGGCATGTTCTTCGGCTTCTCCTTTGGCCTGGGGGGCCTGGGAGCCGCGGCACTCGGCCAGATCGCCGACTGGACAAGCATCGACACGGTCTACCGGTTGTGCTCGTTCCTGCCGCTGATCGGGCTCTTGACCGCGTTCCTGCCGAACATCGAGCGCCGGCGTAGCTGAGCGGGCCACCCCCGAGCGCTCAGGCGGCCCTGACGGCACTCAAGAAGCGGTCCACCTGACCTCGCAACGTTTCCCCTTGCTTGGCCAACTCGCCGGCCGCACCAAGCACCTGCCCGGCCGCGGTGCCGGTTGCATTCACCGCTTGCGTCACGCCCGCGATGTTGCTGGAGACCTCTGCCGTGCCGGCAGCGGCCTGCTCGACGTTGCGGGCGATCTCCTGCGTGGCCGCGCTCTGCTCTTCGACAGCCGATGCGATCGTCGTGGCAATCTCGCTAAGCTGACCAATCGTGGCGCCGATTGCCTGAATGGCGGCAACCGTCTCGGCCGTGGCATTCTGCATCGCAGCGATCTGGTCGCTGATCTCATGCGTGGCGTGCGCCGTCTGGTTCGCCAGGCCCTTCACCTCGGAAGCGACAACCGCGAACCCCTTGCCAGCATCGCCGGCCCTGGCGGCCTCGATGGTCGCGTTGAGCGCGAGCAGGTTTGTCTTGCCGGCGATCTCGCTGATCATCTCGGTGACCGCGCCGATCTTCTTCGCGGCACCGGCCAACAGCGTCACCAGGGCATTGGTGTGCTCGGCATCGCCGACCGCCTTGGCGGCGATCGCCGACGAGGTTGTAACCTGTCGGCTGATCTCGTTGACCGAACTGGATAATTCTTCGACCGCGGCGGCAACCGACTGGACGTTGGTCGATGCCTGCTCGGAGGCAGCCGCGACCGCGGTGGTCTGCCGCGACGTCTGCTCGGCCGTGGCGCTCATCGACGCCGCGGTGCTTTCCATCTCGGTCGCTGCCGAGGCGACTGTCTGCACGACCTCGCCGATCCCCGCCTCGAAGTCGCCCGCCAGTTGCCGCAGAGCCTTCCGCTTTTCTTCGGCGGCGCTTTTTTCCGCTTCCTGCCTCTCGGCCTTCAGGCGCTCCATTTCGACGGCGTTGTCCTTGAAGACCTGCAGGGCTGCCGCCATCTCGCCGACCTCGTCGCCGCGGTCGGTTCCCGCAACCGAGACCGTTAGATCGCCCCCGGCGAGCCTCTGCATGGCGGACCTCAGCCGGACCATAGATCCGCTAATGTCACGGGCAATCAACCAACAGACCGCTGCCGCCAGCAACATGATCACGCCGCTGGTCGCACCGAGTTGCAAGAGGGTGGTCCTGAACGCTCTGTCCAGATCATCAGTGTAGGCGCCAGCGGCGAATACCAGATCCCACGGCCGAAAACGGGCAACAAAGGCGACTTTTGGTTGGGCCTGCGTCTCGCCTGGTCTGGCGAACGTATAAGTGATGAAGCCGTCGTCGGAGTTGCGCAAAGCCTCGGCGATCAGGCTGGTCAGCGATCGGCCGTTGGCGTCCGCAGCCTTCGATGCGGTGTTCTCAAGCTTTGGATTGGCGCCGTGGACGATGAAGACGTTATCCAGGGTCTGCGCGTAGATGTAGCCTTGGCCGTGGTCGAAGCGAATGACATGGGCTGCCTTGCGGAACTGCTCCAGTGCCTGCTCACGGCTGAGCTGATGCGCCGCAATCTGATCTTCCAGTGATTGAGCGAGACCTACCGCGGACTGCACGACAGCCTGAAGCTCCGCCACCCTGTCCTGCACCATGCGCGACCGCGTCATCCACGCGGCCATGGTGATCGAGGCGACGACCGCGATGGCTGCTATGGCCATCACGATGACCAGCTTGGTGCGGAGACGAAGGTGCTTGAGGATATTCATCACCATGCCCTTTGGGTTGGCGCGGGGCACAGTGTTTACATCCCGTTTTGTTGTTAATTGGTAAACAAATCGCCCAGTGTGCCGCAGCGTCCTGTGGTGGCACGGCTGCCATCAACGACAAGACCAGTCGGAACAACCGCGCAACGCCTCACTGGGTCAGCGCAGCCTAGAAAGTTCGCAGGAAGAACAGCGCGGTCACCGTTGCCGACAGGGCAACAACGAAGCCGCGCACGACCGGGGCCGGCATCCATTGTGTCAGCCGCGCGCCAACGTACCCGCCTACGGCGCTCGCGCCCAGCATCGCCAAGGTCTGCGGCCACCACACCGCGCCGGCGCTGATGAACCACAGCACCGCGGCGCCATTGGCGACACTGACCATCAGCACGCGCAAGGGCGCCATCGCCTTCAGATCGGGGTTTGCCGTCAGCAGGCTCCACATCGCCATCATCATCAGGCCGACAGCGCCGCCGAAATAGCCGCCATACACCGCGATCAGGAACTGCATCGGCAGGACCGCCCCCGGCCCCACCGGGGTGATGCGACGCAACGCGAGGCCCGCACGCGAGCCGAACGCAAAGGTCAGGGTCGCCAGCAACAGCAGGAATGGAACGATGGTGTCGAACAGGCGCGCCGGCGTGGCGAGCAACAACACGGCGCCAAGCAGACCGCCAGCTAACGTGATGGGCAGCATCGATCGTACGGCAAGGGCGGCTGGCTGAGCGAAGGAGCGCCGATAGGCCCAGGTGCTGGCCAGAGTGCCGGGGAACAGGGCTACAGTTGATGAGACGTTGGCGGCCACAGCGGGCAGCCCAGCCGCGACCATCGCCGGAAAGCTGACAAACGAACCGCCCCCTGCGATGGCATTCATGGCGCCGGCCAGCAGGCCAGCACACGCGAGCAGGGCGAAATCGTGCATGCCAGCGAGTTGCGCAGGGCAGTGGTGTTCTGCAAGCAGCAACGGTTCGGCGAAGACCGAAGCGGTGCACCTTGAATACTGACTGAATGGTCAGTAACTAACAAGGCATGGCCCGCACGCGCCGCAAAGATGCCCGACCCGGGGAAATTGTCGCCGCCGCCCTGGCCTCGTTTGCCGAGCGCGGCTACGCGGCGACCAAGCTTGAGGACGTTGCTGCCGCGGCTGGGATCAGCAAGGGCACGATCTACCTCTACTTCCAGACCAAGGAGGAACTGTTCCGCGCGGTCGTGCGTCAGGCCGTGCTGCCCAATCTTGAAGCAGCCGAGACGCAGTTCGCCAGCCACGAAGGCTCGTGCGCAGACCTCCTGCGTGCCTTGGGGCACCGCTTCCTGCGGCTGCTGGACAGCAACCTGACCGCAGTTCCCAAACTCGTCGTCGCCGAATCCGGCAATTTCCCCGCCATCGCGCAGTTCTATGCCGACACGGTGCTGCGACGCGCGTTCGCCTTGGTCGAAGGCATACTGACGCGCGGCATGGAGCGCGGTGAATTCCGGCGCATGAATGTGCACACGATTTTACCGCTGTTCGCCGCACCCTTCCTGTTGCTTGCGTTGTGGAAGCATTCGTTGGGGCGCCATACCGACCTGACCTTCGATCCCAGGGCAGTAGCAGAGGCACACCTCGATGTGCTGCTGCGCGGCCTGGCTCCCGCCCATCCGTCATGAAGCGTTTGTTGCTTATCGTCCTGGTGCTGCTTGCGGCTGGCGCGGCCGCCGGGTGGTGGTGGGTCAATCGCTCGCCGGGAGTGCCGACCTGGCAGGGCTACGTCGATGCCGAGTATGTCCGTGTTTCACCGACCTTGACCGGGCGCATCGAAGGAGTTGCGGTTGCGCGTGGCGACCACGTGGCCGTCGGCGCCCCGCTGTTCACTCAGGACGAAATTGACGACGTGGCGGCGCGCGATGCTGCGGCCGGCAAGCTGGCCGAGACCCAGGCGCGGCTTGCCAACCTGGAGACCCGCAGCCGAGATACTGAAATAGCGCAGGGGCGCGCGGACCTGGCCGATTTGATCGCCACCCGCGACCGGATTGCCAGAGACCTGCAGCGCAACGAGGAACTGCTGCGCTCCGGGGCAGCGAGCCGGCAGACGGTGGATCAGCAACGTGCGGATCTGGCTTCCGCGGTTGCGCGTGTGCAGGCGGGGCAGGCCAAGCTCGATCAGATGCAATCACCCACCGGGCGCGAGCACGAAATTGCCGCCCAGCGCGCCATGGTGGAGCAGGCCAAGGCCGGACTTGCCCAGGCGCAATGGCGGGTTGATCAGCGACATGCGACCGCACCTGTCGCCGCGCTCGTGTCCGATACCTATGCGCGACCTGGCGAGACCATCAACGCCGGTAATCCAGTGGTCGAACTGCTGCCGCCGCAGAACCTGCTGATACGGTTCTTCGTCCCCGAGACCGAGCTCGCCAGCCTCCACGTAGGCGACCATCTCACCATTAGCTGCGATAGCTGTGCTCCCGATCTTGGGGCCACCATCACCTTCATCGCGCCGCAGCCGGAATACACGCCGCCGGTGATCTACAGCGAGAGCAATCGCGAGAAGCTGGTCTATCTGGTCGAAGCGCATCCGCCACTCGCTCAGGCGATGCAGTTGAAGCCTGGCCAGCCGGTCGATGTGCGCCGATGACCACGCTCGCCATCGACGTGCACGACCTGCGCAAGAGCTTCGGCGCCCGGCAGGTCATCGACGGACTGACCTTGCAGGTGCCGGAAGGTGAGATCTGCGGCTTTTTGGGCGGCAACGGCAGCGGCAAGACCACGACCATCCGCATGCTGTGCGGACTGTTGCGTCCGGACGCCGGCGGTGGAACGTGTCTGGGACTCGATTTGCTGCGCGACGCCGCGCGCATCCGCCTGCAGATCGGCTACATGACACAGCGCTTCAGCTTCTACGGCGATCTGACGGTGGGCGAGAACCTCGAGTTCGTCGCACGGCTCTACCAGCTTCCAGACTATCGCCGTCGCATTGCCGAGGTCCTGGATCGCATCGGCCTATCCGATCGCACCAATCAGCTCGCGCAGGAACTGTCCGGCGGATGGAAGCAGCGCATGGCGCTCGCGGCGTGCGTGCTGCACCGGCCACGACTGCTGTTGCTCGATGAACCCACGGCTGGCGTGGATGCGAAGGCGCGGCGCGAATTCTGGGACATGATCCACGAGATGGCCGCCGATGGCATGACGGTGCTGGTCTCGACGCACTACATGGACGAGGCCGAGCGCTGTCAGCGTGTGGTGTATCTCGCCGGCGGTCGGCTGGTGGTGCAGGGCACGGCAGACGAGGTGGTCGGCGCCGCAAACCTGGTTACGTTCGAAGCCACCGGGGACGGTATCGAACAGGTGGTGCGACAATTGCGTCGCACACCTGGCGTGGAGACGGCCGCGGTGTTCGGTCGTGCCCTGCGCATCGCCGGCATGGATCGCTCGGCCTTGCGCGCTGCCATCGATGGTCTCGGTGATGGAGATCTGCATTGGGAGGAAGTCGAGCCGCGGCTCGACGACGTGTTCATTCACATGCTGCGGGATACCGGGGCGTGAACGGGTTTTCCTTTACTCGCCTGCTGGCCATGCTGCGCAAGGAGTGGGTGCAGATGCGGCGCGATCGCGCCACCGTTGGGCTAACGGTGATGCTGCCGCTGATCCAGCTGTTCTTGTTCGGCTATGCGATCAACGCCAATCCACGCCACCTGCCGACCGGCCTGATCACTGCCGAACATTCGACCTATGAGCGGACGTTGGTGGCGGCGCTGCAGAACACCGGCTATTTCGATGTCAGGCCGTTCGCCAGCGAAGCCGCGGCGGAAAAGGCTCTGAAGCGTGGCGATGTCATGTTCGTGCTGAACATCCCGCCGGACTTTTCGCGGCGCATCGATCGCGGCGAACAGCCGCACGTGCTGATGGACGCCGATGCAACCGATCCGACCGCGATCGCCAACGCCACCGCCGCGGTCGTGGCGTTGAATGCGACCGTGCTGAACCGCGACCTGCCTGTGGCAATGCGCGTGCAGCCAGCACAGCCGCCTTTTCAGATCGTGCTGCATGGGCGCTACAATCCCGAGCAGATAACCGCGCTGAACATTGTCCCCGGGCTGATCGGGCTGATCCTGACCGTATCCACGCTTGTCACGACCACGCTCGCCATCACGCGCGAGCGGGAGATGGGCACCATGGAGAACCTGCTGGCCATGCCGGTGCGCCCTGTTGAGGTCATGCTGGGCAAGATCATCCCCTATATCGGACTTGCTTATGTGCAGACCGCGCTGATCCTGGTGGTGTCGGTTGCGGTGTTCGACGTTCCGGTGCGCGGCTCGATTCCGCTGTTGTTGCTGGCACTGGGCGTGTTCATTGCCTGCAACCTGGCGATGGGGTTCACCTTCTCCACCCTGGCGCAGACCCAGATGCAGGCACAGCAGTTATCGCAATTCGGCCTGCTGCCGTCGATCATGCTGTCGGGCTTCATGTTCCCGTTCCAGGGCATGCCGGTCTGGGCACGCTGGATCGGCGAGGCAGTGCCGCTCACGCACACGCTGCGCATCTGCCGCGGCATGCTGCTGAAGGGAAACGGACTGGCGGAGATCTGGCCCGACCTATGGCCGATGCTGCTGTTCGCCCTGGTGGTCGGCGCGATCGCCGTCAGCCTCTATCGAGAGACACTGGACTGACTGGAGAGCCAGCCAGAACTGTCGGCCGCGCTGCCGCCGGCTGCCTACTTTGATAAGCGCGAGGCCACCCGTTGCTGCAGCACTGTCACGCGTAGTTGGCGACTGTCGCGCGGAATGCAGTGTCTTGTTCCGGCACGAAGCCTTGATCCGCGTGGGGCTGGTTGGTGGGCGTGAGAGGGGTAGTGCTTGCCGCCATTATCGGCGGCGGAGTTGGGGCACTCACGGGTGCCTCCACCGGGGCGCTGCCTTGGAGCGACGCAAAGTGAGCGCTGCTCGCATTGCTGGCGTTGCGAAAGGTGCCGGGTGATCGCAAGTGTGCGATCCGGTGTCCTGCATTCTGGGCTAGCCGTGCATTCGGCACACAAAGTTGTGCCAACCCGATCAGGCAAAGGACGTTCGTAGGTCTGGCCGTCCCGCAAGGCAGAGGTTGAGCGCGGCGGACATTTTGCCGATTCAGGAGGGCAGCAATGAGCGAGACTGGCATAGGAGGCGCGTCAACCGGCGCTGACCGCGGCGGGCTATACGACGGGACAGGAAATCCGATTGGCGGCAGGCATGAGCCAGACCTGGAAACATTGGCTCGCTTTGCACGGGAACAGCCGCTCGCGACGGCTCTGATGGCACTCGGGATCGGCTATATTCTTGGCAAGATGCTCTGACGCGCTGGTTTGGTTTCGGACGCGTGCATCTACCTTGCACGCGGATCGGAACGAAGGCGCAGGGTCAGCGGCACACGTCCCACCCGCACGAGGCCGGCAACGCTGGAGAGCCCGCGGATAGCATCGCGCGCCTCCAACAGCAAATCACGCATGAGCAGCGGATGATGGCTCTGTTCGCCTCCTGCACGAACGACAGTCGGTGCAACGATAATAGCCCGACGAGGAAGGCGAGCCCGAAGAGGAATGTCCAGGCGTGCAGGTTCAGCACCTGAAGCGTCAGGGCATTCACGTCGGTCTTCCAGGTGAATGCCAAACTGAGTTCATGTGCCGCAAAATAGTCGGCGCACAATCCTCCGATGATCGGCGCCAAGGCGGCGCAGCTCGCACTGACAACGCTGCTGGCGGCCAGGAACGAGGTAGCCTGGCCGGCGGGTGACAGCTTCATCGCAATGTTGCCGGACGCCAGCGCCACCCCGGCCGTCGCGATCCCCATCAGCACGTGGATGGCGAGCAGGATGTAAAAGACGAAAGCCGCTGCCCAGGGCAGGCCGGTGAAAGTCCACGCCAGCGTGCACAGCAGGAACAGGGGTGCCGAGTAGCCGAGCACCGCCTTGTTGCTGAATCGATCTATCAGATTGCCCCACAGGCTTACGGCCGCGAGGTTGCTGAGCTGACTTGCCGTGGTGAGGATCACGACAAGGGTCAACGAATAGCCGAGCGACTTCAGCATAAATACAGCAAAGAACGGTGCGGCGAGATTCGCGGCGAAGCTCCAGCTCGACTGAAAGACGATCAGCCGCCTGAAGTTCCTGTCGTGAAATGGGGCGACCAGCATGCCGATCACCCGGGTTCTGCTTGTCGTCGGCAGCATAGGCTGGTCGGGCGTGATCGACAGAAGCCAGACGCCGAGGAAACCGATCGCTGCGCTGGTCAGGAACAGCGCCGAATAGGCGATGATGGAATAGTCCGGGAGAAAGTGCTTCCAACGGTCGACGAGCACGCCGCACAGGAGGGCGAGCACCATGGCGATCGCCGTGTTGGCCGCGGCCCGTCGGCCGAAGAAGCGACCGTACGAATCCTCCGGCACGAGATCGCGCATCCATGAATTCCAGGCGCAGCCGGCAATAGCCGCCGAAGCCTGCCAGACCGCCACCGAGGTGATCAGCACGATCACGCCGGCTGAACCGCCGAGGAGAGGAGCAGCTGCTGCAAGGATCAGAAAGAAACGGCCTATCGCCGCTGCCCCGACACTGATGGCACGCCGCCTCCGCACCCGCTCGACCAGCACGACGGCGGGAAACTGCAGGAACTGCACCGCCGAGGGAGCGGCCGCGAGGATGCCAATCGCCAGGTTGCTGGCACCGAGCGCGACCGCGTAGCCGGTCAGGAACACCCCGGTGGCCAGGGTGCTCATCGCCTCGCTGGCTAGCGCGTCGTAGAGTAGGAGGCGGAAAGTCCGATCGGTCCCGATCACGGCGAGGCAGTGGTTTTCAATGAGGTTGCCACCTTGGCAAGGGTCCGTGCCGCAATCCACCCTTCCGGGACTCGGACTGTTCGCAGCCGCAGCATGGGACTAAACAATCGGACCAACTCGTCGGGGAGTCACGAATGAGCGATGGCAGACTTCGCGCATGGATTGAGGCACGAGGGGACCAGCCGGGCGTTGTCGCGGCATTCATTGGGGTGCCGCCGGACAGCGACACGCCAGTCCGGAGGTTACCGGCGACGCGGCACTGCGCCTCGCATACCGAGGCCAGGCAGTGGGTGGAGGACGAGGCCCGGGCCCTGGGTGACGTCCGTGTCGAGTGGGTGAGCGCTGAGTGAGGCGGCCTAACAGCGCGAAGTGTGGGACTGGACGATGCCAGCGAACCTCACGTCGCCCAACCGGCGGAGGATGGCCTGCACGTGCCACGATGTCGGCGAGATCACTGCGCTCGCTGCCGCGACGATCGTTGGGAGTATCTCGCGCTGGTCGGCTCGAGCCATGCAGCCAGCAACTATCCTGCCAACAATGTGATCGCACGCCTGATCCAGGGTCCTGACCCCTATATGCACCGTCCCGCCCCGCCCGCTATGGCGGAGCGCGTCTTGACCGCATCGCACGTGCCGCGAGCCCCGGCACAGGGGCACAGCAACGCTGCCGTCTCGCCGCACGCCACTCGCACCGTGCTTACCTCAGTCGACGAGTTGGTCGCGACGGAGCGCCCGGAGGAGCCGATGCACTGCCTGCATCCCGCTTAGGTGCCGCCGCCGCTTCAGGGAGCGCATTGCGGTGTGTCCCCTCCTCGCGCGTTCCCGCCTATCGTCGCGCAGAATGGATTGAGGAGCGACGCCGATGATTGACCGCACGACAGACATTCTCGGCTTGGTGGATGTGCAGCCGACCTTCATGCCAGGAGGCGAACTTGCCGTGGCGGATGGCAACGCGGTCATCCGGGCGATCAACCAGCTGACGCACCACTTCGATCACGCTTTCGCCACGCAGGACTGGCACCCGCCGGGGCACAGCTCGTTCGCCAGCGCGCATCCTGGTCGCAAACCCTATGATACAATCGACATGCCGTACGGACCACAGGTCCTATGGCCAGATCATGCGCTGCAGAACACACCTAATGCGGCATTGCACGTTGATGTGGATCTGACGCTCGTCGAGGTGATCATCCGCAAGGGCTTCCATCGCAATATTGACAGCTACTCAACGTTCTTCGAGAACGACCGGCGCACCGCGACGGGCCTCGATGGCTGGCTGCGGCAGCGCGGCTTCCGCCGCGTCTTCCTGGCGGGGCTTGCGACTGATTTCTGTGTTGCCTGGTCAGCGGAGGACGCTGTGCACCTTGGTTATGAGGTGATGGTGGTCGAGGACGCCTGCCGCGGCATAGGCGTTTCGTTGCCCAGTGGCCGCACCTCGATGGATGAGGCGCGGGAACGTCTGGCTCATTTGGGAGTGCGCTTCGTCACTGGCAACGACCTTACCGCGTGAAAGGTTGGCGTGCATTGCGCGGTAAGTCCATGCAGTCGTGTTGAAAGAGATTGCTTTCGCCCTGCTGATCCCCCCGCGTTGCCTTCCGCTTCTCATGCTGCTGGGGCTGCTCCTGCAGCGCGGGTATCGACGACTCGGCTACATCGTCGTCTGCTTTGGCACGCTGTTGCTATTCATTCTTGCACTCCCGGCACTCGCGGAGTCGTTGCTGGTTTCACTCGAGCAGAATCTTCCGTTGACCCCACTGCTCGATGCTCCCCCACAAGCAATCGTCATCCTCAGCGCTGATGTCCAACGAAGCAGCAGCGGCCTGATGTATCCGGGCGTGCTGTCGCTGGTACGCGAGCGCGCGGGCGCCGCGCTGGCGCGGCAGACCGGACTTCCGGTGCTGATCACCGGAGGAAAACTACGGCCATACGATACGCCGGTCGGCGACTTGATGGCCACCAGCCTCAAGCAGGATTTTGGCGTGCCCGTACAATGGATCGAGCGGGTGTCGTTCGACACTTGGGAGAACGCGCACATGAGTGCACCGATCTTAAAGGAACATGGCATACACTCGATCTACGTGGTGACCAGCGCTTGGCATATGCGGCGCGCGCTGCTGGCGTTCGCCGATACCGGAATTTCCGTCACTGCAGCTCCCACGTATTTCGAACGCGCATCGACTGACCTCATCGACTTTGTGCCTGCGACAACCGCGTGGGCGGCGAGCTATCTTGCGTTGCATGAATGGATCGGCTGCGCCTGGTACACGGTACGGCAATGGATGCTCTCCAACGCCTGAGTGATTTGCGATTGGGCCCGCAGCATGCATCCGGCAATGCCGCTTGATCCGCCCGGACATGACAGTACTGTTCGGTCATGACATTCAGCATGGGGCCAGAGGTGCGGCTGGAGCGGCCGGCCTATGTCGATCCAACGGCGCGCATCTATGGGCGCGTCAGCGCCGGCGAGGGCAGCAGTTTCTGGCCCTACTGCGTGATCCGGGCCGAAGGGGCGGACGTGCGGATCGGGCGGGCGTGCAACATCCAGGACGGAGCGGTGATTCACGTCGGTTCCGGACGAGGGACCCGGATTGGCGACTACTGCTCGATCGCGCATCGCGCCGTCGTGCATGGAGCCGAGGTGGAGGACGATTGCCTGATCGGGATCGGCGCGGTGGTGATGGACGGCGCGAAGATCGGACGCCGCAGCGTGGTGGGCGCGATGGCGCTGGTGCCGCCGGGGGTCGAGATACCACCTGGTTCGGTGGTGATGGGGGTTCCTGGCAAGGTGGTGGTAAGCCGGGACAACTTCGCCCAGGTGCGGCGCAATGCCCTGATCTATCATCGGAATGCCCTGGCCTATGCCGAGGGGCGACATGACGCTTGGCGAGGCGAGGCGTTCGCCCAATGGCGCGAGCAGTTAGCGCAGCGGTTGACCGCGGGCGAACAGGTGGGAGTGTAGGAAGGCTGTCAGGCGCTCCCGTCGTGCCCTTTCGTCGGCCGCGGCGCAGATCGGGCGGCGATGGCCGCCGAAGCCGCAGCCACTTTTGCCATCACCTGTTTCACCAGTGGATGCGTCGTTAGCTCAGAGGCTTCAGCAGCCTGGGCGGCACGGGCTCTCCAGAACGCATTGGTCGGTTTGACGGTTCTCACAAGAGTTTGACCTAAGGTAATCGCTGTCAGGGCGCAAGCGCCGGCATGGTGGCAAATCAGGCGATCAGCCTTAGCGGTACACCAGAAAGCCCAAGATAGCGTCCACCATCGCCTCGGGTTCGTCGCTGCGGATCGAGTGGCTGCTGTGCTCGAACACGCGGAGATCGGCATGAGGGATCAAGGAAGCGATCTCCTCCGAGTACTCCGGCGGACAGATCCAATCATGCCGTCCGGCCAGCACCAAGGTAGGCACGGCGATCCGCGGCAGTTCGGGGCGCAGATCGAAAGTGCGAAGAAAGCCGGTCGGACCAAATGCCCGATTCAGCGCCTCTGGCGAATGGGTCGTGCGCAACCGGCCTGCCTCGGCCGCCGCATCGTCATGGCGCCGGGCATACATCGGGCCCATGACCGAGTAGTAGTGCCGCATCTCCTCAGCCGAACGAAAAGCGCCCTCCCAGAGCTTTTCGCACACCGACTGCTGTTCGGCCGTGCCACGGTCGCGCACCAAGGCCTGCGCGCGGGGGATAAAGCCGCCATGGGCGGCGGTGACGATCAGCACGAGATGTGAGACGGCGTCAGGATGACGCGCGGCATGCGCCATCGCGACCATACCACCATAGGAAGTGCCGATAGAGACGATCGGACCGAGGCCGAGATGGCGGCGGAGCGCCTCCATATCTTCGACATTCTCATCGAGCGTGTAGGTGGCCGGGTCGGCGGGATCGGAGCGACCCTGGCCGCGGTGGTCGAAATAGATGAGTTGCAGACGAGCGGCGAGAGGCGAAAAGCCGGGCTTGAAGCCGGTGTGATCGCTGCCCGGCCCACCGTGGATGACGATGGCAGCGGGGCGGGCGCGCATCACAGGGCCATCGGGGACCAGACCCATGCCTTCGACGTCGAAGTAGATTCGGGTGCCGCGGATCGAGGCGTGCATATCAGTCGCGGAACCGCGTTGGGATGCCGGTCTGGGCTGTCAGGCCGCCGTCAGCGACGAACGCCGCGCCGGTGACATATGATGCAAGGTCGGAGGCGAGGAACAGCACGACGTTGGCCATCTCCTCGGGGCGGCCAAGGCGGCCGATCGGGATCGCTGCCTGCAGCGCCTCGGCGAACCCGGCAATCGCGAAGGAGCGCTGCAGCAATGGCGTGTCGATCGCGCCCGGGCACACGCAATTGCAGCGGATATTGTATGGCGCATATTCGATCGCCGTGCCGCGCGTCAGGTTGACCACGCCGGCCTTCATCACGTTGTAGGACGTGATGCCGTAGTCAGCGAACAGACCGGAGATCGACGCGGTGTTGACGATCGCGCCGCCGCCCTGCGCACGCATGATCGGCAGCACAGCCTTGGTCGCCTGCATCACGGCGGTAAGGCCGACCTGAATGGTGTAGTCCCACACTGCCTGGTCGGTATCGGCAACGCGCGCGAGGCGGCGGTCGCGCAATGCCTGCGGCACGCCGAAGGCGTTGTTGTGCAGCACGTCAATGCGGCCATGACTGCGCATGGTCTGCCCAACCATCGCGTCGATATCGGCGGGATTGGCCATGTCGGTAACGACCGTCGTGGCGATCCCGCCGGCACCGGTGATCTCGGAGCTCACCGCTTCGGCGTTGTTGCCATCGATATCGGACACCGCGACCTTGGCGCCGTGCTGAGCGAAACGGATCGCTGTGGCGCGGCCGATTCCGGAGCCGGCACCCGTGACAAGGCAGACCTTCCCGTCGAAACGCATCGCCGCTTCTCCGTCCTCAGTGCGTAGGTTCGATCGTCTGGATCACGTCGAAGCCTTCGAATTCAGGGTGACCGAGATAAAGCCTGCGGTTGCTGCCAGCGTCGCTGTGCGCGCGGCGGAACGCCTCGGAGCGAGTCCACGCCTCGAAGTCGGCGCGGCTGCGCCAGATGGTATGGGATGAGTACAGCACGTGGTCCTCGCGATCAGGGCCACGCAGCAAATGGAATGCGATGAAGCCGGGCACACCGCCCAAGTGGCTGTCGCGCGAGGTCCATACTTTTTCGAAGTCGGCTTCGGCGCCGTGGGTGACGCGGAAGCGGTTCATCGCGATGAACATGGCAGTGCTCCTTGATGCAAGGCAGCTTGCGGTGCTTCGTTGACTCCCGCAACACCGGCGGCTCGTGACGCCGAGTTCGTAATGCACGGCTGCGACATTGGGATCGAGTTTGGCCGACCGGTTGCGCCACTCGACAGCCAGCGTGGGCTGGCCGTCGCAGAGAAAATGCATGCCACGCAATGCATCTTCGCGCGCGCGAGGAACACGCGAGTAGGCCGGAGTACTCGAATTTTCGCCTCGGAATTGAGCGGTCTGACCCATCGCGACGGGTGCTCAACCCTGCTGCTTGGCCGGACTGAGCTATAACGCTTTGGCGATGTCCAGTGCGCGCCTGATCAGGTTCTCCGACGCTTCCGGCGTGCGGAAAGCACTGTGCGCCGACAAGGTGACGTTCGGCAGCTTCCTCAACTCATGGCCAGGCGGCAGAGGCTCTTCAGTGAACACATCCAGCGCCGCATGACGCAGCCGTCCAGACTGCAATGCCGCGATCATCGCCCCCTCATCCACGATCGCGCCGCGCGCGGTGTTCACCAGCACGGCGCCATGCCGTAGCTTTTCCAACCTCTCGGCAGCCAAAAAGCCGCGCGTTTCGTCGGTCAGCAGCAGATGCACCGACAACACATGGCTCTCCGCGAGCAGTGTATCGAGATCGACGAAGGTCACCCCCGGCGCGGACTTCGGTGAACGGTTCCACGCAATCACCTTCATGCCGGAGCCGACCGCAATGCGCGCCACTTCGGCGGCAATACCGCCAAAGCCGAGTAAGCCCAGGGTCTTGCCGGTCAGCTGCATGCCCTCGGTGCGGATCCACTCGCCGCGGCGCATGCCGCCATCCATGATTGCCAACCCACGCGCAGCGGCCCACATGAGGGCGATAGTGTGCTCGGCCACCGCCGTGTCGCCGTAGCCCTTGATGATGTGCACGGTGATGCTGTGCTCGGCCAGCTCCTCGGGATGCATGTAGCTGCGTGCGCCGGTGCCCAGGAAGATGATGTGCCTAAGGCCGCTACAGCGCCGCATGCAGTCGGTCGGCATCTGAGTGTGGTCGTCGAACACGAAGTCATAACCCGCCAATAGGCCGGGCAGCGTCTCGGCCGGCACTTCGAGTTGCTCGTTGACGGTCACCGGCGGATCGTCCGGCCGCACCACGCGGCGGAACACGTCAGCCAGATCGTCCACCGCATCAAGAAACAGCCCCTTCATCACATCCTCCTAGACTCTGCCTGCTATGGCAGCGCTTCCACCGCGCACGGGCAATCCCGTATCAAGCACCTCGCAGATGCCTCGCGCCACCCGCCTTGCTCCCGACCAGCGTCGTCCGCAGCTATGTGCGCGGCTTCGCTCAGTCCCGGTGCGGCGCCGGCGCCGCTTTCGCCTGTTGGGCTACGCCGTCATCGCGACAGTATGGGGAACGCTGGCAATTGCGACCATGCTGCTGTGGTTCGCGCACGACATGCCGCGACCGGAATCCGCGCTCGAAGCGGCGCGTCGGCCGAGTCTGACACTGCAGGATCGTTCCGGCCATGTCTTTGCGACATTCGGCGATCTGGTGGGTGAACCGCTCCGGCTGACCGACATGCCGGCGTTTCTTCCGGCGGCCGCGATCGCCATTGAAGATCGGCGATTCTGGCACCATCCCGGCGTCGACCCGATCGGCGTGGCGCGTGCCACATGGATCAATCTGACCAGCGGCCAGGTCGTGCAAGGCGGCTCGACCATCACGCAGCAGGTCGCCAAGAACCTGTTTCTGACTAACGCGCGCACGTTCCGGCGCAAGGTGCAGGAACTGCTACTGACCCTGTGGCTGGAGCACACATTCAGCAAGCGTGAGATCCTCGAGATCTGGCTCAACCGCGTCTATCTCGGCGCGGGAACCTGGGGCGTCGATGCGGCGGCGCGAATGTATTTCGGCGTCTCTGCGCGCCGCGTGACGCTGTGGCAGGCAGCCATGCTGGTGGGACTGCCTCGGGCGCCCTCGCGCTTCAACCCGCGCACCGATCCGTCCGCCGCCGTTGCCCGAGCGCGCGTGGTGCTGGCAGCGATGGTCGACAACGGCGCGATCACTGCCGAACAGGCGCGTGCAGCATCAGCGCAGATCATTCTTCCCTCAACGCCACGGCTGGCCGCAGGTTGGTTCGCCGACTGGGTTGCTGAAAGCGCGCAGTCCCTGGTGCCTGATAATGCTGACGTGACGGTGCATACGACACTGGATGCGCCGTTGCAGGCGATCGCTGAGGCAAAACTAGGGGCGCTGCTGGATGGGCCGGGCGCGACGGCCGGCGTCACGCAGGGCGCCGTGGTCGTACTTGATGCGACAACCGGTGCGGTGCGGGCGATGGTGGGCGGGCGTGACTATCGGCAGAGCCCGTTCAACCGGGCGGTGCTTGCACGACGCCAGCCAGGTTCGGCGTTCAAGCCGTTTGTCTGGCTGGCAGCGCTGGAGAAGGGGGTGCAGCCAGACGACACGGTGCTCGACGCGCCTATCCGCATCGGAAATTGGAGCCCGGCCGACTTCGAGCGGAAGTATCTCGGCGAGATCACCGTGGAAGAAGCGCTTGTGCAATCGATCAACACGTCGGCGGTGCGACTGATGCAACAGGCTGGTGGACCGCGTGCTATTGCGCGGGTTGCGGTGCGGCTGGGAATTACCGACAAGCTGCCGAATGACGCCTCGCTGGCGTTGGGAACTGGCGAGGTCAGCTTGCTGGAATTGGTGAGCGCCTATGCTGCGTTCTTCAACGGCGGTGTGCGCGTGACGCCGCACGGAGTGGCAACAGGACCCAGTGCTGCTCAGCATGTGATCGACCCGGAGCTTGCCGCGCTGATGGTGCGCATGATGACGGCCGTGGTAGCGCGTGGCACCGGGCGCGCCGCAGCGCTTCCAGGTCACGACGTCGCGGGGAAGACAGGCACGACGCAGGATTATCGCGACGCCTGGTTCGTCGGCTGCATCGAGGGCCGGGTCATCGGTATATGGCTCGGCAATGACGACAACCGGCCGATGAGGTCGGTGCAAGGCGGTGGCCTGCCGGCACGGCTGTTCCACGACATCGCGGTGTCGATGCGTTAATCTTGAGCGAATTATTCCCCTTGTGGCGTCAATCCGGGCTGCAAGGTGGCGTTTAACAGAGCGCAACAAAATAGCCACTCCACCGAGCGATACCAGCGTCAAGAGAGGTCCCCGGGCGCGTCAAGCGTCTCCGGAAACGGAGCCGCGGCATCGGTTTAGCCCAGGATGGCTTAAGCGGGCGGATCCAGGTCCATGTCAGCCCTGCGCAA
The DNA here is from genome assembly GCA_046732975.1 of Pseudomonadota bacterium. Lineage (GTDB taxonomy): Bacteria > Pseudomonadota > Alphaproteobacteria > Acetobacterales > Acetobacteraceae > JAMXLO01. Next base: position 26,595 of record JBKPOG010000112.1, read on the forward strand.
ATGATCGACGCCAACCTGGGGGATTGCCACGAAGTAGGCGTTGTTCAGGCCACTCCTCATTCCCACTCGATCGTCCCCGGTGGTTTGCTGGTAATATCGTAGGTCACACGATTGATGCCTCGCACTTCGTTTACGATCCGGCCGGCCACACGTATCAGGAACGCTGCATCAAACGGATACACGTCTGCCGTCATGCCATCGGTCGAGGTTACCGCGCGTAAAGCGCAGGCATGATCATAGGTGCGCCCATCCCCCATTACTCCAACGGTACGCACCGGCAACAGCACCGCAAACGCCTGCCAGATCGCATCGTACAATCCGGCTGCGCGGATCTCCTCGAGGAAGATCGCGTCCGCCTTGCGCAAGAGTGCCAACTTCTCGCGGGTGATCGCACCAGGTATGCGAATTGCCAGCCCGGGACCTGGAAACGGATGGCGGCCCACGATGCTGTCGGGCAATCCCAGCTCCCGCCCCAACGCGCGCACTTCGTCCTTGAACAGCTCACGCAGTGGCTCGACCAGCTGCATCCGCATCCGCTCGGGCAGGCCGCCGACGTTGTGGTGCGACTTGATCGTCACTGACGGACCGCCGGCGAAGCTGACGCTCTCGATCACGTCCGGATACAACGTGCCCTGTGCCAGCCAGTCGGCACCGCCAAGCTTGCGTGCCTCTTCCTCAAACACATCGATGAACAGGCGGCCGATCGTCTTGCGCTTTTGTTCCGGGTCGGTGACGCCGGCCAGCGCACCGAGAAACAGCTCTGACGCATCGCAATGGACAAGGCGAATGTTGAAGCGGTCACGGAAGGTAGTTACCACCTCCTCAGCCTCGCCTTCGCGCAGCAGGCCGTGGTCGACGAAGATGCAGGTGAGCTGCTCGCCGATCGCCTCATGAATCAGCATCGCAGCCACCGAGGAGTCGACGCCACCAGACAAACCGCAGATCACCCGATCCGCGCCAACCTGGGAACGAATGCGAGCGATTTCGGTGGCGCGAAACCCGGCCATTGTCCAGGTGCCGCACAGACCCAGGACTGCGTGCGTGAAATTACGCAGCAGAGCGGCACCATGCGGCGTGTGCACGACTTCAGGGTGGAACAGCAGGCCATAGAACCGTCGCGCGTCATCGGCGATGGCAGCGAACGGCGCGCCGTCGCTGACCGCGACCGGGCGGAAGCCTGGCGGCAGACGCGTCACACGGTCGCCGTGACTCATCCATACCTGCTCGCGACCGCCTTTGTGCCACACGCCTTGAAACAGCACGCAATCATCGCTCAGATCGACGAACGCGCGGCCGAATTCGCGGTGGTCGGAACCCTGCACCTTGCCGCCCAGCTGGTCGCACATCGTCTGCATGCCGTAGCAGATGCCCAGCACCGGCACCCCCGCCTCGAACACACATTGTGGGGCGCGAGGCGATGCGCCCTCGGTCAGGCTGGCCGGCCCACCCGACAGGATGATGCCACGCGGTCGCCAGTCGCGAATCCGCTGGGCGTCGACATTGAATGGCCAGATCTCGCAATAAACACCAGACTCGCGCAGGCGTCGGGCGATCAGCTGCGTGACCTGGCTGCCGAAGTCCAAGATCAGCACACGCTCGGCGGCCAGTGAAGGATTGCTGGCAGGATCGGGCAAATCAGCTTGCATGTGTTTTCCGGACAAACAGCGTCCAGAGGTCCGCCCCCGGACATGGTCCGAGGGCTTGGACCATGATGCGCCAGTGGAAGCAAGTAGCTCACTCGGGCTTGCCGCCGTCTGTAAACGGTTTTGCAACGAAGCTGGACTGAAATGCCCTGCAGCTCGCCGCAATAAAGGTAGACCGCTACCGAGACCCTGCTCAGGTTTCCGCCGCGGTCGCTCGGGCCGGCAGAACGGGCAGTTGTCGATGAATGTAACGACGGCCTATGTTAGCGCACGGCGATCTGACGATCCCAATCTGTATCGGCTGCGTGGTGATCACGACAGGACCTGGTGTCAGGCTGAGCCACCTTATCCATCTGCCCCGCGATTGCCTTTCAGGGCTGGTCATTTCGAGGAGCCGCCGTATCAGATCCAGCATTTCGAAACGCTGCGTGACGCTCTGAATCCCGTCCGGCCCGTGCTCAACTGTTTTCGCGCGCAGATCTCAGGTCCGCGCACGCAGAAGCTCTCCGACCTTTCAGGCGAATAGAAGCGAGCAGCAGCAGTGCATGTGCTTTGAGGTCGAGCTTTTCCTGTCCTTTGCCAATCGAGGGCAGCAAAGCGCGTTCGACATTCGGGTCTGGGATAAAACGCGCCTCAGAGCTCTGGAACTCTGCCACGGCATACGCGGTACATTTTGCAGCTAATTTGCTGTCCAAAGAGTTGCAGGAGAACGCGACTCAGCGTATTCGGTGCAACGCAATGTGGCAAAGTAAGCGTTTGCGAGTGCTTCTTGCAGCGCTAAGCCACTGATGCCCGAAATATCTGCCGGGTTAGCACAGTGGTAGTGCAGCGGTTTTGTAAACCGAAGGTCGGGGGTTCAAATCCCTCACCCGGCATGAGGCACCTGTTGCTTTTGCGCGAAACGATCTCGACCGGACGTCGTGTGACGCCCGCGATTCCGTGGACAATTTCCGGCCCACGCGTCAGCCAATCGGCGGCCGCATCCTATGCCATTCGGTGCCACGTTCGTATGCTGCCGCGACGCGCAGCACAGCCGCGTCCTCGAAGTAGCGACCGACGAACTGAACCGACAGCGGCAGTCCACTAGTCGACAGGCCCGCCATCATCGCCAGCGCAGGATGCCCGGTCACGTTGAACGGCGTCCGCGCCTGCCGCGGATAGGTGCGCAACGTCTCCGCAGCATCCTCGATCCGGCTCGCCGGGTCCATCGAACTCGCACAAATCAGCGCGTCGAAGTCGCGAAACACCTCCTCGACCGCGGCGATCATCTGCTGTCGCCGGCGTTGCGCGCCGACGTAATCACCGGAATTCATGAACGCGCCCGGCAACAGTCGTTGTCGCGCTAACTGGCCGTAATCGCCGGGACGCGAACGTAGCCAGGGCGCGTGAATCGACCACGCCTCGCTGCACAGGATGACCCGGTTCACCGCGGCGAACTCATTGAGCGAGGGGAGCGTCACGCTGCGCACCTGGGCACCTTCGGCCTGCAGCACACGGGCGGCATCTTCGACCGCCGCGGTCACCTCAGGATGAGCCGGCTTGTCGACTTCATGAAAATGCCGCACGAAGCCGATGCGCATATCGCGCACGCCGCGGTCCAGCATACGGCCGAAGTAGCGCGCACCGCTTGCGGAACTGCCAGGATCAGCCGGATCGTGGCCGGCGATCGCATCCAGCAGCAGCGCATTGTCTGCCACAGTGCGCGTCATCGGGCCTACGTGGTCCAGCGTGAACGACAGCGGGAAAACGCCACGCCGCGACACGAGGCCGTAGGTCGGCTTCAGCCCGACGATGCCGCAGCAGGACGCGGGATTGCGTACCGAGCCACCGGTGTCGGAACCGAGCGCCAGCGGGAACAGTCCGGCGCAGACGCCCGCACCTGAGCCGGATGAGGAACCGCCTGGATGGTGGTCGAGGTTCCAGGGGTTGCGCGCCGGCGGAAACGGCAGATCGAAGCTTGGGCCACCGATGGCGAACTCATGCGTCGATAGCTTGCCTAGGATTATCGCACCGGCCGCGCGAAGCTTGGCGATCACCGCCGCATCAGCGGCCGCGACCGTGTCGACGAGAATCTTCGAATGGCACGTGGTCGGCAGGCCCGCGACGTCGATGATGTCCTTGATGCCAACCGGAATGCCATGCAGTGGTCCGCGAATCCGGCCCGCGGCGAGTTCTTTCTCGGCCGTCCGCGCGGCGGCCATCGCGGCATCCGCGTCGAGCCGGATGAAGGCGTGCAATTTCGGATCCAGCCGCTCGATCCGCGCCAAGATTGCCGTCAGCAGTTCGACCGGTGAGAGGCGACGGGTGCCGAATTCCTGCGCTGCCTCGGCAGCGCTCAGCCAGTGCAGCGCACTCACAGCCCGGTGCCCGCACGCATCGGTGGCCAGGGCTCCGCTGCTGGGTCCTCCGGAAACCTTATCCCGTCCTTGTTGCCCAGAGCCTGCTCCGCTGCCGACGC
>JBKPOG010000113.1:0-13018 GCA_046732975.1 Pseudomonadota bacterium
CAATCGAATCCACCTCGATGCTGTCTGCGCCTTGCCGCGTAATGACGGGCCGCCATTGGCGGACTTGTCGTTGATCGATGACAACGCGGGAAGGCGGGTGCGCATGAGCTCGCTTGCCTTCCTGGGTTCGCACAAGGTCAACGGCGTATCCGCGTTGCACACCGAGCTTATGCGCCAGACGGTGTTCCGCGACCTGCACCGGCTCTATCCAGACCGTATCGTCAACAAAACCAACGGCATCACGCTGCGTCGTTGGCTGTTCGGCGCCAATCCACAGCTCACGGCACTGTTGACCGACGTGGTTGGCGAGCGGCTGCTGGACGATGCGGATGCACTGAGTGAGTTCGCTAAGGCTGCCGACGATACGTCCGTGCACGAACGCTTCGCGGCCATTCGGCTTACGAACAAGCAGGTGTTGGCCGATCTGGTACAGGAGCGGCTACAGATCACACTCGATCCGCAGGCGCTGTTCGACGTTCACGTCAAGCGCATCCACGAATATAAACGTCAGTTGCTGAACATTCTGGAGACGATCGCGCTGTCGAACGAGATCCGGGCGCATCCGACCCACGACTGGGTGCCGCGAGTCCGTATTTTTGCCGGCAAGGCGGCGGCGAGCTACTACCGAGCCAAGCTGATCATCAAGCTGATCAATGACGTGGCGCGGGTGATCAATAATGATCCCGTGCTGCGCGGCATGCTGAAGGTGGTGTTTATCCCGGACTACAATGTGAGCCTGGCCGAGGCGATCATTCCAGCGGCTGATCTGTCGGAACAGATTTCTACTGCGGGAATGGAAGCGTCCGGGACCGGCAACATGAAGCTGGCGCTGAACGGCGCATTGACAATTGGCACGCTGGACGGCGCCAACATCGAGATCCGCGAGCGCGTGGGTGAGGACAATATCTTCATCTTCGGGCTGACAGCCGAGGAAGCGACCGAGCGCCGGCGACGTGGCCCTGGGGCCCGCGAGACAATCGCCGCTCAGCCGGCCCTTCAGCAGGTGCTCGATGCGATTGCTTATGGAGTGTTCAGCCCCGAAGAGCCTCAGCGCTACCGTGAACTGGTCGATGAGCTGACCGGCAACGACCACTTTCTGGTGACGGCGGATTTCGCGGCCTATGTGGCCGCGCAACGCCGGGTCGCTGCACGTTGGCACAACAGGCATGCGTGGTGGCGTTCCAGCGTGCTGAACACGGCCAACGTCGGCTGGTTCTCCTCGGATCGCACTATCCGTGAATACGCCGAGGAGATCTGGAACGTGACACCGCGCAAAATGTAGGGATTGCGCCACCTCTACCGGCGCGCCAGCATCGCGCGACACGGGAGGGGATCGTCATGGACCTGATCGTCCGCAATGCCAGGTTGTCGCATGCGCCGGATGCCCCGGCGGTGGACATTGGCGTCGCCGGCGGGCGCATTGTGGCGATCGAAGCCGCGTTGGCGGCGGATGGGCCGGAGCATGACGCTAGCGGCTGCCTCGTCTGCGGCGGTCTTGTCGAGACCCATATCCACCTGGACAAATCCAACATCATCGACCGCTGCCCACCTGAGCAAGGGCGCGAGGCCAATTCCATGGAACGCGTCGCCGCGGTGAAGCAGACATTCACTGTCGAGGACGTTTATCAGCGCGCCAGCCGCACGTTGGAGAAGTGCATCAAGCATGGCGCCACGCGCATGCGCACGCATCTGGAGCTCGATGGCGGCGTGGAGATGCGCAGCTTTGAAGCGATTGAGCGATTGCGCCACGACTATGCCTGGGCGATCGACATCGAGGTCTGCGTCTTCCCGCAGGAGGGGCTGACCAACAATTCACGCGCTGACGCTCTGCTGGTCGAAGCTCTGAGACGTGGCGCACGTGTCATCGGCGCCGCACCGAATTATGATCCCGACCATGCCGGGCAGATCCATCGGATCTTCCAAATGGCGCGTGAATTCGATGTGGACATCGACATGCATCTGGACTCGGGCAATTCGCCAGAGCAGATGGACATTCACCTGGTGTGCGAGCTGACGGATAAATACCGCCTTGGAGGCCGGGTAGCTGTCGGCCATATGTGCAAGCTGTCCACCATGCCGCCTGCGGAGCTGCGCCCCTTGGCGCGACGCATCGCCGATGCGGGCGTGGCGGTGACTGTACTGCCTGCTACCGAACTATTTATGATGGGGCGCGATCAGGAGTACAACGTCCGACGCGGAGTGGCGGATCTCAACCTGTTGGTGGAGCATGGCGTGAATTGTTCGCTCTCCACCAACAACGTCCTGAACCCGTTCACACCATTCGGTGACGCATCGCTGCTGCGCATGGCAAATTTGCAGGCCAATGTCTGTCAGATCAGCGGAGCAGGGCGATTGCGCGAGTGCTTCGCGATGCTGACCGAGCGTTCGGCACGGTTGATGAACCTGAAGGACTACGGCATCAGGCTTGGCAATCCCGCCGACGTCGTCGTGCTGGACGCAACAACACCGGAGCAGGCGGTTGCGGAGATCTGCCATCCGCTTGCCGTGTTCAAGGCAGGCAGACGCACGGTTACGCGCCCACGCGCCGAATTGCACAGGCCAGCATGATCAGCGGACTTCCGCTTCTGCTGGATGACGAAAGGATCGCGTTGGATGGATAGTTTCACAGCCAGCGACGGCAATCGCATCTCCTTTGGGATCGATGACTTCACCGATCCATGGCGCTCGCCGCAGACCTTATTGCTGTTGCATGCAGCGATGGGTTCGTCCAGACGCTGGTATGCCGCGGTACCGGTGCTCGCCCGTCACCACCGCGTCGTACGCATGGACCTGCGGGGGCACGGTGAATCTCAGGTGCCACCGGCGGAGCCGTCGCTGTCGATGGGCCGCCTTGTGCAGGATGTGCACGAACTGCTGGACCACCTGGGCTGCGGCCCCGTGCATATCGTTGGCAATTCGGCCGGTGGGTACGTGGCGCAAAACATGGCGATGACATCGCCGGACCGCGTGCGGAGCCTGATGTTGTTCGGATCAACGCCAGGGCTGAAAAATAGTCGGGCGCATACCTGGCTGCCGCGTGTGGCGCGTGAGGGACTGCGCAACTTCCTCGCTGCGACCATTGAAGATCGCTTTCCTCCAGGCCATGACCAAGGCCATATAGAATGGTTCCTCGACGAGGCCGCCAAGAACGACACGGCGTATATCGGCCGCTTCGTCGGGCTGATGACTACCTTGTGGTGGGCGGACGAGCTGCCGCGCATCCAGTGTCCGACACTGCTGGTGATGCCGGGTGCGGAGACCGTGGGCAGTACGCAGAACTACGAGATCATGCGGTCGAAGATCCCCGATTGCGAGCTGATCGCCTATGAAGGCTTGCCGCACAACATTTGCGACATTGCGCCAGATCGCTGCGCCAACGACGTTCTTGCATTTCTGCGGCGGAGGTTCTCATGAAACTTGCCGACATTGCCCAGGTGATCCGCAGCAAGAATGCGGGCCCTCGCCGCCTGACGCTGGACCTGATGTTCACTACTGATGCCGATTATCAGCGGGTGGCGCAATCGCCGTCACTTAGCCGGGAGAACATCGGCGCGCGCTACGGTGTGGCAGCCAGCGATGTGACGGTAATTGCCTATCCTGCCGGGCGCGCGATCAAGATCGTACTGGCGCGGCCGATCATGGCAGGCGACCCGGGTGATCGCGACGTCTACGGGGCTCAGCAGCATGCACCTTTGCTGGAGGTGGAGGTATGAGCGCCTCGACACGCATCCTTGAGGAGGTGCGCCGCGACCGGCGACCGATGAGATTTCTGGGCGCATCGGGACAACTCGGCTACGGCATTCCCACTCCGGCCTTCAATGCAGGTTTGGCGCGTAAGCCGGACCTGATCGGCTGCGACATGGGCTCGATCGATATCGGGCCCACTTATCTCGGTAAAGGCGAGATGGCGACGGCACCAGCGGCGACGCGACGCGACCTGCGCAAGGTGCTGCTCGGTGCGCGTTCGATTGATGTGCCGTTGGTGATCGGCTCGGCTGGCTCCGCGGGCGCGGCGCCGCATCTGGACGCGACACTCGCCATCATCCGCGAAATCGCGCGTGCAGAGGGACTGCACTTCCGCATGGGTGTGCTGCGCGCCGATCTGTCGCGCGACGGATTGCGCGCAGCGGTGCGCGCCGGCGCGGTAACCGGCATCGACGACATGCCCACTTTGACCGAGGAGGAGGTGACGGAGGCGGCACACATTGTCGGGCAGATGGGCATGGGCCCGTTCCGCCGCGCACTGGCCGAAGATATCGATGTACTGATCGCCGGCCGTGCCTGCGACACGGCGATCTTTGCCTCGTTGCCGACGATGCTGGATTTCCCGATCGGGTTGTCGGTGCACATGGCGAAGATCATCGAGTGCGCCTCGCTGTGCTGTCTGCCGGGCGGACGTGATTCAATCCTTGCGACACTTGATGATGATGGCTTTGTGCTGGAGAGCATGGCGGAGCAGCGACGCGCTACGCCGGTATCGGTCGCGGCGCACAGCCTCTATGAGCAGGCGGACCCGTACACTGTATATGAACCGGAAGGCCGGCTCGACCTGAGCGGTGCCGAGTATTCTGCCGTTGACGACAGACGCTGCCGTGTCGCCGGAGCCAGATGGCATGCGTCCAGCGGTCCGTGTGTGAAGATCGAGGGTGCACGACGGATCGGTGAGCGAGCGGTGCTGCTGGCCGGCGCGGCTGATCCACGCTTTATCGCGCAGCACCGCGACATCCTGCCGGCGGTGGCAACCGTGGTGCGCGACCTGGTGTGCGAAGACGCGCCCGAGGATTATACGCTGCGGTTTCGCATCTATGGCGTAGATGGCGTCCGCATGGCGGCACCAGCCGGAGAAGCATTGCCGGGCGAGGTGTTCATCATGGGCGAGTGCATTGCGCCCACGGCCGATCGGGCGGCCGAGGTGGTGCGCACGTTGAAACAGTATCTGCTGCATCACGGTTATGCTGGACGGCTGTCAACCGCTGGCAATTTGGCGTTTCCGTTCACACCACCCGAGGTTTCACTCGGGCCAGCTTACCGATTCAACGTGTACCACCTGCTGCACACGCCTGATCCAGACGCGCTGTTTCCGCTGGAGGTGGAGACCTTGTGAGGCCTCCACCTCGCGAATGGGTCAATACCCGTAGGATTCGGTGCCGACCTGCACCCAGTGGGCGTTCTTCACCTGAGCCAGGAAGGCCTCATTCGAGCCCTGATGCTTGGTCGCGCTGAAGCTCATGGTCGGTGAGCCAAAAATGTCTTTGTAGTCCTTGATGCTCTCAAGCGCGCTAATGAAGCTCTCTGCCGTGAGGTCACGGCCGGCTTTCTGCAATGCCTGCACTACCAGTTGCGCCGCGGAATAGCCAACCTCGGCTGCGAAATTGGGCGCATGCCCGAACTGCTTTTCGTACTTTGTCGCGAAGTCCCGCACCGCGGGGCGCGGATCACCAGGCTCGGCGAAGATAACCGACGTTGTCGTGTAAATGCCTTCGGTCACCCCACCAGGCACTTCGGCCACCGCCTGGTCATAGATGGCTATGTTGCCGAGAATGTCCACATTCCAGCCGGACTTGCGGATAGAAGAGACAATTTGCACCGTGTCGCGCACGATCGTGCCGAGTAGCACAAGATCGCAACCTGCGTCGCGCAGCTTCGCGACCGAAGCGCTGAAGTCGGTGTCAGTCGGCTTGTGCAGCGTCTCGGAGATAAGTTGCATATTCAGCGCCTTCAGCTCATCGCGCGCCCCGTCCATCACGTCGCGGCCGAAATCCGTATCCTGCGACATGGCGCATATATGCTTCTTGCCGTATTTCTCGGCGAACAACTTCACCCCGGCACGCTCCATGTCATAGTACGACGCGGCGTAGCCGAACTTCATGTGGTTGAGAGGGTAATACATCGAGCGCGCCGCGGTCAGCGGGAAAATGTTGGGCACGCCCTTGGCGATCTGCTCCGGCATCGTTGCGTTGTTCATTGGTGTGCCGCCGTTGGCCACCATGATGAAGACGTTGTCGCGGTTGATCAGTTTGTTCGCCGCCTGCACGGCGCGTGGCACCTGATACTGCATGTCTTCCACGACATATCTGATCTTGCGCCCGTTGATGCCACCTTCGGCATTGGCATCGTCGAACACCATGCGCCAGGCATTGGTGTTGTTGACGCCCCACATCGCCGTCACGCCGGACAGGTCAGTGTAGGTACCGATGACGATTTCGTTGTCAGTAACACGGGGTTTCTCTCCCGCCGTGGCCGGGACCGTGAGTGCGACGGCTGCAACCGCCGCCAAGAACACGTTGCGCATACGTCCCTACTCCCTCGCCGATTATGTCGATAGTCCCGCGCTGTCCCTCGGCTTGTGACAGTGCAGTAAGAACCTCCTTTCCTTTGGGGCGGATGGTCGGGCCAAGCCCGACCATCACTGTAATAGACCGTTCAGTACCCAACAGGCGTTGTGCTGACAGGAACCCAGTGGCCGCCCTTCACGACGCACAAGAAGGACTCGTTCGAACCTTGGTGCTTGGTCGCGCTGAAGGTCATCGGCGGTGAGCCGAATATGTCGTGCCAATCCTTGACGCTTTCCATGCCGGTGACAAAGCTATCTGTTGTCAGGTCCTTGCCAGCGTTCCTGAGCGCCTGAACGACAAGCTGCGCGCCGGTGTAGCCGATCTGGGCGGCGAAGTTCGGCTCCTTGCCAAAGTCCTTCTTGTACTTTTCAGCAAACTTGGCCACCTCTGGGCTTTCGCTACTGGCAGCGACGTACAGTACCGGCGTCATCGAGAAAAAGCCTTCGGTAATCCCCCCCGGCACTTCTGCCACCGCCTCATCGTAGCTTGCCGCCTGGCCGAGCATATCGACGTTCCAACCGGTTTTACGCACTGCGGAGATGATCTGCACGGAATCGCGCACGATGCCTCCGACCAGGATGAGGTCGCAGTTGGCATCGCGAAGCCGCGCAACAGAGGCGCTGAAATCTGTGTCCGTAGGCTTGTGCAATGTCTCGGCTGCCAGCTTCTGGTTCATTGCCGAGAGTTGGTCTTTGGCACCCGCCATCACGTCACGGCCGAAGTCGGTATCCTCCGACATGGCGCAGATCGTTTTCTTGCCACGCTGTTCCACGAACAGCTTCACGCCCGCACGCATCTGGTCGTAGTAGGAGCTGGCCAATCCGAACTTCAGGTGGTGCAGCGGCTCGTACATCGAGCGTGCCGAGGTCAGCGGGAATACATTCGGCACACCCTTCGCCAGCTGCTCGGGCATGGTGGCATTGTTCATCGGCGTGCCGCCATTGGCGACCATCATGAACACGCCGTCGCGATTGATCAGCTTGTTGGCGGCCTGCACCGAGCGCGGCACCTGATACTGGTTGTCTTCGACGATGTACTTGATCTTGCGACCGTTGATGCCGCCTGCGGCGTTGGTCTCGTCGAACACCATGCGCCAGGCATTGGAGTTGTTGACACCCCACATCGCCGTCACGCCGGACAGATCGGTGTAGGTGCCGATGACGATTTCGTTGTCCGTCACCCCACGAACACTGTCCGCCGCCATGGCGGGGGCGATCAGCGCGGCAACGAATACCGCCGCGAGTAGCCTGCTACGCATCGATTAGTTCCTTCCTTACGTGCCGTAAGCTGCTTCTTTCAGGGCCTGATACCGTTGTTCGTCCAAGGCGGTGCCCTGCGTCGCCTTGCCGTCGACGTGTCGGATGTTTATGCCTAGACCAGTGGCCCAGCGTTCGCTCTCCGGTGACAACCGAGCACCACCTGCATACGCGACGCGTAGCCGGCCGAGGCCGATCTCACGTTTGACCGAACGCAGCACAGTAGCGCGCGCCAGCCAGGCGATCGGTCCACGCTTGGCTGCCACCGCGATTGCCCAGCGATACAGCATGCGCTGAAGATGCGTGGCACTGGCCGCAGCAGCCTCGATCCGATCGCGCAGAATTTGCCAGATGCGTGCATCAGTTGCGAGTACCGTTGGCTGCAATTCCTGCAGGTTCTCAACAGCCGTGTCGGGGTTCTCGAGATAATTGCTGATAACGCGTGCCTCAAGCGAAAGGTAAAGGCCAAGGATGCGCTCCATGACCTCGCTCATTGGCAGCAGTGCAAGGCGTTCATCGTTCGGGCGCAGCGGCAGCTTTGTCCGTGCATCGGCGATCAGACTCATCGTTTCACCGTGACTCAGCGTCTGCAGATTGCCGCCTCGTACAAGCAGAACGGCCGGCTGCTCGGCGGCGATGGCAACAGGTGCCGCTTCGCGACCAGAGGTCACGAATGAGGCGAGGCTGACACACATCGGGTCGGTGAAGTCACGCAGGCCTTTCATGTCGATGATAACGATGCGTTGCAGCGCAGGACAGCGGTCACGAATGAGCAGCGTTTTGTCGAGTTGTTCCTCGTTTTCCACAAACAGTAATCGACAGCGGGAGTCGCGCAGAACCTGTCCGAGCTGCTCCGCGTCGCTGTCAGGCTGGATGCCACCGGAAACTCCGGCCGCGGCAAGGATTCCGAGGTCGACATATACCCACTCCGGGCGGGTCTCTGCCAGCACACAGGCGACGTCACCCGGCTGAAAGCCCATCTTTGTCAGACCAGAGGTCACTTCGCGCACGCGGGCGCCAAGTTCGGCCCAGCTGATGGCCTTCCAGATGCCACGGTCCTTCTTCCGCAGCACGATCTCGCCAGCGTGTGCTGTTACATGCGTCGCGAGGACCGCCGGTATGCTTGCCGGGTTCAGTGCCACAGCCGCTTCCTCTTCCATCGCCTTTGCCCGCGGACGCCAGAGTCCTTCTGGCCCAGATAGAACTCCTTGATCGCGTCGCTCTGCATCAATTTGGCGCAGTCATCCGCCAATACGATGCGTCCCACCTCCAGCACGTAGCCGAACTGTGCCGTGCGTAGTGCCATATGAGCGTTCTGTTCCACCAACAAAATGGCGACGCCCTGCTCGTCATTGATCCGGCGAATGATGCGAAAGATCTGAGTCACCAGAAGGGGTGACAGGCCGAGCGACGGCTCGTCCAGCAACAGCAGCTTTGGCCGCCCCATCAGAGCACGGCTGATCGACAGCATCTGCTGTTCGCCGCCCGAGAGCAGGCCGGCTCGCTGATGCGACCGCTCTTTCAAGACCGGAAAATAGCCGAAGCATAGCTCGAGATCGCGATGCACCTCGTCTTTGTCGTGGCGCGTATAGGCGCCCATCAACAGGTTCTCGTACACCGTAAGGAAGGGAAAGGTTTCGCGGCCTTCCGGTACATGACAGATACCAAGACGCATGACGCGGTCCGGTGGCAGGTGGCCGATCTCCTTGCCTTCGAATTTCACGGAGCCGCGCTCCGGATCGAGCACACCGGAGACGGTGCGCAGCACGGTCGTCTTGCCGGCACCGTTCGCACCAAGCACGGTAACAATCTGGCCCTGCGCCACTTGCAGGCTGACGCCACGGATAGCCTGGATCGGGCCGTAAAAGGTTTCGATCGCGGTGACGTCAAGCAACGACGCAGAAGCGCTCATGCCTCGCCCCCGATATAGGCCCGCACAACTTCGGGATGGTTCTGCACCTCATCCGGTGTGCCGAGCGCGATAACCTTGCCGTAGTTCAGCGCCATCACCCGATCTGACACCATGCGCACCAAGTTCATATCGTGTTCGACCATGATCACGGTGACGCCGAGATCCTTCTTGATGTCCTCGATCCAGAATCCCATCCCCTCGGTTTCCTCGACGTTGAGACCCGAGGATGGTTCGTCCAGCAGCAACAGTTTTGGCTCGACACAAAGCGCCCGGCCAAGTTCGACCACCTTTCGTACGCCATAGGGCAGATTGGCGATCAGCGTGTCGCGATAGCGCTCCAGACTGAGGAAGGCGATGACCTCTTCCGCCTTTTCGCGGTGCTGCAGTTCCTCGCGCCGTACCGCGGGGGTGAAGACAAGTTCCGACAACACGCCGACGGTCGAGTGACAATGCCGCCCGATCAGCAGGTTCTGCAGCAGAGTCGCATTGGCGAACAGCTCGATGTTCTGGAATGTGCGCGCAATGCCCAGCCCAGCAATACGATACGCTGGGACGTTGGTGATGTCCTGGTCCTGAAAGATCAGTCGGCCAGATGTCGGCGAATAGATGCGGCTGATCAGGTTGAAGATGGTCGTCTTGCCGGCGCCGTTCGGGCCGATGATCGAGAACACTTCGCCGGGCTGCACATCGAAGCTCACCGCGTCGACCGCGCGGATACCGCCGAAACGGATGGCGATATCTTCGGCGCGAAACAGGCTCATCGCAGGCGCTCCGAACGGGCGTAGGATTTCTGCCGGCGAAAGCTGCTGCGGCGCTTCAGCGGATAGGCCTGGAACCAGTGCTTGATCTTGATCCAGCGACCATAGATGCCGCCGGGTTCGAACAGGATCACCAGCACCAGGACCAAGCCAAACAGTGAGGGCTCCAGGCCTGGCATGCGGCCGATGCCAAATGGGAGATCATCGCGCATGATGGCGATGAATTGCGGCAACAGACGCACGAACAGCGCACCGAAGATGACCCCGTGCAGCGAGCCCAGGCCACCGACGAAGACAATGGTGACGAACTGCACGGACAGCAGCACGTCGAACGCGTCAGGCGCCAGAAAGCGCACGTAGTGCGCGAACAGCGCTCCGGCCAGACCCGTGATGAAGGCGCTGATCGCAAACGCGAACGTCTTGTAGCGCGCCAAATGGATGCCCATGCTCTGCGCCGAGATCTCACTGTCGCGGATTGCCACCATGGCGCGACCGAGCGGAGTGCGCAGCAGGTTCGCTGACAGCCATAGCACGATGACCAGCACGGCGAGCGAGAGATAGTAGACGCCAGTCGCGCTTTGGATCGGAATGCCGAAGATATAGGGTTCCGGTACCGGAAATCCGTCGAAGCCGCCGGTGACGGCGTCCCACTTCTGAAAAACCGTGCCCACGATGGAGCCGAATGCCAGCGTGGCGATGGCGAGATACAGACCACTCATGCGCAATGTCGGCAGCCCGATGGCGATGCCGAACAAGCCGGTGAACAGGCCGGATACCGGTAGGCTGATCAGCAGCGGCACGCCATGCGCGAGCAGGATCGAATTGGTGTAAGCGCCAATGCCGAGAAACGCGGCGTTGCCCAGGCTGATCAGCCCGGTGTAGCCCGCGAGCAGCATCATCCCGACGCCGGCAACCGCAAAGATGAATACGCCGCCGAGCTCGCCGACATAGAACTCGCTCAGCACGAACGGGATCGCCAGCAAAGCGATGCACAACAGACCGTACCAGAATAGGTCGCCGCGGTGGCGCCATATGGTCAGGTCCTGGCGATAATCGGTCTTGAACAGATATCGCATCGATCAGACTCGCTTGCCGGCAATTTCCGCGAACAGGCCCTGCGGACGCAGGATCAGCGTCGCCAGCAGCACGACATTCGAGGTGACCTCCTGGAAGCCGGCCGGCAGGAAATAGCCGGCCAGCTGTTCGACGATGCCAATGACCACACCACCGACCAGCGCACCCGGAATACTGCCGAAACCGCCGAGTACGGCGGCGGCGAATGCCTTGATGCCGAGGAATCCCATGTTGACGTCGATCATCGATACCGGGGAGAGCAGGATGCCGGCCACTGCCGCGACGCCGGCGCTGATCGCCCAGATCAGCGAAAACACCGTGCGCACCGGGATGCCCATGTAGTACGCGGCGAGCTGATTCTGCGACGAAGCCTGCATCGCTATGCCCAGTCGCGTGCGGCTGAAGAAGACGTACAGCACGCCGCACAACAGCACCGTACCGACGATGATGGAGACGTTGTCCTGCCCCAGAACAAGGCCGCTCAGGTTCACCGTGCGATTGGTGAACGGGGTGTTGAAGCCGACGGAATCATATCCCCAGATAATGCCGGCATAAGCGCGGAAGATGAATCCGAGACCCAGAGTCAGCATCACCACCGCGAATTGGGGCTGGCCGATGACGCGGCGCAGGATCACTGCGTCCAATGCGAATCCGAATGCAGCGGTCAGCAAGATGGCGAGCAGCGCGCCGACCCAGTAGTTCAGACCGAAATGCGCGATCAGCGCGAACGCAAAGAACCCGCCCAGCATCATAATATCGCCCTGGGCGAAGTTGATCATCTCGGTCGCCTTGTAGATCAAGACGAACCCGAGAGCGATCAGGCCATAGATGCAGCCGGCGGCCGCCCCATTGACGACTAGCTGCAAGAGGCGCGCAGCGTCTTCCACGTTAGGCGGCCCTCCCAAGGGTGGGGCCGGCTTCGTGGCGCCCCGGTGTTTGGTTTCAGCCGCGACGATAGGACGCGGGTTCGCGCAAGGTCAATGCATTGCGGATACGCCAAACCGTCATCTACTGCCTTCCGCCATCAGCCGGGACGCCAATCTGGATTAAGGCAATTCCAAAACGTTCTTCGCCAGAATATTGCGCTGAATTTCATTCGAGCCAGCGTAGATCGTCGAAGGCCGAGACTGAATGAACAGCCCGGCCGGGTTCAACTCACGGTTGCCATCTAGCTCTCCGAACTGGCCCCCGTGCTCACCGGCGACCTCCAGCATCGTCTCGGTGATGCGCTGGTAGAGCTCCGTCTGGTGTATCTTAAGCATTGAAACATCCGGGCCGAGCGCCTCGCCCCGGTATACCCGGGCGACAAATTCACTGTACAGCGACTTGTGGTCCTCTAGGTCCAGCCGCAGGCGCGTGTAACGATCCTGGAACCACTCTTCGTCCCATACGCCCATCCGCTCCGCGAGCAGGCGCAGCCGCGACAGCGCATACGACGACTGGCGCGGCGAGCCGGAGCCGATGCGCTCGAACCCCAGCAGGTTCTTCGCCATCGTCCAGCCTTTGTTGATCTGGCCGACGAGATTGTCCTTCGGCACACGGACGTCGTCGAAGAAGGTCTCGCAGAACTCATCGCCCATATCGATGTTGCGGATCGGCCGCACCGTGATCCCGGAGCTGTCCATCGGCACCAGCAGGAAACTGATGCCGTCCTGCTTCTTGGCCTGCTTGTCGGTGCGCACT
>JBKPOG010000114.1:0-3354 GCA_046732975.1 Pseudomonadota bacterium
GGTCCCAGGATCGCCGTGGCGGCCATCGCTTCAGCTGGGCATGGAGCGCCAGGAGCAGAAACCCGTCAGCCTTCACGTCACCCTCGTAATGAGAGCTCGCGGTTCATCGGAAGGCTGCTGCTATAAAACAGCTGCGCTCAAAGCGATCACGCCATCGACGATTGTCGCGCCTTCAATGGCATCCAAGTCAGCGTCAATTTTGAGGTTTTCACTGGCCCGATCTTCAGAAATCGGAGGGGGCCTCAGAAATTACAATGAGCAACATGCGAAATATTTGCGGACAGGGTTGCGCAGCGCGATTTAGGGGACCCCTTCTGCCGTCGGATGATCGCATGCTATCCGCAACCAGCGGCGACTGTCTGGTCTGGGCTTCAATCATTGTCCCTATTGCCGCGCCGCAACTTAAGCCATCTCCGTCCCCCGGGAGTTTCCAGGAGCAACGCACTCGAAACTCCGCGAGCAGCCCATCGCCGGTGGTCCTGAAAACGCGGCCGCCATGCTCACCCAGTGGCAGATCGACCACATCGCGTCGCATCGAACGAAGGCGGTCCGCCGTTCCAGCCCACAGCTGATCCGCCGATCGCGGCGGTCGGTCTCCAGGCACCATTGTAGCAGCGCTTGGCGATCCTCCGTCCTGCGGAAGCCATTTTTCCGCAGCCTTCCCGCGGTAGCGCAAGGTGCCCTCGTCGATGCCCAGCTCGCGGCCGATCTACCGATTGCTTTGCCCTCGGCTCTCATGTTGGCGATCTGTTGATTTTCCGTCGCGTCGGCAGCCGCGCGTGCCCGCGCTGTCAGGTCATACGCAGTGCGGGTCGAGTAGCGGAGCAGCGGACGCACAGCGCCGGCTGATCGTGCTTCCAGGTTGCTGGTCGCGGGAGATTGAACGCTGGCATGCCTCGCAAGGCTGGAAGCACACGCCCTCCCTTTATGCCGCCGGTGTCAGCACGAGACATATAGCAGGACACATTAGTTAGCAACCTTTGGGTCTTCATACCGCTCGACGACAATCTTGTCATTCGGTCCAAGCCACCGAAAGTTCGTGCTTATGGAATCGATCCGAGTTTGAGAGTGTCCAGGGAGCGCGCTGCAAACAAGCAAGACCACGGCCAAAGCAGCGATACGCATTGGACCCCCCTCTAGCGATGCTGCGCCCAATTTACGGCGCTTCTGGACCATAACCGGCGACGCTTTCTGATGGCAAAGGCTCCGCATCAGGGACGCCCGTTCGCCGACCCGCGTCGGTTTCGGCCAGACGAGTTGTCCTGGCCCGGCGGCCAACGGCAATGACGCCTGTTTCAACCGTCTCGCGCTCGCCCCGGCTCGACAGTCCACTGTGAGGCTTACAGCATCGACCTCTACGCCGAGGCGCAGGAAGATGCCCTGTATGGCCGAGTAGAATGGGGTGGCCGCATGTGCGGAACAGAGAAGTAACGCGACGAGGCACATATCGTTGGGACCGTAAGGCTGCGGCAGCCGGCGAATACCATCTTGCTGGGGGTACCGGCGCGTATTCATTGGCTCTCTGCACGCCGTTCTTGAATCACTCGACCTACGACCATGGCTCGGACGTTGCATTGATTGGATCGTGGTTGGCGGAGAGACCGGTGCGAAAGATGCTCGCTACATGCCAACCCGATTGGGCACGTATACTGCGCGATCAGCGCCTCGACGCGGGGCCGCGTTCTTTCTCAAGCAGATGTGGAAGCGACAGCCCCACCGATCTGTTGGTGCGGGCATGTCCGGCGCTTTGACCATGGCAGCTTACCTGCTGCTATTATAGTCGCGACACGACCCGACCAACCAACTGATAACGCTCCTTGCGGTCTGATGGAACGAACTGCTGGGAGGCATAGGCAATGCCCGAATTCGACTTGTTCGAGATCATGCAGACAACCCGCTCGATGCGGCCTCTGAAGACCGACCCTTTTCCGGATACGTTGCTCAGTCGTATTCTTGAGTGCGGAACCTACGCTGCGAGTGGCGGCAACATGCAGGCGTGGCGCTTCCTGGTGATCCATTATCGGAAGACCAAGTAGGCCGACCGCTGGGGCAACCCTTGGACAACGGCATAGCGCTTCAAGGTCTTGGCGCTCCTATTCACCGGCGACCACCATTTTGGCGATCGTTGCCGAACTTGTAGCTAGGCGACCACGGTAGATCACCAGAGGCCGACAGTTCGCTGAGTGATCGTGTTCTTTTTTGGCGAGAAAGCTGCTTCGTTCTTCTCAGAGGACCGGACCGTCAGATATCGAAGGTGCCCTGGCCGGTTACCTTGCAACGAGTGGCCGGCCGCCCTTAAGTTGCCTGAGAGCTTTTCCAGGGAAGAATCGCCGGAACAGGCAGCAACAGCCGCACCCGGCTTCGACTGGAGAAAGCGCTATGGTTCGCGCAGCGCGAACCGCTGGACAGCCGGAGAGATGTGATGCCGTCAGGTACGGTCAAATGGTTCAACGCCGAGAAGGGCTATGGCTTCATCCAGCCAGAGGATGGTTCCAAAGATGTGTTTGTGCACATCACCGCCGTAGAACGGGCGGGACTGAGTGGGCTGAACGATGGTCAGAAAATCAGCTTCGACGTCGAGGTGGGACAGCGCGGAAGGACATCCGCAGTCAACGTAAAAGTCACATGACAGGTGATGGCGTGCGGCGGTGAAGTCACCTGCCCCTTCATTCGAGGCGCGTCATGAAACCGTGAAAGTTCGCTGTCGGCAATCGTGTCAGGCTGGTTTTGCAGCACCATGCGGCCGACAGCCCGGCTGACGTTCACGAGGTATCGCGCATGCTGCCGGCACAGGCCGGGGTTTGGCAGTACCGCGTCAAGCGGATCGGCGACGGGCAGGAACGGGCGGTCAGCGAGCCGCAGTTGCTGGGCATCGAACCTTTGAAGATGGTGCGACCAGAGATCGGAGCGCAGCAGGAGCAGCAGCGCATTCGCAATGCCCGCGCCTCAGAGCGAGCGCAGGCTCTTGCTAGGCGAGACGAAAGACGGCATTGACACGCGGCCACGCCCGCTGCGACGAGCGCACTTGACCATACGGCCTATCTGTTCATTGGGCAGAGCGCATCATTTACTCCGACGACAACGGGTCACTGGCGGATCAGTTGATCCAACGGAGATCAGTGCAACCTTATCGACAGCAACCTACTGTCAAGTGGATCACAGATCGTCTATCAGCGAGTAGTTGGTCGGGAAGTAGGCCGTTGAGTGCAAAACTGCCGAACTCAAGTTGACCTGTGGATCGCTTCAGAGGAGAAGGCAGGATGATCCGTCATAAGCGTCTCAGGCCGCCGTCTCACGATTACCCGGCCAACGAGTGGAACGTCATCGAGAAAGGATATCGTCCCGAATTCCTCG
>JBKPOG010000115.1:0-5358 GCA_046732975.1 Pseudomonadota bacterium
TGCGCAGGGGCCGGCGACATCGAATAGCCGGTGAAGTGGTGCTCCAACGCGAAGATAGAGTCGAAACCCAGCGGCTCGGCAAGATCGCCCAGTTCGAGATGTTCCTTATAGACAGCAACATCCGACCGTCCCGCCTGAGCCAGGATGCTCAACGAAACGCCGACCTTCATGAACGCCTCCTGCGCGATTGGGGCGAGTGTGTCAGGATGCACGGACGAGGTCGAGGGGGCGGATGCCGCAGCTGAGAGACACGTTGCCGGATTTGCTGCGCAGTGGCCTCGACGTGGTATTCGTCGGCATCAATCCGTCACTCTACTCGGTGGCCCAGGGTCACTACTTTGCCAGGCGCAGCAACCGCTTTTGGCCTTGCTTTTCGCGCTCTGTCCTCAGTGAGGCGGCGCGGCGTGCTCTGGGTGTCGCACAGCTTGAACCGCAGCACGATCGGGCGCTGCTGGAGCACGGCTTTGGTTTTTCCGACGTGGCCAAGCGCGCCAGTGTGCGTGCAAGCGAATTGCCGCTATCCGAACTTGCCGCGGGCGTCGCACACCTGATGGCGAAACTCGAACAGCACAGACCGCGCATCGCCTGCTTTCATGGCATTACTGGCTATCGGCATGTCGCGACCGCGCTGGATCCGACCGGCGCTCCGCCTGCGCTTGGTGTGCAGAAGTTGCGCATCGGCACGACGCACTGCTTTTTGGTCCCAAGCCCAAGCGGTGCAAACGCCCATTTCACCCCCGCCGATCAGACGCGCTGGTACGACCGGTTGGCCGAGTTTGCTCGTTCTCTCAGCGCTCCCTAACCTTCCCGCCGTGCGAGCGTCCAACCAGTGAGCGTGCGATGCATCATTTCGGTGTGCTGATTCCGTCGACCAACACGACGGTGGAGATCGAGTACAGCCGCCTGCTGCCTACCAGTTTGCAGGTTCATGTCGGTCGGCTGCTGACCAGCGGCACGGGACCATTTGCGCCCAGCAAGGACGACGACATCGACTACCAGGCAAAGCTGCTCGGCACGGCAAAGGTCGAGGTAATCAGTCTGGCGCAGACCTCGGCCAGCCTGTTCGCCGACGACTACGACGCGAACGTGACACAACGCATGAGCGCAGCCGCGAATTGCCCGGCGATCACGTCGGCGCAGGCGATCGGCCAGTCGGTGCAGGCGCTCGGGGCACGACGCATCGCGCTGGTGTCGCCGTATTCGCCGCCGGTCATCGAACGCGCGAAGCGGTACTACGAAAGCAAGTTTGCCCTCGAAGTGGTGGCGCTGGAAGGTTTCGCCGCAACCGACTCCTACATGATCGGCAAGCTCGGGCCCGAGAACGCGCGCGACGCCTTCGCGCGCATCAATCGGCCGGAGATCGAGGTCCTAGTGGTTCCCGGCGGCAACTTTCCGACCATGCCGTTCCTCCCGGACTGGGAGCGCGAGTTTGGCAAGCCGGTGATCACCACGAACCAAGCGGCGCTGTGGGCGATGATGAGACTCATGGGCGTGCGCGAACCGCTGCCGGGCCTCGGTCGCCTGCTGTCGCAAATGCCCTGAGTGCGGAATGTCTCCACGAAGGTTGCTTACCCTCGTGGAGACAGAGTGATTCAGATCTTGATGTAGCGGTGGAAGAAGGCGGCGGCGGGCTCGAACGATCCGGCTCCCTGCTTCTTCGCGTTGTCGACGTACAGCAGATCGATCTCGCCGCCCGCCTTGCGGTAGTTGTTGACGAAACGCTGCGGCTCATGTTCCGAGCCCGCGTAGTCCGGGTCGTGATAGTCGTGGACGACATCCGGCTGACCTTGAATCCAGATCGCCGGCGGCGTCAGCACCTTCTCGCCCTTCTCCAGGATCGCGATCGGATTGCCCTCGGCCATCGCCGCCTCGGTCTTCCAATACGTATCATGCCGTTGCGGAATGCTGCCCACCCATGCCGGCGGATTGGCCGAATCCCGCGCCTTCAGCGCATGGCGATAGCGCGACAGCGGATTGATCACCGGCCACAGCATCGCAACCGCGCGGACCGTCGCATCGACGGCGGGTGCGGAAGACGGCAGCTGGATCGCGGCATAGCGCGGATCGTTCGGCCGCATCGCCGCCAGCATGCCGAGGTGCCCGCCGCTAGACTGGCCGGCGATGCCGACCAGATCGGCACGCGTGTTCAGTTCCGACGCATGGGCCTTCGCCCAGCGGATCGCATAGTTGATGTCGGCAAGCGAGGTTGGATATCCGTCTGCGGCATGGCGGAAATCGATCGCCATAACCGCCAGCCCGGCGCGGGCAAAGCCCTCGGCATAGATCTGGCATTCATTCAGATCGCCATTGCACCAAGCCCCGCCATGCACTTCAACAATTGCCGGGAACGGTCCCTTGCCCTGCGGCTTGAACAGCCGCGCCATGAACTTGCGATCGCCGTGGCGGAGATATTCGACGTCCTGCGTGGTGTATTCGTAACTTGCCATTGGACTTCTCCCTCTAGCTGCGGGCGGAGATGCCCGGGTGATCCCCGGGTTAAACCCCAGGACGGGCATGACGCTGCGCGTCAGCCTGCGGCAGATCGAGCCGCACCGCAACGGCGGCGGAGGCAATCACCGCGACGTCGCTCGAAGTTTCGTCCGGCACATCAAGGCCGCCCTTCACCACCTTCACGGTTACTTCTCCATGCGGCAGCGATGCTTTTACGGCGGCAGCGTCCACCTTGCCAGGGTGCTGCACGCCGATCGTCACCTCCACCTGCATCTTGCGCGAGTCCAACCCGAAGCTGCGGATCAGGCTCAGCGAACTGTGGTGAAGTGCATCCTGTACCGCCCGCAATGCCGCCTTGGTGTAATCCCCGCCATGCAGGTCGTTGCCGGTGCCCATCTCCAGGATCACGCGCTTTGCCATGACCCCCTCCCTCAGACATCCAGCCGCACGACGGCGGCTGCATTGGCGATTACGGTCGAATTTGTGCCGGCATCGTTCGGGATCTCCAGTCCGCCCTCGACGACGTTCACCGTGCCGGTGCCGTGCGGCAGCACCGCCAGCACCTGCGTCTTGTCGACCAGGGCGGGTTTGGGCACGCCGATGGTGACCTCGACCCGCATCGAGTCCACGTGCAGGCCGACGGCATCGGCGACGCTGAGGGAATTGTGCCACAGCGCATCGCGTAAGGCGCGCACTGCCGCTTTCGTGTAGTCCGCGCCGCGGATGTCGGTGCCCATGCCGATCTGCAGCACCATGCGTTTCCACGCCATTCGTTCTCTCCTGAAGTCAGACCGATGTGGGCGCAACGCCCGCCCGCGCTGTCAGCGCGTCGTGCGCCGCGTCGATGAACGCCACATCACGTGGCAGCACGACGGCCGCCGAACGCACCCGATGCGTGGCGGGATCGGTGCCTGGCGGCGGTTCGCCGTTCTGCAGCGCCTGCACCGCGCGCATCAGCCGTTGCCGCGCCATGATGATACCGTTGTCCGTCGAGAGCAGATGTTCGCGGGAGCGATCCATGATTGGCCCCATGCTCTCTTGCAGCGATGCGTCCTGCATCGCAATACCGGCGACACCGCTATAGGTGGTGCCAGCCTTCTGTGCCGCACGATCCATTAGATAATTGTTGTCGCGATTGGCGACCGGAATGTAGGTGCCGGGAACGGTGCGCGTGTGAATACCTTTGCCGTCACGCATGGCCTGCAGTTCCGCCGCCGTAAGCGCGCGCGTCGGGTGATAGTCGAAGCTCCACGCCCAGCAGTTCTGGTCGTCGATCGGAATCCAAAAGTGGCCGTGCACCGGATGATTGCCGCGCGGCGGGATCATGGTGAACGACGGCATGCACCACGGCGTGATGCGCCAGTAATAGCCATCCTCGGCATTGCGACGAGCGCCGATGAATAAGCCGGCTGGCTGATCAGCCACCTCGAATACGGGCGCAGCATCACCCAGGTTGTACTGATTGCCGCGCGAACCCACCATCAACGGGTCGCTGCGAAACGCATCGCGGTGCAGCCAGGAAACGTGGCTGGAGTCGATGCCGCCCTCCAATGCCTGCAGCCAGTTGCAGTACTGCAGCCGCTTCGACGTATAGGTCTGCTCTGGCGGCACCGTCGCGAACTCGAATTCCGGCATTCCCGATTGGTGCTCTGCCGGCCCCATATAGGTCCACAGCACGCCACCGCGCTCGACCAGGGGATACGCGCGCAGCTTGATCATCGCACGGAAGCCGCTGCGCTCCGGCTCCGACGGGATCTCCACGCATTGGCCGGTCACATTGTATTTCCAGCCATGATATGGACAGCGCAGGCCGCATTCCTCGTTGCGGCCAAACCATAGCGACACGCCACGGTGCGCGCAGAATTCATCCATCAGGCCATAGCGGCCGTCAGTGTCGCGGAACGCGATGAGCTTCTCGGACAACAGCTGCACGCGGACCGGCGGACAGTCGTTCTCCGGCAGTTCCTCGGACAGCAGGGCGGGAATCCAGTATCGGCGGAACATCGCGCCCATTGGCGTGTCCGGGCCGGTCAATGTGAGCAGATCATTCTGTTCCTTGCGCAGCATCGTCATATCCTCCGCGCCCTTCCGGCGCAGGCTAGCCCCTGCCGTCGCGACCGCCTAGCGTGCGGTTTCGACGAGGCGAGGTCCGACATGCGTCACTCAGGCGGCTGCCACTGTGGCAACATCAGCGTCCGACTGAGCCTATCGCGCGCGCCGGATCAGATGCCGCTGCGGTCATGCTCATGCTCGTTCTGCCGCGCGCATAGTACGCGCACATTGTCGGACCGCGATGGCCAAGCGGAAATCACCGCGGCCGACTGGGCGCTGGTCGAGAAGTATCGGTTCGGATCACGCACCGCGGACTACGTGCTGTGCCGCCGCTGCGGGGTCTATGTCGGTGCGGTCTGCGAGACCAATTCGGGCTTACGTGCGGTAATCAATACCAACTGTCTCGACGACCGCGCTGCCTTCACCCAGACGCCAGTCGCGCCCGACTACGATGGAGAGGCGACCGATGTGCGCCTGGCGAGGCGCGCCACGAACTGGATGCCCGTCACCCTGCGCTGAGCGCGATCCGCACAATCGTCGCAGTGATGCGCCAGCCAGCGCGCAGACTGCCGCCCAGCGTGCCGGCTACCTTGGAACTGCCGCCCGCACGGCACCGATACGGCACCGGCAATTCCAGAATCCGCAACTGGCTGCGCGCCGCCTTCATCTGCATCTCGATGTTCCAACCATAAGTCATCTCGCGCATGTCGAGTCGCGCCAGCGCCTCGCGACTGATCGCGCGAAACGCACACATATCGGTGTAGTGGAAACCATACAGCAGTGACATCAGCCTTCCAGCGAGTCGACCTGCGAGCACCTGGTGCCAGCTCATCGATCCGGGCTCGCGCTGCCCGC
>JBKPOG010000116.1:0-27347 GCA_046732975.1 Pseudomonadota bacterium
TGTTCACCCTCTGCCTGCCGATCGGCGATTTCGAATGCGATCGACTCGCCTCGGCAGTGGAGGAGTTTCTTGCCAGCCGGCGGTCACTGCTGAACAACTGATAGCCTGAACCACAACAGGGAGGAACGGACGACAATGCCAGGACTTACGCGACGCCAGACGCTGGTGGCGGCCACAAGCACTTTGTTCGCACCAGCCATCGCGCGTGCAGCGACGCGTGGCGTCAGCGACAACGAAATCATCATCGGCAGCATGGCCGATCTGTCCGGGGTTACCGCGGTCCAGGGTGTCAACAATGCCAATGGCATGCGGCTGGCCTTCGACGAAGCCAATGCCAAGGGTGGGGTGCACGGTCGGAAGATCCGCTTCATCGTCGAGGACAACGAGTACACCGTCCCGAAAGCGGTGCAGGCGATGAACAAGCTGCTGAACCGTGACAATATCTTCCTTGCGGTCGGCAACGGTGGTACGCCTATGAACGACGCAGTGATGCCGTCGATGATAGAGAAGGGCGTGCCAAACGTTTTCCCGACGACCTGCGCGCGCTCGATGTACGAACCGTTCAACAAGTATAAGTTCGGCCAGTTCGCTTCGTATTACGACCAGATGCGCGCGGGAGTGAAGCACTTCGCCACCAGCAAGAGCGTGAAGGTGGTCGGAGTGATGTATCAGGACACCGACTACGGCCGCGACGTGCTGGCGGGCGCCCGGGCGCAGGTCGAGGCGATGGGGCTGAAGCTCGGAGGCACCACCGGTCACAAGCCCACCGACACCGATTTCAACGGCGCGATCGCCAAGCTGCGCGACGCCAACTGCGACCTGATCGTACTCGGCAGCATCGTGAAGGATACGGTGATAATTCTGCAGACGGCGCACAAGATCGGCTGGAATCCGATCTTCATGGGCAATTTCGCCACCTATTCGACCGCTGTCGCTGAGGCACCCGGTGGTCCCGCGGAAGGATTCTTTTCGATGTCGCCGGCGCCTTATCGCTATCCGGACGATCCTCGCCCCGAAGTCCACGCGTTCGCGACCAAGTTCAAGCAAACCTTCGGCATCGACCCCAACTATCTCGGCGAAGCCGGGTATGTCGCCGCAAACTTTACTATGGCGGCGCTCCAGAAGGCGGGCCGCGATCTGACGGCAGACAGTTTCATCGCCGCGATGGAGAGCATGCAGGACTGGCGCGATATTTTTGGCGGTCCGCCGCTGTCGCTGAGCGCCACCAATCACCATGCATCCAATCAATCATTTCTGTCAGTGGTGAAGGATGGGCGCTGGACACCGGTGATCCAGGAGCCGTTGAGCTTTTAGCCGCAAGGCCATTGACCAGCGTCACGTCTGATGCTTCGTCATCCCCGCGCGAGCGGGAATCCGGTCGCAGCATGAGATGCCGTCGATAGACTGGATCCCCGCATGCGCGGGGATGACAATGGCGCGGGATGACGACGGCAGGGGCGTGAGGAAGTTGCATGAAACGTCGTAGATTGCTGGCCGGTGCAGCGGCACTGGCCGCGTCATCGTCTGTAGGGCGTGCCGCGGAGAAGACGAAGATTGTCTGGTGGCATGCAATGACCGCGGCACTGGGCGAGCAGGTGAACCACCAGGTTGACGCGTTCAATCAGAGCCAGAACGCGATCGAGGCGCAGGCGATCTACAAGGGCGGCTACAGCGATGTGCTGACCGCGACGATCGCCGCATTCCGCGCCGGTCAGGCGCCGCACCTCGCGCAGATCTTCGAGGTCGGCACCGGTTCCATGCTGGCCGCGGGCAAGGCGACCAAGCAGGTGTGGGAGCTGATCAAGGAGACCGGCGTCGGCATCGACCCCCAGGCCTACATCCCGGCAGTGCGTGGCTATTACAGCCTGCCGGACGGACGAATGGCGTCGATGCCGTTCAACTCATCGACCGCGGTCATGTGGTACAGCAAGGATGCGTTTCGCAAGGCGGGGCTCGATCCTGACAAACCGCCCGCGACCTGGCCCGAAGTGGTGACGGCAGCGGAGACGATCAAGGCGAAGGACGCGGCCGAGATACCGGTGACCAGTTCGTGGCTGAGTTGGATTCAGCTTGAACAATACAGTGCGCTGCACGACGTTCCGTTCGCCAACAAGTCAGACGGGTTCGATGGGCTGGACGCGCAGCTGGAGATCAACAGCCGCGCACATGTCAAGCACATGCAGCGGCTGCTCGACATGGCGAAGGACGGCACGTTCAAATACGCCGGTCGCGACAACCAGCCGGATCAGCTGCTGGTCTCCGGCAAGGCCGGCATCCATTTTAACTCGTCCGGCATGCGCGGCGACATGGTGAAGAGCGCCAAGTTCGACTGGGGCGAGGCGTTCCTGCCGTACGATCCGGAAATCATCAAATCGCCGCTCAATTCCATCATCGGCGGCGCCAGCCTGTGGACGATGACGGCGCCAACCAGGACAGCGGAGGAATACAAGGCGGTTGCCACCTTCCTGCAGTTCATCGGCAGACCGGACAATGATGCTTACTGGCATCAGCACACCGGCTATGTGCCGGTGACTCTAAGCGGATTCGAGCTGTCGCGGCAGCAGGGTTTCTACGACAAGAACCCAGGTGCCGATCTGCCGGTGAGGCAACTGGCGCGCGGCACGGTGACCAACAACTCGCGCGGCTTGCGGCTGGGTCGGCTCGCAGAGATCCGCAACATCATCTACGAGGAAATGGAGAAGGCCTTTCAGGGCAGCCAGACCGCGCAGCAGGCGATGGACAACGCCGCGAGCCGTGGCAACAAGGTGCTGCGCGACTTCGAGAAGTCGGCAAAGACGTAGCCGCATCTTATGGAGCGCCACACCGTCTTTGAGGGGTGGCTGCTGCCGTTATTGTTGGTGCTGCCGCAGTTGCTGCTGACCGGCTTCTTCTTTCTCTGGCCCGCCGGTGAGGCGATCTGGTCCAGCCTGATCAGAGAAGACCCATTCGGTCTTGGCTCCACCTTCGTCGGACTGGAGAACTTTTCTGCGCTGTTCGCCGATCCGCTGTACGTCGGTGCGATCATTCGCACAGTGGTCTTCTGCGCGGCCGTCAGCCTGCTGTCGATGGGCGTCGCATTGCTGCTCGCCGCGTTCGCTGACCATCACATCGCCGGACGGACGATCTACCGCACGCTGTTGATCTGGCCCTACGCCGTGGCGCCCGCGGTCTCTGCCGTACTGTGGCTGTTCATGCTCAACCCGCAGGTCGGGCTGCTCGGCCGCTGGCTGAATTCACACGGCATTGCCTGGGACTACGCGATCAACGGCGGCCAGGCGCTGCTGATGGTCATTGTGGCAAGTGCCTGGAAGCAGGTGAGCTACAACTTCATCTTCTTTCTCGCGGGTCTGCAATCGATCCCACGCGCCGTGGTCGAAGCGGCACGGATGGATGGAGCCAAGGGGTGGCACCGGTTCCGCACCATCTCCTTCCCGCTGCTGGCGCCGACGACGTTCTTCCTGCTGGTGGTGAACCTGGTCTATGCGGCGTTTGATACGTTCGGCACGATTTACGCGCTGACGCATGGAGGTCCGGGCAAGGACACCGAGACACTGGTCATCAAGGTGTATCGCGACGGCGTGGTGAACCTCGATCTTGGTTCGTCGTCGGCGCAGTCGGTCGTGCTGATGGCCGGCGTGATCGCGCTGACGGCCATCCAGTTCCGCTTTATCGGCCGGCGCACCAGCGCATGAGCCAGGCGATGCTCAGCGCGCCGATCGAGCAAACCGTTCCGCGGCGACGACCGGATTGGCTGGCGCATATCGTACTTGGCATCGGCGTGCTGCTGTTTGCGCTGCCGGTCTGGTTGGTGTTCGCCGGTTCCACACAGGATTCCGGCGCGATTACTAGGGGCGAACTGTCGCTGCTGCCTCGCCTCGATCTGTCGGCCTATCCGCGCGTCCTGCTGCACGGGAGCATGGGCACCGAGCCGGTCTGGCACATGCTGCTGGTATCCGGCGGCATGGCGATGGCGATCGCTTTGGGCAAGATCGTGATCTCTACCCTGTCGGCCTATGCCGTCGTGTTCTTCCGTTTTCCGTTCCGGCACACAGCTTTCTGGTTGATCTTCATCACGTTGATGTTGCCGGTCGAGGTGCGCATCATTCCGACTTACTCGGTGATGTCGCGCCTCGCTCTGATCAACAGCTTCACCGGTCTGACCGTGCCGCTGATCGCATCGGCCACCGCAACCCTGCTGTTTCGCCAGGTGTTTGTGGCGATCCCCGACGAACTGGTTGAGGCAGCCCGCATGGATGGCGCCGGACCGCTGCGCTTTCTGCGCGACATCCTGATACCGGTTTCGGTCACCAACATCGCCGCTTTGTTCGTGATCCTGTTCGTTTACGGCTGGAACCAATATCTGTGGCCGCTGCTGGTCGCGACTGATCCGGGGCTCGACACCATCGTGATCGGCATCGTGAAAATGATCGGTGTCGAGACGCAGACTGACTGGAGTTCGGTGATGGCCACGGCAGTGCTCGCCTTGCTGCCGCCGATCGTCGTGGTGGTGGTGATGCAGCGCTGGTTCGTCGCCGGTCTGACCGACAGCGAGAAGTAGCGCGCCATCGCCACTTCGATCGTCGCTACAGCCAACGCCGAACGCGTGAGCGATAGTCATGATAGACATCCCCGAACTTGCGCGCGAGATACGCTTCTTCGCGAGCTACAACGCCGTAGCGGATCACGAGCGCGAAGGGCACCAGAGTCACAACCAGCCAAAGGCTGTTGAACGCAACGGCTAAGCCGATCTGCCCCAGGAACATGCCGAGATAGATCGGATTTCGCGTGACGCGATACGGTCCGTGGGCAACGATGGTTATGGTCGGCCGGTTGGTGGGGACATTAGAGCCAGCCCTGGTCATCGTTACCACGGCCGATACGCCCAGCGCGATTGCGAGCAAGAAAACCACGGCGCCAATCCAGTGGGCAGGCAGCGCCGCTGGCATGAATGGCAACGGCACGAGCCGGTCGAGCGAAAGCCCAACAATGATGGCAAGCGCCCATGCAATCGGCGGGTGGATAATGACGTTGGCGGTATCTGCCGTGTCGTCCATGGCGTAGAGCGCTGCCTCTCTTCGTCGAGCGCCGAACCGACGCTACTCGCGGTGTGCCAACGCCAGTCCGATCCCGGCGCCGATAAGGAATCCGCCGGACAGGCGGTTGCGCAGCCTGCCCCGCATCGCAAGGAAGCCGCGCACGCGGCCTGCCAGCAGCGCCCAGCAAGAATCCAGCCCGGCGGCGATACCAAAGAAGGTCAGTGACAGCAGTGCCACCTGGAGCGCGATCGGCGCATTCAGGGTCAAGAATTGCGGAAAGAACGCGCCGTAGAACAGCAGCGTCTTCGGATTGGTGAACGAGATCGCGAAACCGCGCAACGCGATCGCCCGGATTGAACGCGGCTGCGGTTTCATGCGAGTGAGATCAACCGGCGCCGCGGCCCATTGCCGTACGCCAAGATACAGCAGGTAGCCGACACCGATCCAGCGGATCCATTCGAACCAACCCGCGAGGACACCAAGTGTCGCGGTCAGTCCCAGCGCTGTCAGCGCAAGCTGCAGCGCGATGGCAGACGAGGTCCCGGCAACGGTCAACAGGCCATAGCGCGTGCCGTAGGCGATCGAGTTGGCGACAATCAGTGAGACGTTCGGCCCGGGGATAAGGATGAGCACGGAAGAGGCGAGGACAAAGCCGATATAGAGTTCGAGCGGCATATTCTTCCCATTGCTACAGGGACCTGCGGTCCGGAACAGTCTGGCATGGCAGCGCCGGCTCCCATGCCGATGCCTGTTATCCCTTCGGCGGTTGCCATGCCACCTAACGCGAGAAAACCGCGATGACCTCGCGGGCACTTTCGACGCCAAGGGCCGGCCAGAGGATAGGCAGATCGAGGCCGGCTGCACGATACGCGGCAATGCGCTCGCGGCACCGTTCGACCGGACCGAGCAAGCAGATTGCGTCAAGGACGCGGTCGCTCAGTGCCTCGCCACCAGCGCCTTGCTCGGCTTTATCAGCTTCTTCCGCAAACCCACTCGCCCGCAGCAAGCGCTGGAAGAACGGCAGACCGGTGAAGAACCCCAGGTTGTCCCGGGCGGCGGTTTGCAAGGCGTCGATGTCATCGCCGACATAGGTCGGCAGGCCAAGCGCCATCTCGAACGGGCCACGTTTGGCTGATCTGGCACGACCCCGCTCGATCCACCGCTTGCTTCGCGCCACTCTGTCAACCGACCACCACAGAGGCATCACTCCATCGGCGATCTCACCCGCCAGTTCGACATTCTGCGAGGTCAGCGCCGCCAGATAGACAGGAACCGGAACAGGCGAGGGCTGCTGCGGAAGATGCGTTGCGGGCCCGTCGCCCCGCAGCCACGCGATGACCTCGGTGGCATAGCTGCGCAGGTGGCCGCTTGGATCAGCCATCTCGATACCGAGCGCCTTGTTCACCGGTTGATGACTCACGCCGAGACCCAGAATCATTCTTCCATCGGTCGCGTCGCCGGCCAGAGTAGCGGCCTTGGCACAAAGATAGGGCAGTCGCAGGAATGTATGGGCGACCCAGGTTCCGACTCTGATCCGCCGAGTCGCAACCCCCATCAACTGCGCGGTGGCAATCGCATCGTTGTTGAGCTCGGTGCAAAATACTGAGTCGAACCCTGCATCTTCTGCGGCCCGTGCGACATCCTGGACCTCGCGAGCTCGCCAACCTGCTCCAGGAACAAGTCCGAGACCTAACCTTGCAGTCATCGGCTCCTCTCGTCGGTATCGTTTCGCTGACAAGCAGCGAGTGTAAGACAGACAGCCGATACAACCAACTGCGAGGGGTAGCCCAACGGGGGTAATGACAGCGACGACAATCGTCGAACAAATGCAACGATGATTGGACGGATGACGCTCGCTTTCTTGTTATTGCCAGTGGTCGCTCTCGGACAAGCCCGCGACTGCACATCGCGGCCAATCAATCCGGTCGCTGTGCACGCCAGCCTCAAGGGTGTCTACGAGAAGTTGGGCAAACGCCTGCGCATCGATCCCGATCTGGCCCAGGCGATTACCCAGATCGAAAGCGGGTTTGATCCGCGGGCCGTGTCGCCGAAGGGTGCACAAGGTCTCATGCAGCTGATGCCGGAAACCAGTGCGGCGATGCATGTGGCCAATCCTCTTGATCCGCATCAGTCGATCTTAGGTGGCATGCAGTTCTTGCGTGTGCTCGCGAATGATCCACGCTTTGCGGGCAACCCTTACATGGTGCTTGTGGCATACAATGCCGGCCCTAATCGTGCGGTGTTTCCCGAGGAGAGCTATCGCTACGCCGATGCTGTACTTTCGGTCTACCAAAAGTTGAAGGCACAGAATGTCCGGCGGGGCGGGCTGATCGAGCCGACGCAAACGCTCGACCGCAGTTTTCTCGGCGCGATCCAGTGCGGACAGACGTCACCGGCGGCGCCGCGTGTCTCCGTGGCTGGCGGTAAGGTCCAGCCTTCGCGACACTACCGCTGAACCATCGCACTCTGCTGCCCCTGCGATCCGGCGCGGAGATGTGATCGAAGTTGGGATCGCATAGTATATCGATCGATTGACTTTGGCGGTCGGACGATATAGCAGGCCGCCCCGCAACCTGGGGCGACAGAATGTCCGTCAGCATTAGCCGGTTCCGGCCGGGGTCCCATCAACGCGGCGAAGAAACGCGCGGCCGG
This sequence comes from Pseudomonadota bacterium, assembly GCA_046732975.1. Taxonomy (GTDB): domain Bacteria; phylum Pseudomonadota; class Alphaproteobacteria; order Acetobacterales; family Acetobacteraceae; genus JAMXLO01. The sequence continues at coordinate 7,689 of JBKPOG010000116.1, forward strand.
ATCCTAGAGGCGGCACTCGAGCTGTTCGCCGCCAGCGGCTTTGAGGGCGCCAGCACGCGCACCTTGGCCGAGCGCGCCGGCGTCAATTTGCCCGCCATTCAGTACTATTTCGGCAGCAAGGAAGGCCTTTATCGCGCCGTGGTTCAACAGATAAGCGAACAGATGCAGGCGGGGTTCGCAAGCGTGCTGGAGCGCACGCATAGCGCACTGGCCGATGACCACCTGCCTCGCCAACGGCTCATCGACCTGCTGAGCGACATCCTCGGCGTGATGGTCGGGCTGATCCTCGACGACAGCGTGCCCAATCGCGAGAGCCGGCAGAAGTTCTTCGCGCGCATGGAGGTGGAACCGAATGCGGCGGTCTATGCGCTGCAGGACGATATGATCCGTCACGTCTGTTCGCCGTGCTGTGCGATCATCGGACGATTGATCGGTCGCACGCCGGACGACGAGCAGGTGCTGCTGCACGCGATGACACTGATCGGCCAGGCCAAGATCTTCTGTGGCTGGGGCACGTCGCGCGTGCTCCACTGGGACACCATCAGCGAAGAGCGCATCCACTCAGCCCAGGCGGTGGTGCGCCAGCATGTTCAGGCAATCTTCCGGACGAGGCCGAAGTGAAGCGAACTGCACTCGCGCTGCTGCTTGGGCTGGGCGGATGTGCAGTCGGTCCAGACTTTGAACGTCCGACGGCACCGACCGATACCGGCTATACGCCCGAGCCGCTGGCCACGCAGACCGCGTCGGTAAGGATGCGCGGAGGCGATGCGCAGCATTTCCTGGCCGATCGCGACATCCCCGGCGATTGGTGGACGTTGTTTCGCTCGCGTCCGCTCAATCAGCTGATCGGGCAGGCGCTGAAGGCCAATCCCGATCTTGATGCCGCGCAGGCCGCGCTGCGGCAGGCGCAGGAGAACGTCTACGCCGAGCAGGGCGCACTGTTCCCGCAGGCCAGCTTCAACTTCCAAGCCCAGAAGCAACGGTTCTCGGGCGCCACCTTCGGTGATCCCACCACCAGCGCCACGTTCGGGTTGGTCACGCCGCAGCTGAACATCTCTTACGCGATCGACGTGTGGGGCGGAACACGGCGGCAGATCGAATCGCTCGAGGCGCAGGCGGAGTTTCAGCGCTTCCAGCTCGAGGCGACCTATCTCACGCTGACCTCCAATGTCGTGGTCGCGGCGGTGCAGGAGGCATCGCTGCGCGGCCAGATCGCCGCCACGCAGGACATCATCCGCGACCAGGCGCAGTCGTTGAAGCTGGTGCGCGATCGGTTCAATCTGGGTGGCGCGTCACAGGCCGATGTGCTGACCCAGGACGCGCAGCTCGCGCAGACCCGCGCCACGCTGCCGCCGCTGCAGAAGCAACTCGCGCAAACCCGCAACCAGCTCGCTGCGCTGGTCGGCCAGCTTCCGTCGCATGAAGCTGCCGGGACGTTCGCGCTTGACAGCATGCGTCTGCCGAATGACCTGCCGCTCAGTCTGCCTTCGCAATTGGTGGAGCAGCGGCCGGATGTGCGCGCGGCCGAGGCGCAGCTTCATTCAGCATCGGCGCAGATTGGTGTCGCCACGGCCAATCAGCTGCCGCAGTTCAGCATCACTGGCACCCTCGGCACCGCGTCGAATAATTTTACCAACATGTTCGCACCCGGCACCGGGGTGTGGAGCATTGCCGGCGGTGTCACCCAGACATTGTTCGATGCCGGCACCCTGCTGCATCGCAAGCGCGCCGCAGTCGCTGCATTCGAGCAGACAGCCGCGCAATACCGCGGCACGGTGATCAAGGCGTGCCAGAATGTCGCCGACACCCTGCGTGCGCTGCAGTCGGACGCCGATGCGATGGTGGCCGCTGGGGCATCTGAACGTTCTGCAGCCGCCAGCCTTGATCTGGCGCGACGGCAGTATCAACTGGGTGCCATCGACTATCTGACTTTGCTTAACGCGCAGCGGACGTGGCAGCAGGCGCGTATCAACCTCGTGCAAGCCGAGGCAAACCGCTACGCCGATACGGCGGCACTGTTCCAGGCACTTGGTGGCGGCTGGTGGCATCGCAGCGACGTCGCACCACAGGTCGCCGACAACGCGAAGCAGTCCTGACGGAGACGGACATGATCAAGCGTATGATTATCATGTTGGTCGCGGTGGGCGTCGTTCTGGGCGGCTTCTTCGCGTTCCAGAACTTCAAGGCACGCATGATCCACCAGGTGCTGGCCGCCATGGCCAACCCGCCGCAAACCGCCTCCACCGTCACGGCCGGGATGCAGGATTGGCAGCCGCAGCTGGAGGCGGTCGGTAGCCTGCGTGCGGTAAACGGCGCCGATCTGTCGCTGGAGGTCTCCGGTATCGTCGGCGAACTGCATTTCAACTCGGGCGACGATGTGGCGGCGGGCGCCGTGCTGCTGCGGCTGCGCTCCGAGGATGATATGGCGAAGCTGCAGGGGCTGCAGGCCACTGCCGACCTCGCCCAAGTCACCTATGACCGCGACGTGAAGCAGTGGAAAGCGAAGGCGATAAGCCAGCAGCAGGTCGATTCTGACACTTTCAATCTGAAGAATGCGCGCGCGCAGGTCGAGCAGCAGAAGGCAATGGTAGACAAGAAGATCCTGCGCGCGCCATTCGCAGGTCACCTGGGCATCCGTGCCGTCGATGTCGGGCAATTCCTGAACTCAGGTACTACGGTCGTTACCTTGCAGGCGCTCGATCCGATCTATGTCGATTTCTTCCTGCCGCAGCAGGCGCTGGATCGAGTCAAGATCGATCAGCAGATCTCCATCAAGGTCGATACCTATCCGGGACAGAGCTTCACGGGGAAGATCACTGCGATCAACCCGCAGGTCGATGCCAACTCGCGCAACGTGCAGGTGCGCGCAACGATGAGCAATCCCGACCACCGGCTGCTGCCCGGCATGTATGCCACGATTGACATCGATGCAGGCGAGCAGCAGCGCCATATCACTTTGCCCCAGACGGCGGTCGCCTATAATCCGTACGGGAGCACGGTGTTCATCGTCGAGCAAAATGGTGCGGCGAAAACGGTCCGGCAGACTTTCGTCACCACTGGCGCCCGACGTGGCGATCAGGTCGCTGTACTGACCGGCGTGAAGCAGGGCGACGTCGTCGTCACCGCCGGCCAGATGAAGCTGCATAACGGCTCGCCGGTCACCATCAACAACAGCATCCAGCCCGCAGACGATGCGGCGCCCGAACCCACCGACCACTGAATGGTGGCAGCATGAAGTTCACCGACATCTTCATCCGTCGTCCGGTGCTGGCGTCTGTCGTCAGCCTGCTGATCCTTGTGCTGGGTCTGCGCGCACTCGGCACGCTGCAGATACTGCAATATCCGCAGACGCAGAATGCCGTGGTCACCATCAACACGGTGTATTATGGCGCCGATCCGAACGTGGTCTCCGGCTTCATCACCACGCCGTTGGAGAACGCGATCGCGCAGGCCAACGGTATCGACTACATGCAGTCGACCAGCACGTCCGGCGTCAGCACGATCTCCGTCTACCTCCGCCTGAACTACGATGCTGACAAGGCGCTGACCGAAATCAATACAAAGATTGCGTCGGTGCTGAGCCAACTGCCGCAAGGTACCCAGCAACCGACTCTGACCGTGCGGATCGGCCAGACCATCGATGCAATGTATATCGGCTTCAACAGTAGCGTGCTGGCGCCGAACCAGATCACCGATTACCTGGTCCGGGTGGTACAGCCGAAGCTGCAGGCAGTGCCGGGCGTACAGACTGCCGAGATCTTAGGCGGCAAGTACTTCGCTCTGCGCGCCTGGCTCGATCCGGAGAAGCTCGCGGCCTACGGCCTGACCGCCGCCGATGTCTCGCAGGCACTCGCGGCGAACAACTACATCTCCGGCCTCGGCAACACCAAGGGTCAGATGGTGCAGGTGGATCTGACCGCCTCCACCGATCTGCACTCGCTCGACGAATTTCGCGACCTGGTGCTGAAGCAGAGCGGCGGCGCCATCGTGCGGCTGAAGGATGTCGCCAACGTCACGCTTGGCTTCGACGACTACGAGACCGCAGTCGGCTTCGATGGGCAGAAAGCGGTGTATATCGGCATCCAGGTCGCGCCGGCCGCCAACCTGCTCGACGTGATCCGTGGTGTGCGGGCGATCTTCCCGGGCATTCAGTCGCAATTGCCGCAGGGTCTGAACGGCCAAATCGTCTACGACTCCACCGCCTTCGTCAGCAGTGCGATCAACGAGGTGATCCGTACTCTGGTCATGGCAGTGGTGATCGTCACTCTGGTGGTGTTTGTGTTCCTCGGTTCGCCGCGCTCTGTGCTGATCCCGGTGATCGCCATCCCGCTGTCGCTGATCGGCACCTTCACCTTCATGCTGCTGTGCGGCTTCTCCATCAACCTGCTGACCTTGCTTGCGCTGGTGCTGGCTATTGGTCTGGTGGTGGACGACGCCATCATCGTGGTGGAGAACGTCAACCGCCACCTGGAAGACGGCATGCGGCCGATCCCGGCGGCGATTCAGGCTGCGCGCGAACTTGCGGGACCGATCATCGCGATGACCGTCGTGCTGATCGCGGTGTATGTACCGATCGGCTTCCAGGGTGGTCTGACCGGCGCGCTGTTCACCGAGTTTGCTTTCACCCTGGTCGGCGCCGTCACCGTCTCCGCGATCATCGCCCTGACGCTGTCACCGATGATGACCTCCCGCCTGCTGCGCTCCAGCAGCAACCTGCCGCGCTGGGAAGGCCGCCTGATTGATTTCATCGACCGTAGGTTCGCCGCCATACATCGCCGCTATGAACGTTGGCTGCATGGCAGCCTGAACTACCTGCCGGTGACGACAGTGTTCGCGCTGATTATCCTGGGCAGCATCTATTTCCTCTATGGCTCGGCAACCAGTGAACTGGCGCCACAGGAGGATCAGGGAGTGGTCATCACCTCAGCGCAGAATGCCGCCGACTCAACGCTGCAACAGCGCCAGTTGTACGACCGGCAGATCTATGAGGATTTTGCCAGTCTCCCGGAGACGGACCATGTATTCCAGCTTGACATGCCCGGGCAGAACATTGCCGGCATGGTGCTGAAACCATGGGACCAGCGTTCACGCACCACGGCCGTGCTGCAGCCGCTGGTGCAGCAGAAGATGGCTGGCATTGCGGGTGCGCAGGTCGTGGCATTCCAGCCGCCACCGCTGCCCGGCAGTCAGGGACTGCCGATTCAGTTCATCATCGGCAGCACGGACCCGTTCGCACGCATCAATGATGTGGCCCAGAAGTTCGTGCAGGACGCCCGCAAGAGCGGCTTGTTCATCTATCTCGATACCGACCTGCGCTACGACAAGCCGCAGACAACGGTGGAGATCGACCGCAGCAAGACCGCACTGCTCGGTTTGAAGATGAGTGATGTCGGCAGTGCCCTGACGGCTATGCTGGGTGGCGGCTACGTCAACTACTTCGGGCTAGACGGCCGGTCATACAAGGTGATCCCACAGGTGCAACAGCGCTACCGGCTGAACGCCGATCAACTGCTGAACTATTACGTGCGGACTGCAAGCGGCGCATCGGTCCCGCTATCAACCGTCGCACGCATCGGCACACGCACGGCGCCGGAATCGCTCAATCACTTCCAGCAGCTGAATGACGCGATGATCCAGGGCGTTCCCGCGCCTGGCGTCGCACTCGGCACAGCCGTGAGATTCCTGCAGGATCTCGCCGAGCGCGAGCTGCCGCCCGGCTATTCGGTCGACTACGGCGGCCTGTCGAGGCAATACATCCAGGAATCGGGTGGCTTCCTGCTCACCTTCGGCTTCGCGCTGATCATCATCTATCTGTCGCTCGCCGCATTGTTCGAAAGCTTCCGCGATCCGTTCATCATCCTGGTCTCGGTGCCGATGTCGATCGCCGGCGCGCTGTTCTTCGTCGGTCTCGGCCTGGGCGGCGCCAGCCTCAACATCTACACCGAGGTCGGCCTGGTCACGCTGATGGGTCTGATCAGCAAGCACGGCATCCTGATCGTGGAGTTCGCCAACAACCTGCAGAAGGAAGGTCACTCGCGGCGCGAGGCTATCGAGATGGCCGCTGGCATTCGCTTGCGCCCAATCTTGATGACCACGGCAGCGATGGTGCTGGGCGTTGTGCCGCTGATTGTCGCCTCTGGTGCCGGCGCGGTGTCGCGCTTCAACATGGGCCTGGTGATCGCGTCGGGCCTTGCCATCGGCACACTGTTCACGCTGTTCGTCGTGCCGGCAGTGTATATGCTGATCGCCGCTGACCACCACGCGCGCAGCCGGGTCGGGGAGCCGGTGCTGGCAGAATGAGGCCAGGCCTGATATCGGATGACCTTGGCAGAGAGGAGCTATCCGATGACGATCATCGACTCCCAGGTCCATGCCTATGAAGCCAACACGCCGAAGCGGCCGTGGCACAGCGTGCCGAACTGGCCGGATCATGTCACCGGTGACGAAATGGTGGCGGCGATGGATAAGGTGGGCGTTGACGGCGCGATCTTTATTTCCGCCTTCGGCTTGTATCAATACGATGCAAGCTATGCGGTAGAAGTGCAGCAGGCGCATCCTGATCGGTTCGCGATCGTGAAACCGGTCAATCCGGACGATCCGTCGGTGGCCGACGTTATCGCTGACTGGAAGCAGACACCGGGCGCAGTCGGCATCCGTATCATGCTGCCGAAAGAGGCGCGGCGCGAGGCGACCGACCCCGGCCTGGATCGCGTTCTGCGTGCGGCCGTTCGCTACGATCTTCCGGTCAACGTCCTGTTCTGGGGCAACCTGGACGTGGGCACAGCGCTCATCGACCGCCATCCCGATACGCGGTTCATCATCGACCATCTTGGCATCGTGCAGCCACGCGTGCCGCCCGCCCCGCCGCAACCCTGGGCCGATCTTCCGAAGGTGCTGGAACTCGCCAAGCGCCCGAACGCAGTGATCAAAGTCAGCGGCGCCTGCACGCTGTCGCAGAAGCCATATCCTTTCCCGGACATCTGGGACCCGCTGGCCCGCGTGTTCGATGCATGGGGATTCGATCGCTGCCTGTGGGGGACGGATTGGACACGTGCATACGCCGTCGTCAATTTCCAGCAGGCCGTCGAGCCGTTTCTGAAGACCGATCGCTTGAGCGACACTGAGCGGTCAATGCTGATGGGCGGCGCCTGCGCAAAAGCGTATGGTTGGTCACCGAGAAAAGGTTAGCGGCTCCACCGTCGGCACGATGAACTTATCAAGTTGATCCGCGCGCTGGGACGCGACGGGCTGCAGGAACTGAACTTCGCCTCTGGTACATCAGCCAAGTGATCGCAGGCGGACGACTTCGCGCGGCTGGCGATGGCGAAGCTATACGAGGCGAACGCAGTTCAGCCGCGTTCGGCCGGTGCTCCCCCACTGGGGGAAACGCCAAGAGCCGGATGTACCGGCGCTCGCAGTTCCCGCGCATGCTTGACAAGGAGAGACGTTCGCTCGCGCAAGATCAGGTTGATGTTCGGCTGGTTCAGCAGCACGGCCATCTTAACGAACCCGTCGAGGGTTCCGATCTGCAATTTCTCCTCTTGCCTGCCGCCAAACGATGGGGTCGTCTCAATACCGAAGATTGCCCCGCCAGCACCCCTAACCAGACGGCCAAACTTGTTTTCTGCCTCTGCCAAGCTGGTCATGTCTAGCACCTCCCAAAGCGGAAAAGCCCGCCGCGTTCAGCGGCAGGCACCTTTGTCCGGGACGGTCGTCGCCGCCCACTGAGGAGGAGATTACGCCGACCGGTACCATTGTCAAACAATTACGGTGGACAAGCCACTATGGCAGCGTTGGCCCTCACGAGCACGTGTCGCCAACCGAGCATGAGGGAACGGCACCACAGGCGCGGATGATCGGGTCGGCGCCGACGATCCGCATAACGTCTCCCCAGTCCTCCGCCTTGCACGCCGTCTCCGCGCTGTCGGAACGCACATGTGAGCCACCAAGCAAAAGCTGCCTGGCAATGCAGCGCGCCTTCTCCTCCGGCGCGCGCAGCGCAATCCAAGTGAGCCCCTGCCAGGAAAAGACGTGCCACTGGCCATGCATGTCCAGGACGGCCACATCGCTGTTGCCCTGACCGGACAATGACATGACTGCCGGCATGCATTGGTCGGGTGCCTGCGCGCACAGCACAAGCAGCGCCAGAACGGCAATTGCCCGCTTCACGTTGACAAGCGTCCGGGTCCGCGTCTCGGCATCTGAGCGACCGGGCTGGATCAAGGAGTGAGCATTACTGGTAGTAGTCTGGCGCGTGCTTCATGGTTTGGCTCTGAGGTTTATCGTGATTGATCCAAAGCTGCGCGTCGTTCTGCGCCAGCACTTCGGCCAGACGCTGCATCGAAGCAAGCGACTTCGCCTTATCGAAGTTGATTGATGGCACTCGCCTGGCGTCCCAGTTGCTCTTGAGATGCACCGCGTCACCTGACAGCAGCACGGCGCCGGTTTCGTTCAGTCTTACCAGCAGAGATTGATGGCCGGGAGTGTGGCCTGGCGTCGACAGGATAATGACGCTGCCGTCGCCAAACACGTCATGATCGCCCTGCAGCTTGGTAACGGGATGTGACTGCCTGAAGCGAGGTGAGCCGTCCTGGTTGGGCCAGTCATACTCCGCTTGCTGGACCAGCAGCATGGCCTGCGGGAAAAGTTCGACATTCCCTATGTGATCGGGATGGGTGTGCGACACCGCCAGATACTTTACCTCGGCCGGCTTGATGCCGATCTTCGCCAGTTCACCTTCCAGCGTATTGGTCCGGCGCCAGGCGGACGGGTCGGTCGAAGGCTTTGAGTAGATCGCATCCGGAAGGCCCGTGTCCCATACCATCCAGTCGTTGCCGTGCTTGATCACGTAGCAGGTGTCGACAAAATCGATCGGTTGTCCGACGTTGACGCCCGGTGTCCACGGCGAGACATCTGGTGCCGTCCGCTCGCCACACGCGACGACGTAAAGGCGGTCGGCCGTCGCCTCCGCATAAGCCGCCTGCATCATCAGCAACAGCGCCGACAGCGCCACAGTTATGTGCCTTAGTTTCACGCTGCTATCCTTTAACATCACGCGGTGTTCGCGCCCACGGCGAGGTCTCACTTACGCGACGTGACCGTCACGCATGCGAGATCGCCTCGAGCGCCAGTCCTTTGGTGCGCGGGCCGAAGCCGCCGATCGAGATCACCACGATCAACATCGAGAAGGCGATGAAGCTGAATACAGCGATTACGCCGCCCAGGTTGAGCAGATAGGCCACGACCAGGCCGGACAGCGCGGCAGACAGCCGGCTCCAGGAATACACAAAGCCGACGGCGCGGGAGCGAATGCGGGTCGGAAACAGCTCCGACTGATAATTGTGGAAACTGTACGACATCCAGTTGTTGCACAGCGTCACCAGCACGCCGAGTACGATCAGTAGCGCGGCATCGGTAGCGCTGGCGAACAGCAAGCCGAAGACACCGATGCCGATGGCACCACCGCACACCTGCCACTTCCGCTCCATCTTGTCGGCGATCAGCGTGCCAAGCAGCGGGCCGACCGGATTCGCGATTGCGATAATGAACGAATAGAGCAGGCTGGTGGTGATGGTGATGCCCTTGGCGATCAGCAGCGTCGGGACCCAGGCGGCGAAACCGTAGTAGCCAAAGGTCTGGAAGAAGTTGAATACGGACAGGATGATGGCTCGCCGGTCATAAGGCGGCTGCCAGATCTCGGCGAAGCTGCCCTCGCCTGTCTCGTGCTCGACGGGAGGGCCAGCCTCCGGCAACGCGCCGCCCAAATCCCGCGCGACCGCTTGCTCGATCGATACGGTGACCCTCTCGGCCTCGGCGACGCGATTGTGGCGCGCGAGCCAGCGCGGCGATTCCGGCAATCCCAGCCGGATAAACCAGATCACGATGGCGCCTGCGGAACCGATCAGCACCACCCAGCGCCAACCATCGAAGCCGAACGGCGCGTGTGGCACCAACAGAAAGGCGATGAACGCCATGATCGGCACGGCGAGGAACTGGAAGAACTGGTTGTAGGCGAAGGCACGCCCTCGATGCGTCGCGGGCACAAGTTCGGCAACGTAGGTGTCGATGGTGACCAACTCGACGCCGATGCCGATGCCAGCGATGAACCGCCATAGATCGACGCCGAACCCAGAGGTTTGCACCGCCATGATCGCTGTGGTGATCGAGTACCAGATCAACGAGAAGGTGAACACGGTGCGGCGACCATAGTTGTCGGCAACGTGGCCCAGGAAGATCGCCCCGACGAACAGGCCAGCGAACAGCGAAAACACGAACGTGCCGATACCGGCAACGCCAAATGGGCCGAGAATGTTGAGTGGGCCGAGTGACTCGGGCGTAAAGTAGCCCGCTTTGGCGAGACCCGGAGCGATATACGCGGTGAGGAACAGGTCGTAGAGCTCGAAGCACCCACCGAGCGAGATCAGGGTAACCAGATACCAGATGTGCTTCGTCATCGGCAGCCGGTCGAGCCGGGCTGCCAGTTCCGCCTGTGTGGGCATTCGGGTTCCTCTAGTGGGGGAGCGGCGGCCCCGCTTGGCATCCGGGCACGACCGCGTCAAGGGACGGCGCATGCTTGCGGAGCCCGGCTGATGGCGCCATCTCTTGCATCACCAGGAGCAACGTCATGGCAAAGGCGCAGATTGCCGAACCATGCCAGCGGATGACCAGGTCGGAGTACCTGGCCTGGGCAAAGCAGCAGCCTGCGGGCCGCTTCGAGCGCATCAACCGCGTGGTTGTCGCCATGGCACCCGATCGGGTGGAACATAATGACCGGAAGATGCTGACCTGGCTGGCGCTGCGGCGTGCGGTTCGCGAGGCCGGCGTCCCATGTCACGTTGTCGGCGATGGAATGACAGTGGAGGTCGGCGACAGCGACTACGAGCCGGACGCAATCCTGTACTGTGGCGAACGGCTGGTAGCCGGCAGTACGACAGTTCCCAACCCGTTGGTGGTCGTGGAGGTGCTTTCGCCCGCCACCAGCGCGACGGATCGGGCGTGGAAGCTGCGAGTACTTTCGACTGCCGTCGGTGCGGCACTACCTGATCGTGTGGGCTGACCGACAGCAGATCGTGCACCATCAGCGCGACGACGCCGGGACAGTCGTGACAACATTGCTGACGGACGGGGAGATAAGTCTTGTGCCGCCTGGGATCTCTGTCGCGGTGGCAGAGGTTTACGCGGACTAGGGCCCGGCACCCCGGTCAGCCAGTAGGCTTGTGCCCGGGTTTCTGCCAGCCCATCTAAGCGCGTCATGCAAAACACCAACTTCGCCGTGGCTGACCCGACTGGGTGGCACGGCACCACCATCCTGTGCGTCAGGCGGGATGGACATGTGGCCATGGCCGGCGACGGCCAGGTTTCGATGGGTCAGACCATTGTCAAAGGCAACGCCCGCAAGGTGCGCCGGATCGGCGTCAGCGGGGCGGTGCTCGCCGGGTTTGCCGGCGCCACCGCCGATGCGTTCACCCTGCTCGAGCGACTGGAGAGCAAGCTGGAGCGGTTCCCGGGCCAGCTCGAACGCGCCTGCGTCGATCTGGCAAAGGACTGGCGCACCGACCGCTACCTGCGTCGGCTAGAGGCAATGATGGCTGTGGCCGACAAAGATCGCAGCTTCACCCTGACCGGCACGGGCGACGTGCTGGAACCCGAAGACGGGGTTATTGCCATCGGCTCGGGCGGCAACTATGCGCTGGCAGCGGCGCGCGCGCTGATGGCCGTCGACGGGCTGTCCGCCGAGGAGATCGCCCGCCGGGCGATGAAAATCGCCGCGGAGATCTGCGTCTACACCAACGACAACGTCATACTTGAGACCATATAAATGGAAGTACCGACCTATTCACCGCGCGAGATCGTCTCCGAACTCGACCGCTTCATCGTCGGCCAGAACGACGCGAAGCGGGCCGTGGCGATTGCGCTGCGGAATCGCTGGCGCCGGCAGCACGTGCCCGAGGGAATGCGCGAGGAGATCGTCCCCAAGAATATCCTGATGATCGGCCCGACCGGCTGCGGCAAGACCGAGATCGCGCGCCGACTGGCCAAGCTCGCGCAGGCGCCGTTCCTGAAGGTGGAGGCGACGAAGTTCACCGAAGTCGGCTATGTCGGCCGCGACGTCGAAAGCATCGCGCGCGACCTGGTCGAGGCCAGCATCAACATGCTGCGCGAGGCATCGCGCAAGGAAGTGCAGGCGCAGGCACAACTGGCGGCCGAGGAGCGGCTGATTACCGCGCTGGTGGGCGAAGGCGCGGCAGCCGACACGCGGTCAAAATTCCGCCGCATGCTGCGCAACGGCGAGTTCGAGCAGAAGGAAATCGAGATCGAGGTGGCGCAGTCCGGCGGCGTCCCGATCGGCCAACTCGACATTCCAGGCATGCCGCCCGGACAGGTGATCAACCTGGGCGAGATGATGAAGGGCATGTTCGGCGGTGGGCGTCCGACGCAGAAGCGGAAGCTGACGGTGGAGGCGGCGCGGCGGCTACTGGAAGAGGAAGAGGCGGACAAGCTGCTGGACAATGACCGGCTGACCAAGGACGCGGTCTCGCACGCCGAGAACAACGGCATCGTGTTCATCGACGAGATCGACAAGGTGGCGGCGCGCACGATGGAGGGCGGCTTCCGAGGCGGCGATGTCTCGCGTGAGGGCGTGCAGCGTGACCTGCTGCCGCTGATCGAGGGCACCACCGTGAGCACCAAGTACGGTCAGATAAAGACCGACCACGTGCTGTTCATCGCCTCGGGCGCATTCCATTTGGCGAAGCCGTCGGACCTGCTGCCGGAACTGCAGGGCCGTCTGCCGATCCGCGTGGAACTAGCCGGGCTGTCGCGCGACGACCTGCGGCGCATCCTGACCGAGCCGGAGCACTCGCTGCTGAAGCAGTCCATCGCACTGCTGGCGACCGAGCAGGTGAAGCTGAACTTCACCGACGACGCGATCGACGCTCTGGCGGAGCTGGCTGCCGACATCAACGAACGGGTGGAGAACATTGGTGCACGACGGCTGCAGACGGTGCTGGAGCGGCTGCTTGAGGAGATCAGCTTTGCCGCCACCGACAAGGCGGGCGAGACCGTGAAGATCGACGCCGCCTATGTGAACGAACGGGTCGCGCCGCTTGCACAGAAGGGCGATCTGAGCCGGTTCATCCTGTAGGCCCCCGACCTCCCCAGCTCTTGCGGGGAGTGACGGGTCTTAGCAACTTTTAGGATCGCTTTAGGCCCATCGCATCGCGCAAGCAGGCCCGCGACCGCCATGCTCCCATCTGGAACAACAGGGGGAGCGGGGCCATGGGCCACGAGCACGGCGACTTCATCGATCGCGGGCACCACTTCGATAAGTCGGTGACCTTCGACCAATTCGACACCACGACCTATCTCCACTCGGACAATCGGGCGGATGGGTCTTTCGACGAACACTTCATCTTGCAGGTCAACGGCTTTGAACTGAACGGCTCGCCGGTGAGCCTGCCCGGATTTGGCACGCACTACGGGATGTATTTCCTGATCGACGCGACCGGCCACGGGACGGGCGGAGCGACCGCAGTGTTCGACAGCATGCACATCGCATTAATGATCGATCCCGGCAACAATGACGGCTCGCCAAGTGCTACTGAGGACGGTGTTGGGTTTTCCCACGGGACATGTGGCGACGTCGCGCTAGCAACGGGCACGCTGCTGAACGCGGGTATTGTGGTGGGCCCGGACGGGACGTTTCATCCCGACTTCACCCAGGAGATCACGTCAACCGAGGCAGGACAGAAGCTTTTCGCAGGATCCCTCGACGCTCATGCCGTATTGGAAGAGTTGCTGACCACGCCGGGTGGCCCCACGCATATCGACCTCGGTGGTGGAAACGCCATCAACTTCGTCAATGGCGCGGGCGCCACCGGGCTGCCGGCAACGGGTGTCGTCACGCTGGACCCGCAAGCACCACTAAGCGTTCGCCCGGGACTATTGAACCACGATCTGCACGGCGGCGGCCCATTCTGCATTCCGCAGTGCTGAGGTGATCGGCGGCCCGTGGCGCGGGTCGCCTTTAGGCTTAAGAACGTTTAGCGCCGTTTCCGCCGTGTCGCGTCGCGCAACCGCATGTGCCGCGTACATCAGGTCGGGCTATGCATTATCTCAAACTTCGCTCTGCCGTTCTGTGTGGGCGCCGCGCACTCCGCGGACCGCCCGAGCCTCACGTGATGACCATGAACATGTTCACCGGCACCGATTTCAAGGAACTGGTCGCGGCCCAGGGCATGGACCTGGGAGTATTGCAGGCGGCGGTCGCGGTCACGGTTCAGAAGATACGCAGCAGCGATCCTGCGGAACGCGCGGCGGCAAAGGCGGCGGAGATTGCGCGCCAGGCGGTCAGACCACGTTGCCGACCGTGCTGGTTTGTGATTGCAACTCTGCCGCGAACATCACGACCGACCAAACATTCGCGACCTATCGGGTCATGTAAGATGCGGGTTTCAAGGACACTTTCCGTGTGCTCTACCCCGACCGCGCCGGCTTTACCTGCTGTCAGGACGAAAACCTGATGAACCGGACCTCGAAACTGTTTGTCAGAATTGACCTGGTGCAATTCCGCGGCGGTTTCACTCCGAAGCAGGCGACCGTGGTGGGCAACACGGCACGGGACAAGACGACGCCCGGACTCTGGCCATCAGACCATGCCGCTGTAGCCGCAACTCTGGGGATCGGGATCGAGTTCGACGAGGATCGAGGCTGCCGCCGGCACGTCTGAGTTGTGTGCTCCGCGCGGGCAGCGGAGGGCCGGGGCCACTTACCATGGCTCGACCTTGAGTTCGGTCTCCGGCAGCCCGTTCACCTCCCAGGCCTCGCGGCCGCCGCGATACCAGTAGACATGCGTGTAGCCGAGCGCGACGAGACGCAGAGCCAGATTGCGACTATCGAAGCTCTCGGAGTTCCATCCGACCGCGACGAGGGGACGGCGAAGATTGTCGTCGGTCAACTCGCGTATCTTGCGTTGCAGGCGGCCTTGTGCCGCGTCAGTGAACGTGCCGCCCAGACCGACATATTCGAGACCGATTGCACCAGGAATCGAGTGACCCAGGCAGTTCGCCATCGTGTCGATGACACAAGGTCGAGCGTCGGCAAGAAGCTGCGGAAGTTCCGCAGTTCGGATCGTCCTCGCGCCGGGCGCGCCGGTCGGCGTGTAGCCGATGAGCCTGACATGCAGAACGGCATCCTCCGGCACGCCAAAATCTGCATCTTCATCGGCGTGGTCCCGCGCGCCGAGAAGGCGCAAGGCATCCTGGTAATGAAGCAACTGCTGGCGATAGACCGGATTGGCCAGGCTGCCGGCCGCGGTGATCGTCCGGACGCTGACATAGGGCTGCAACCGATGCGCCTCGGCGAGGGCGCGCTTCGCCGCCGACGTCTGTCCGGTTCGGGCATAGGCCGCCGCAAGCAGGCGATTCATGCCCGAACGAGAGCCGTCATCCTCGCGACTGACGGCAAGCGATCGCTCAATGAAGGCGATGGCGTCCTGGTCGCGGCCCAACATCAATGAGGCCGAAGCCCATCCGCCGGTAGCGATTGAACAAATACGGATCGCGCGGATTGACCCGAATGGCCTGCGCCTGCAGCGGTATCTCCTCCTCTGCGTGCCCGGTTATGGTCTTGCAGTGGCCAAGCTGGGCGTAACCGTTTGGGTTGTTCGGAAACCTTCGAATGGCCTCCTCGCTGGCTACCATTGCTTCCTCGGAGCGGCCGAGCACGCGGAGCCAATACGCCGTGACGGGGAGCAGACGCTCCGTCTCTGGCGCCAGCGCGCGGGCCTGAGTCAGGAGAGCCTCGGTCCGCTGCATGTCTTCTAGATTGGCCCAGTATCCGTTGGTGGCGCTCCGATCTAGCAGATGATAGGCGATGCCGACCATGGCCGCAGCCGATGAAGGGTCCCGCTCCAGCGCCTGCTCGTAGAGTGCCTTCGCCGCATCGTTCTTTTGCATGCTTGGTGGCTGGTTCTCCAGCGCACGCGCCCGAAGAATCAGATCAAAAGCGTCGGGGTTGGTTGGCCGCTCGCGCAGGCTGCGAGCGTTTTCGATGTCGACCATGCTGATGCCGAGTTCGGAGCGCATCCGTGTAACGATCTGCTCCTGTCCTTCGAGAAGTTCGCTAATCTGCTCGTCGAATCGGTCCGACCAGAGATGTGCGCCCGTCTCGCCGGACGTGAGCTGCACGTTGACTCTGAGCGTCGCCCCAATACGGCGCACGCTGCCCTCGAGCACGTACCGTACGCCCAGTTCCTGACCGATCGTGCGGACATCCCTGGGCTTGCCCTTGTAGGCGTACGCCGATTGACGCGCGATGACGAAGGCATTCTGAATGTGCGAGAGATCGCTGGTCAGGTCATCGGTAATGCCATCGGCGAGATAATCGTCGCTGAGGTCGCCGCTCAGATTATCGAACGGCAGCACGACGACCGAAAGCCGGGGGCGGTCGTGGGCCATTGCTGAGATGGCGGCCCTATTCAGATCGATCGCATCGTTCGGCAGATCATCGCGGCGCACCGGTTCGACCAACCGATACCCCCGCCCGGCTACCGTTTGTATGGAGCTGCTCTGAAGTCGGTTCTGGTCCAGCACCCGGCGCAGCGCCGAGACCTGCACCGTGAGATTGTTCTCCTCAACTGCAGTGTTGGGCCACACTGCGTCCATGATTGTCTGCTTAGATACGAGCTCGCCCGCCCGCTCCACCAGAACGCAAAGGACATCGAGCGCGCGCGATCCAAGTGATACCGGGACCGGGTTTCCGGACTCATCCAGCCGGAAAAGCCCGCCGGCATTTCGGTCGAGTATGAATCCGCCGAACCGAAAGCCGGCGAAGGCTTGCACACCCACGACTCACCCCTCCCCCCGGAGGATGAATGCCCTACCACTACGGCTTCCGCGCAAACGATGGACTGCCGGCCGTAGCGGCCTCGGCGAAACCGCTCAAGACCGATTGGAGAACACGAGACGTGATTTAGCAATGCTGCGGGCCTTCGCGGCCTGACCCGGCCCCGCACGGTTCAGCACGATTACGCCGCGCGGATCGCGGGTATCCGCCTGATCGCGCTTACGCCCACCAACGTCAGCACATTCAGCAGCAGCGCAATGATACCGATATTCAGATCGCGCAGCATTTCCGGGAGTGCCGGGAACAGCGTGCTCATTGTCGTGTGAGTGAGCGATGTCGCAGCGACCGTGGCAATCCCGACCAGGATGCCGGCGAACACGCCAGCGCTGGTCAGCGGATTGCGCTGTAGCAGGCTCATCACCAGCGCGGGGAAAAGCTGCGTGACGAAGCTATAGCCCATCAACAGCAGTGCAACGATTGTCTGACCGCCGCGCAGCGTGAAAAACACCGCCACTAGAGCGACGACCGGTACGAGCCAACGCGCAAGCCGCGAGACAGTCTCGTCCGATACATCTCCGCGCAACGGCCGATAAACGTTGTTGGCGAGCAGTGTGGCGGCAGTCATCATGATCATCGATCCGGGCACCAGCGCGGTCAGCACGCCGGCTGCACCGATTACGCCGACGAACCACGGCGGGAATGACTGGATCGACAAACGGAACAGCGCCAAATCGATCTCTGGACCTTTCAGCCCCGGTACCTTGAGCACAGCGGCAAAACCGACGAAGAACACGAACGCGAGGATGAGTTGATAGAGCGGCATGACGATCGCGTTCTGCCGAAACACGCGCTCCCGGCGCGCGGTGAAGATCGAACCGAAGCTGTGCGGCCACATGTAGAAGCCCAGTGCGGTCAGCAGCACGGTGGAGTCAAACCATGCTGAGCTCTCACCCGCGGCTGGCAGCGCCAGGAAGCCGGGCTTGGCGTCCTGGATCGCGGAAAACATGGGACCGAAGCCGCCATAGAGTTGGATGGGCAGGTAGACGCCAAGGAACACGGCTGTCGCAAGGATCAGCACATCCTTGGCGACCGCCGTCCAAGCGGAACCGTGCACGCCGGACACCATGACGTAGGCGGTGACCACGGCGGCACCGATCCAGATCGCCACCGTCGACGGGATGGCACCATAGGATGCGGTGGCGACGATGATGCCCAGGCCTTTAAACTGCAGCACGAGGTAGGGAACCAGCGCCACAATGCCGACCAGAGCGACCAACACGCCGAGGGATCGGCTGTGGTACCTGACGGCGAAGTAGTCCGGCTGCGAAATCAGTCGATGCTCGCGCGCGAAGCGCCAGATAGGCGGCAGCATCCAATACGAGATGATATACGCCAGGCAGCCGTAACCGAGAATATAGTAGGCCGGTCCGCCATGGCCGTACGCGTAGCCGCTGCCGCCCAGGAAGGTGAACGTGGTGTAGATCTCGCCCGCCATCAGCAGAAAGACGAACACCGCGCCAAAGCCGCGGCCGCCGACCGTCCACTGCTCCAGGTTCATATCGCGTCCGCGTGCCGCACGCAGGCCAAGCAGCAGCGCACCCAGGGCGGTCAGCGCAATGATGAGGAGCGCGGCGCTCACGACTCCGGCGACCGGTTCACCGGATCGGTCACGTAGATGATCGCCATGATGGCGCTGGTCAGCACGATCCACAGCAGCAGCCACGCCAGCACTAAGGGAAGGCCGAGCACGAGCGGCGTGACCCGGTTCAGCAGCGGCACTCCGACAAGAATGCCCAGGAACGGCAGAAGGGCGAGTGCCCTGGTTGTGGCCATGGTATACCCGGAACGGGCCAAACAGCGTCCGGTTCCGCGGCAACAAGGGGTGCGTTGATCTCCTCTCGCTGCGGTGTACAAGCAAGGTATGCCTCGCCCACCACGTCCCACGTTTCCGCCACCGAACCTGATCTCCACCACCGCCGCTCTCAAGAGCCTGTGCGAGAGGCTCGCGGCCGAGGATTTCGTTACCGTGGATACAGAGTTCATGCGGGAGCGGACGTATTGGCCGGAGCTATGTGTCGTGCAGCTTGGCGGTGAGCACGAGGTGGCGGTGATCGATGCGCAGGCCCCTGACATCGATCTCACCCCACTCGGCCGTCTGCTCGCTGACGAACGCATCTTGAAGGTCTTCCATGCCGCACGGCAGGACATCGAGATCTTTGTGCTTCGTTTCGGCGATGTGCCGCGCCCGCTGTTTGATACGCAGATTGCCGCGATGGTGGCTGGGTTCGGCGAACAGGTCGGCTACGACGCGCTGGTCTCTGCCTTGGCGGGCGGCTCGATCGATAAGGCACACCGGTTCAGCGATTGGTCGGCGCGCCCGCTGACGGCATCACAGATCGCCTATGCAGCCGCTGATGTCACGTATCTCCGAACGGTATACACGCGACTCTGCGCTCGACTGAAGCAGGAGGGCAGGCTGGACTGGGTGGCCGAAGAAATGGCGGCGCTGAGTGATCCGGCGATGTACCGCGCAGATCCCGATTCGGTGTGGGAACGGCTACGACCGCGCAGCAACAATCGACGCTTTCTCGGAACGGTGCGGGCATTGGCGGCGTGGCGGGAACGCGAGGCGCAGCGGGTGAACATCCCGCGCCAAAGGCTGCTACGCGACGAGACGCTGCTGGAGATCGCGGCCACAGCGCCTGGTTCACCCGACACATTGGCGCGGGCGCGTGGAATCAGCCGCGGCTTTGCCGAGGGCCGCACGGGCGCGTCGCTGCTCGCGGCCGTCGCAGAGGCAAAGCTGCTGCCGGA
>JBKPOG010000117.1:0-11851 GCA_046732975.1 Pseudomonadota bacterium
CATCGAAGTCGCATTTAGCACGACCTCGAAGATCAGCACGGCAACCGGTGCGGCGCCAAGCACCAGAACAACAGCAAGCTTGATCAGCATCGAAATGGCAATCTCGCCCGGATGAAAACGTAGGCCCGTGGTGACGTCGAACTCCAGATCCGCGTGGTGCACCCGATGCAACCGCCAGAGCCACGGGACGGCGTGAAACATGACATGCTGGCCGTAGATCGCGAGGTCGAGCAGAAGCAACTGAGCCGGAATTGCGAGCAGGGCAGGGATCGAAACAATATTGAACAGGCCCCAGTCTTTGGTTTGTGCCAGGAAGGCCGTGCCAACCCCGGCGAGCGGGAACAGCAGGCGCATAACGACTGTGTTCAGCACGACCAGACCGATATTGTTCGGCCAGCGGAGAAGGCGCCCGATCGATTGCGGCCGCCGTGGGGCGAGCATCTCCCACAATGCCATCAGGACCAGGATCACAAGAAAGCCGCTCAGCCGGATCAGCGGCTCTGTTGCCATGGCGGTAATAGGCGCGGTGCCGGCGAGCATTGTCACGCAACTATTCGGCGCAACTCACTGGCGACTTCGTCCACATCGTCCTGCGTTGTATACCGGCCCAGACTGAACCGGATCGCGCCCATGCCAATTTCTGGCGGGACACGCATTGCCTGCAGCACTGGTGACAGTGTGACCTGGCCGGCATGACAGGCGGAACCGGTGGAGGCAGCAACATCCGGCATGGCGGCAAGGATATCGGCGCCGACGCGCCCGACGAACGACACGTTGAGCGTGTTTGGCAAGCGGCGCGTGGGATGGCCGTTGAGCACGACCTTATTGCCGAAGATCAACCGCAAACGGTCCCAGAGAAGGTCGCGCAGGCGCTGAATATCGGGCATTCCTATCCAAGACCGCGCAACGTCGCATGCTTTGCCGAGGGCTGCGGTCAGCAATGCGCTCTCGGTACCGGCGCGTCGGCCGCGTTCGTGCCCAGCGCCATGGATAAGCGGTTCGAGAGCAATGCCGCGGCGGACGTAGAGTGCGCCGATCCCTTTCGGCGCATAGACCTTGTGCCCAGCAATCGAAAGCATATTGATACCCAGCGCATCGACCTGCGTGCAAATCTTGCCGAGCGATTGCGCGGCGTCCGTGTGGAATAGAATGCCATGCTCGCGAGCAATCCTGGCGATTTCGGCAATGGGCTGAATTGTGCCGACCTCATTATTAGCATGCATGATGCTGATCAGTCGGGTATCGCGGGTGATCGCCTTGCCGACATCGTCGGGGTCGATAAGACCGGTGCCATCGGCCGGGACATATGTGACCGACACGCCCAGCCTGTCGAGATGCCGGCAGGGTTCCAGTGTGGCGGGGTGCTCGATCTGCGACGTGATGACGTGCGCTGGACGCAGCGTGCTGCACACACCCTTCAGCGCAAGATTGTTTGCTTCGCTGCCGCCGCTGGTGAACACGACCTCGTCCGCTGCGCAGCCGAGCAGTGCTGCAAGCCGCGAGCGCGCCTGATCCAGTGCGGCCTTGGCCGGCGCGGCTGCCCAATGCCCGCTGGAGGGATTGCCGTATCCTGCCTCCAGCAGCGGCCGCATGACCGCCACCACCTCCGGGTCTATCGGTGTACTGGCATTGTAATCCAAATAAACTCGCGCCATCGCTCAGACCCAGATTGCGACGCTGGTTGCGTCAATGACGCGCAGCTTGACTCTCACGTTAAATACAGTCAATGGATTAATTGAATGATGGGATGAGACGCAACCCAATGTCAAGCCGCACCGCCGCCGGCGCCGTCCGATCTGCGCTGGCCGAGGTAGCCAAGGCCCTCGGTCACGAACACCGGGTGGAACTGATCGAACAACTGGCCCAAGGTCCGCGTAGTGTGGAAGCGCTCGCCGAGAAGGTGGGCCTGAGTCTTGCCAATGCTTCACAACACTTGCAGCAGTTGCGTCGCGCCGGATTGGTCAGCACGCAGCGTGACGGCAAGCGTGTGGTCTATCGCCTGGCCGATGACATCGAGACGGCGATCGTCTCGCTGCTCGGCGCCCTGCGACATGTGGCTGAGCATTCCGTGTCGGCGATGGAACGGATCGTCGCCTCGTATTTCCGGGCGCGCGATGAGCTTGAGCCGGTCGCTGCGAAGGAACTGCTCGCACGACTGCGCGAGGGCGGCGTTGTGGTTCTCGATGTCCGTCCCGAAGATGAATACCGTCTTGGCCACCTGCCTGCCGCACTCAACATCCCGCTGCGCCAGTTGGAGCAGCGACTTTCCGAGCTGCCGCGCAAACGGGAGATCATTGCCTATTGCCGAGGCCCCTACTGTGTCTTGTCGTTTGAAGCCGTGGCCAGGCTTCGCGCGCACGGCTTCAAGGTCCGGCGGTTGGAAGAGGGTTTTCCCGAGTGGAAGGCCGCGGGCCTACCGATCGCTGCTCCATAGCTACACCGATGCAGTCAGACCTCGTTATATTCGATTGCGACGGCGTCCTGATCGATAGCGAAGCGATCGCGTGTCGCGCCGACTCCGCCTGTCTTACCGAACTCGGCATCATGATCACTGCCGAGGAGATCATGGAGCGCTACCTCGGCATCAGCGCCGCAACAATGTGCCGCGACATCGAACAACGCTATGGCTGCACGCTGCCGCAGGACTTCGTCGCTACCCTGCACAATCACGTCGCAGCGGTATTTGACACTGAGCTCACTGCTATCGACGGCGTCGAGCCATTGCTGCAGACGCTCCAGTATCGCCGTTGTGTCGCGTCTAGCAGCGCGCCGGAACGCCTGAGGCATTCGCTGTCGGTGACGAGATTGCTCAGCTACTTCGAGCCGCACATCTTCAGCGCAACGCAGGTCGCACGCGGCAAGCCGGCCCCGGACCTGTTCCTGTTCGCCGCAGACAAGATGCAGGTGCCGCCTGCAGCATGCATAGTCGTCGAGGACAGTGTACCAGGCGTCCAGGCTGCCGTTGCAGCCGGCATGCGCGCGATCGGCTTTACCGGTGGAGAGCATTGTCGCGCTGGTCACGCCGAGCAATTGCATGCAGCCGGCGCAGTGGCGATCGCCGCCGACATGCCAAGCCTTTCGGCCCTGCTGTCGTCAGCCTAGCATCGGCCCGGGAGAGACAAAATGCGCATCACCAAGATCGAGGACCTGCACTGCAACGCCGGCTGGCGCGACTTCTCATTCCTGAAGATCAGCACCGACGAGGGTGTGGTCGGCTGGTCAGAGTTCATGGAGTCATACGGCTCCGAAGGTCTGGCCGGCGTCATCCGCAAGCTCGGCAGCAGGGTGATCGGCTGGGATCCTCGGGCGGTGGAGAAGATCACCGCCTACCTGCACGGCGTGACGCGTCAATCGGTGGGCGGGATAGCACAGCAGGCGATCGCCGCAATCGAGAACGCGCTGGTGGACTTGAAGGCGAAGGCGCTGGGCATTCCGGTCTACGAGATGCTCGGTGGTCCAATCCGCGACCGGCTGCAGCTTTACTGGTCGCATTGCGGCACCTGGCGCATCAGCCACGCCAGCCTCATCAAGGAGTGGACCGGCTTCGATCCGATCCGCTCGCTCGAGGATGTGCGCCGTGCCGGCGCCGAAGTGGCGCGCCGTGGCTTCAAGGGTCTGAAGACCAATATCATGCGATTCGACGGCCCCGAACCTTATATCCACATGCCCGGTTTCAATGGCCCCGGTTGGCCTGAACTGAATATCAATCGTGACCTTGTGGACGGATTGATTGCGCAGATGACGGCGTTCCGCGACGGCGCGGGTCCCGAGGTCGGGCTGCATCTCGATCTCAACTTTAACTTCAAGACGGAAGGCTATATCCGGCTCGCCCAGGCGCTCGAACCGTTCGACCTGGTTTGGCTCGAAGTCGACAGCTACGACCCCGCCGCACTCGCGACGATCCGTCGTTCGGCGCGCACCCGGATTGCGTCGTTGGAATCGCTGCACGGCCGCCGCCAGTTCCGCCCGTTCTTTGAACACCAATCGGTCGATGTGGCGATCATCGACGTGGCGTGGAACGGCATCCTGGAGTCGATGAAGATCGCGGCGATGGCCGATGCCTATGAGGTCAACGTCGCCCCGCATAACTTCAACGGCCATATCGGCTCGCTGATGAGCGCGCACATGTGCGCGGCAATTCCCAACTTTCGCGTCATGGAGATCGATATTGAGGACGTTCCCTGGAAGGACGAACTGGTGTCGCCCACGCCGAAGATAGAGAACGGCATGTTCGTCCTGCCTACCGGGCCAGGTTGGGGCGTGGAGGTCAACGAGGAGGTCATTCGCGCTCACCCGCCGCAGCCGATGGGACGCTGGGAGAGATAGCCGCCGAAAAGCAGCTGCGTTGACGCAGCCGGGAATGACAGTGTTGCCGGGGATCGAACGCCGGCTGGCGGCCATTCTGGCGCACGCTGGCGGCGCTCAGGTGTGCGCGCGCACCAGTGATCGCGGCATCAGCAGCGGCAGGATCAGCCCGACACCCAGGCCAAAGCTGCCGTTGATCAGCAAGGAGCGCAGCATCACCAGCGGCGCACCCCCAGCGATCGGCTGCCCTTTAAGCGGCGCGACAATGAACCACCCAGCCATCGCAGCAATGACGCCCAGGATCAGCCCGCACAGCCAGTGCGGCCACGTGAAGCGCGGCAGCAGCAAGCCGAAGAGCGTGCCCCACACCCCGCCCCAGAAGCAGTTGCTGACGATGGTTGGCACGCCAAAAGGCGGCACCAGTGTCGTGCGATATGCCGTGAACGGCACCCAGCCAGGCGCGATCCCATGCAGGGCGATCAGCATGCCCTGGTGAAACGTCAGGACGGCGATCACTCCGGCCACGAAACCCAGAAAGCTCCGCATTGAAGCCGATGGCATATCAATCCTCCCAGACCCGTCTTGTTGTAGGCTGCTCGTCCTTCAGCAGCACGCCTGTCAGCCGTAGGCGCCGCATCGCATCGATCAGCCACAGCAGCTTGTCGGCCGCGGCGTGCGGGGGCAAGCCCTCCGATCGTATATTGGAGATGCAGTTGCGCTCCGCGTCGGTGCGGCCGCGCCGCGGCAGCCAGGTTAGATACACGCCAAGACTATCGGGCGCCGATAATCCCGGTCGCTCGCCGATCAGCACGGCAACTGCTTCCGCCTCCATCGCCTCACCGATATCGTCGCCAAGTGCCACGCGTCCCTGTTCGGCAATAACAATGGGTGCGACCGGGCCCGGCACACGCGCAACGGCCTGCCGCAGCAGCGCCACGGCATGGCGCTGTACCGCGATAGCGGACAGTCCATCGCAAACCACGAACAGCATGGCGGCAGGCAGGCGAGGGATCGCGGTCCGATTGCTCAGACGC
This sequence comes from Pseudomonadota bacterium, assembly GCA_046732975.1. Taxonomy (GTDB): domain Bacteria; phylum Pseudomonadota; class Alphaproteobacteria; order Acetobacterales; family Acetobacteraceae; genus JAMXLO01. The sequence goes on from JBKPOG010000117.1 coordinate 5,340, forward strand.
CGCCCGAGATCAGGTCGGAGCAGGTAGCTGCGCCGGTCCGGCGCTTCGCTGGGTACTGCAATGCTGGCCAACCCTGCGTCCTGTAGCTCTGCCTGCAACGCGCCGATGTCGAGACTGGCATGCACGGCATCGCGCGCCGCCGCATGCGCTGCCTGGAACGCGAGATGCGCAGCAGTCGGCAGGCCATTCCCAGCCCTACCAAGCGCCACTCGCGCCGGAGTGAACTGGCGTAGATCCATCCAGCTCACCGCTGCGGCATCCGAGCGTGACAATTGCTCGCTTGCGCCTGCGCCGCGGGATTTGACCGGCAACGGCAACCGTCCTGCCTACATCGTGATGCGTGGCATTATCAGTCCGGAGTGCATTGCGGTGGAAGGCCCTTTGATCATTGCCGCGGCGTTCGCGCCCATACCGGCGCCTGCATCGGCCGATGGCTGGCGCGTCGATCAGGTCGATGGTCACAAGGCCGACCAGCTTGACGACGACAGGTACCGCCCGACCACACCACACACACCGACGACGCCACCGGCCTATGCGCCCAGATAAGCGTCAGGCTTGGGGCAGACCGATCAACGCGGGTGACAGTCGCTCAGGCAGGCGCTCGGGCGTTGCTTCGCCAATGCCCAGGCTGTCGAGCCATGCCTCGAATTCCGGTGCTGGCCGCAGCCCAAGCACACCGCGCAAGTACAGCGCGTCATGGAACGACGTGCTCTGATATGACAGCATGACATCGTCGGCGCCTGGCACGCCCATCACATAGGTTACGCCTGCGACGCCGAGCAGCGTGAGCAGCGTGTCCATGTCATCCTGATCGGCTTCTGCGTGATTCGTGTAGCAGACGTCCACGCCCATCGGCAGGCCTAACAGCTTGCCGCAGAAATGGTCTTCCAGCCCGGCACGGGTGATCTGTTTGCCGTCATACAGATACTCGGGACCGATGAAGCCGACGACGCTGTTGACCAGCAGCGGTGAGAACGCGCGCGCCACCCCGTAGGCACGCGCCTCGATCGTCTGCTGATCGATGCCGTGATGCGCATCAGCCGATAGCGCACTCCCTTGGCCGGTTTCAAAATACATCAAGCTGTCGCCGATAGTGCCGCGCTTCAGCGACAGCGCCGCTTCCCGCGCCTCACGCAGCAGTGCCATCGAAATGCCGAAGCTGGTGTTGGTTGCCTCGGTGCCTCCGATCGACTGGAATACCAGATCAACCGGCGCGCCGCGCTCGATGGCGCGCAGCGTCGTGGTGACGTGCGCCAGCACGCAGGTCTGGGTCGGGATCGCATATCGCTCGCGCACCGTATCCAGCATCGCAAGCAGTGTGCAGGCGCCATCGACGCTGTCGGTCGCCGGATTGACGCCGATCACCGCATCACCGGCACCCAGCAGCAGACCATCAAGCGTAGAGGCAGCGACCCCGCGCGGATCATCGGTGGGATGGTTCGGCTGCAGCCTGACTGATAGTCGTCCCGGCAGCCCGATCGTGTTGCGAAATCGCGTCACGACACGGCACTTCGCCGCAACCGCAATCAGGTCCTGCTGGCGCATCAGCTTGCTGACCGCGGCGGCCATTTCCGGCGTGATGCCAGGCCGCAGCGCCGTGAGTGTCTCCGGCTCTGCCGCCAAAAGATATTCGCGAAATTCGCCGATGGTCAGCGACGCCACAGGCGCGAACGCAGTGGCATCATGGCTGTCGACGATCAGCCGTGTCACCTCATCGGTTTCATATGGAACCACTGGTTCCGCCAGGATCGTCGCCAGCGGCACGTCGGCCAGTGCCATCTGCGCCGCCACCCGCTCGGCGGCGCTGGTCGCCGCGATCCCGGCCAGCGCATCGCCTGAACGATAAGGTGATGCGCGCGCCAGCAGGGTCCTCAGATCCTCGAATGCGTAGTGCGTATCGGCGAGTGTGTGCGCGTAGCCCATTTCTTCTTATGCCGCATGCGGGACGACGGGCGCCAGAGCCGGGCGCTTCCACTGGTTGATTGTGAACCGGGTCACTGCACGGGATTGCCACCCGTGCGAAGCGCCGATGTAGAACCAACAAGGCGGAGGAGTGCGGACAATGGGCTCGACTGCCAGCAATTCTGTCGCCGTTCTGCCTGCGACATCACGAGACGACAGCCGTCACGTGCTCGATGGCGGACTCTTTCGACATCTAACGGACCACTGGCTGCGTCACTGCGCAAAGAAGGTCGAACGGAATATTCGCGGGTGCGGCCACGGAGGCCTGCTGGCCGATTTCACCCGCGCGTCCCGTGGTTGACCGGCGCCGTCCCGCGCCGCCTTACCCGCTCGCTTCGGATGAGGCAGCGGTGCTCGCTATAGCAAAACAGCGGCAGGCTGAGGCGGTTCCGCTGTTCCTGTCCGGGCTTCTTCGCATATGGCGGCTTGCATTCCGGTCATTGAAATCCACGCGCTCGCTTGGCACTGCTATGCGCATCGAACAGGCCCTGCGTCAGCAGTCATCCAGGACGCATTCCGCCAGGGTAGGCCCAGACGCCGCTTCCGGCAGGGGTGGTGATCTGGTTCAGTGATGCGAACCCGGAGCGTGTCAGCGTGAGTGCGATCAAGCTTCTGTTGCTGACCGGTGCACGGCTCGGAGATAGATGCGAGACATAGAGAGGGTGTTAGGGCTTTTCCATGGGTGTCAAGGTCATGTTTATCAAACCGAGACCGAGGAGTCGGTGATCAGCGTTCAAGCCGATATCGATGGGACGCGTGGGGTGTGCGATAGCGAAGCGCAGCATGTTGCTCTTGCCAAGAAGCGACCCTGCTGGACAGGTGACCGCCGTCCTCGGCTGACTTTCTGTCACGATCAGCAGTCCACACGGTTGGCCGTTCGCGCTGATCTCTACTCGCTGTTCACCTCCTGTGGCAGACGACAATGATTTAGCCTCAATCGAGATAGTGACAGACGTTAGCGGCGCTGTGGGGAGTGAGAAGAATACAAACGCACGTTTGCCCTCGGTCCAGCGCCCCCAGGATTCCGGATCTGAAAAGCCATCTCCCAGAAACTGATTGCCATCAGCTCCTTGCATGAAGTGATAGACATGGCCGAATTGGAGAGGCGGCTCCTCGTGTGGAGGGACCGGGTCGCAAGCATTGAATCCCAGCAACACAAAGCGATCCTGCGCAAAGTCAGGTACGCCGGCCCCTTGCTCCGCCAGGAAGCGTTTCGCCGCCCGCAAATTGTCACCCAAATCGTGACACGTGTTCATTGGCTTCCATTTCGGGGGATTGCTGCCGGAATAGCCATTCACAGTAACAATGCCAAGTCGGGCCGCGGCCAACTCCGCGTCCGTCTGTGTCTGCAATAGGCCGGGCCATCCAGGATATGATGCAATCGCCAAGATGGCGTTGGCGGGCAGTTGCCGTGGTAGACGAGCATCAAGTGTGTCCATCCGTGCCCGCCAATCAGACGGAGATGACGAATATAGATGGACCAAGGAACACTCTCCCACCACGAAAAGAGCCAAAGCTGTGGCGATAAGCCGGTGGGGCACGAGCGTTGGCGGTGTACGCGTGAGATCATCGATCATCATACCGAGTAGAGCCGCCAGTGGCAGCATCAACACCAAAATGATCCGCGTCACAGCGCGAACCGCGTCAAATCCGGGGATCTGGTAAAGCAACCAGTAGAGTGAATACCCGCTCATATCTATGGTGGCGATAAATACCATAGCCGTGACTGCAAGCATCGGTGCAGCAAGCGGCTGGCGTTTCCGCGCCTGCTTCGAAAAGCCGAAGTAGACGAGTGGCAATATCACCGACAGCCCGGGGAAGATTTGGTGTTCGTTCGGCCAAGGCGGGTAATTGAACTCCGCGGAAAGATTGGGCCATAGTCTGGACGCGCCGGCGAGCAAATAAGAGCCAGGACGCGGTAGAATTGCCTCTATCTCGCCCCAAGAACGCGAAAACCCATACATAGATTGGACTTTGTAGTATGGGATGAGGACGACAGCGAGCACCAACAAGGCGACTACAAGCAGGAAACCTGCGCCGATAAACTCGGCTGCGTCGGCGCGAGAAAAACATGGCCATAAACGCGGTGGCAAGAGATTTCTTGCAAAAAGCCAGAGGGCGGCGGCATATCCTGCGAGGAGCAGCGAGAGAAAGAGCCCAAGATAGATGCTGACCGCTAGCTGCAGTCCCAAGAACAGCATGCACGCGGAGCCTGCGCGCAGGCTCTGGCGAGTTAGACACCGATGCAGAACCAGAACTGCGGGGGGTATCCAAAGTCTGTAGATGAGCTGGGCGTGGCCAACTTGAGCCATCATTGGCAGGCAGAAAGTAAAAACAAACGCGCCAACGGCGGCCCCGAAAGCGCGAAGACTGAGCATACGAAGGCTTACGAAAGTGCTCAGATAAGTCAGCCCAAAGGCAGCGATAAACCAAGCTTGGAAAGCCGTAATTAGATTCATGCCCAATGCACGAAAGAGCGCGTAGACCTCGGCGTCACCCCAGTGTGTGTCGGAGAAGTTCGTCACTCGCGGCCAGGGGTAATAAAACGGAGCATCGACGAAGTCCGCAAGCTTACCCTGCAGCAGGTCAGACAGAGTTCGATAGAAGAATTCAAGTAGGGAGAGGTTGAAACTCGCGTCTCCGAGATCTCCTGGCATTTTGTGCATCGTGACGTAAGGCTGGAGGACGACGCCAAGGCCGAGGGACAGAAAAACGAAACCGGCGAGCAGGTCCAGCAATCGGCTGCTGCCCCGCCGACTCTCCCCCTGGGCGCCTTCTGCAATCTTGGTCATCGAGTCCCCCGCAGCACGGTCATATTTGAAGGCGTCAGAATTGGTCCTCTAAGTAACACGACACAGCTTGGCCGCACGCTCCCCACTTGGGCGGGATCAGTCCTCCTTCGGCGACATGTTCGAGGCATCCATGATCTGCCCTGCTCGTTCCAGATAGCCGTCGCCTTCAATTGCACATCGAATCGGGCGATAGCACCTCAATGACATGCGAGCAGTTCAGTGCGTCACAGCAAGTCCCAATCGTGTCTCGCGGCTGCCTCACTCCGAGCTGCGCAAGCGTAGACCCAGCGACACATCGCAGCCGGCCGCCTTCCACCGGCGGGAGCAAGCCAGCGTCTGGTCCCGTCTTGTCAGTTATCAGAAGGCGATCAGGCCCCACAGCGCGAATAGGACTACGATGCCTGCCAAGAGAAGCAGAAGCCTAGAGTGTGGTGCAGCGAAGTCTGAAAATCATGCATTGCTGCTCTACACCCAATCGGGAGGCGGTGGACAGGTGGTCACTCTTTATTCGCCTCCTGAGAGGCCCAGGCGAAGATCGTAACCGTGATTAGCGCGGCTATACCAGACAACTGGCACGCCCCATTTACTTGCTTGCGTCAGGCCCAAGCAGCGGTACTCGGCGGTGTGGGGAGTGCTGATTGGAGACTTCGCCCGAGTACCGTTTGTTGGGCCATCCGATTTGCGTGTTGCGCAACCAATCCACGATTGCTCGTGCGGGGCTCAGTAGTCGCCATGAGCGTGATGCGCAGATAGCCCGGTACTCCGCTTCCGCAGTCTCCAGGCGCTCCAACAGGGGGATCTTCGGCCACTCTGCTGAAGCAGGATAGCGCACGGCCGTCAACCTGAAGCACCAGCCGTGTATCAGTTCGACGGGCCCTCGTGCTGCCAAGCCGACCTTCACCAAGTGCTGCTGCAGTGTTGCTGGAGTGAAGCTGGTGAAGTGGTAGTCGCCCACATAGGCTTGAGTGCCGAACATCATGTGGATGTAAGCAGCCGCCATATCAGCGGATTTGGCTTGTTCCAGAGCCAGACCTGCGAGATGCAGCAATGAGGGCACTTCTAAGACTAAGTGGCCATCAGGGCTGAGCAACCGAGCCCATTCGGCCAGTATGGTGTCAGTGCGAGTGCGCTCGAAGTGCTCCAGCACATCCTTTGCAAGAACCTCCTCGAAGTAGCCGCTCGGCAGCATTGGCAGGTTAGATATGTCAGCGATCAGGTCAGGCTCGTGACGCTCATAACAATCGACGTTCAGATACCCGTCGCGATGATCCCATCCACATCCGAGATTGAGGCGACGGGGCAGAGGTGACGGCAGATCCATCAGTATGTCCGCTTCGCTCGGTAGTCGTTGATGACAGTTGGGAATAGCGGGTCGGAAGGGACTTGCAAACAGCGAGGCTCGCGCTGCTGGCCGCCGCTTTTGCACGTGCGACATATCCGGCGACTGAGATACGGCAAACCCGAGGCACTGTTATTCATCTGACCGCGTGCGGATCACTCCCCCGGCTCCTACACGTCGGAACGTGCTCTCGTCGATCGACCTTACATACGCCTTCTCTATCATGTGCGGCGACGACGACATCGTCGGAATTGATGATGGGTGATTGTGGGCGTGGGCTTTTAATTGGTGTCGCTCCGTTTGGTGGTATCCATCGTGCAGGCAGGGCTGCGACTGCCTCGGGAGGATGCGGCGGGCTGCGGCGTGTTGTGCTCTTCCGCCTGCGGATATGGTTCTGACAATTCGCTGGGTGTGTCTGA
>JBKPOG010000118.1:0-16689 GCA_046732975.1 Pseudomonadota bacterium
CGCCCTTCTTTATCTCGGTTCCTTCGGTGAAGAGCCGTTGTTCAAGGAAGCCAGTGACGCGCGCCACGAGATTCACGCGATTCACCGCCTGGACGCGTCCGATAAACTCGTCGGTCTGGGTGATCTGCTGCCGCTCGGCACGCACGACGCCCACCGCCGGCGGCGCACCGGTCGCGGGCTGCGCCGCTGCGTGAGCCGACAGTAAGGCGAGCCCGACAGCAAAAGGGAAACAGGAAACGTGTCGCGTCCGACCCATCCGTCGGCAACCCCTCGCTCAACGACAAGGCCGTATGTTAACGGCAATGATCGGAACAGCCCATCCACGGTTCCCACCCCGTCTGCGCCAGACGTTCGGTGATCCACTTACTGGGGAGGGCCGCTCGAGTGATGTCATGACCACACTCATCGCAGCGGATGACCAGCACTGCTGGGGATCGACCGCTGCCAGCGGGCTGCACGAGATAGCCGCGCATGGTGCCGGAATTGCCGCCGATGGACGGGTAGTCACGTAACGCGCCATGATGCGCTCATCGGTGAAGGAGATCGTTTGTGCCCGCGCATAGCGCGGCATGAGCGCCTGTGCCATGGCGAGCCCGCCGGCAATCAGCGATGCCGCCGTCAAAAAAGCTGCGGCGATCCATCCGGCCGTGACAGTACTCGTCGTAGAGATCGAACACGCGCTGATCGATGTCGGCCTGGGTCAGGGCCGGGACATCCGGCAATGGGATGTGCAAATCCAAGATCAATCACTCCCTGCCTCGAGTTGGTTTGCGGGCGTGCATGTGGTTTGTTCGTACGAATGCTAACCGGCGGTGCGGGCGCGCTTCCAGGGGGGTTTGTACGCCGGGTGGATAGGCCGTATCGTGGATGCGCGTGTCGCAATGCAATGGAGGGTGGCGAACATGGGAAGGCTTGACGGCAAGGTTGCAGCGGTGACGGGCGGGGCATCGGGGATCGGCGAGGCGACCGTCAGGCGTTTCGCCGCCGAGGGCGCGGGCGTGGCATTCTGCGATCGGGACGGTGAGCGCGGCGAGCGCGTGGCGGCCGAGCTCGAGAGCACCGGCGCCAAGGTCGCCTTCACGCAGGCTGACGTTGGTACCGAGGCCGCATGCCTCGCCTTCGTCAACGGTGCCGGGGAAAAATTCGGGCGCCTCGACATCCTGGTGAACAATGCCGGCATCCGTAAATACGAGAGGATAGACGAGGCAAGTGCAGCGAGCTGGAACGAGATCCTCAGCGTCAACCTGATGAGCTACGCGTTCTGCGCCAAGGCGGCGGTTCCCCTGATGCGCCGCAACCAGGGCGGCGCCTCCGGGGGAGCCATCGTCAACGTTGCCTCGGTACGTTCCGTCGTGGCAGGCGGCGGCAACCTGCAGTACGACACCACCAAGGCCGCGATCGCGGGCTTGACGCGAGGGCTTGCGGCCGACCACTCGGCGGAGGGCATTCGTGTGAACGCCGTCGGCCCCGGCCCGATCTTCACGCCGTTCCATCAGCGCCGCATCGCAGCTTCCGGCGAGACCATCGAGCAGTACCACGCCCGCGCCGCACAAGGCACCATGCTGAAGCGTCCGGGCAGGGCTGAGGAGGTTGCCGCCGCGATCCTGTTTCTGGCCTCCGACGATGCGTCATATGTCACCGGCGCCCTACTGTTCGTGGACGGCGGTATGACTGCGCTGTGAGACAGGTGCCGAGCAGAGTCGCGGATTGCCCGCTCACCGTCGGCACATTAGGTTACTGTCCCGCGGCACAAATGACCACACATGCGTTGAATGCTACCTGCTGCTGCAGGGACTCGCCTTCATATGAGGTCGCAAAGTCATGACGGTCGCCGCTCGGCCGATTGATTGGGAGACATGGAGCCAGAGTCGGTTCCTCGCCTGGGCTGAGGCCCAACCGGAAGGCTGCCGATACGAGTTCGACGGTTTCCGGCCCGTCGCGATGGCTCCAGCCACCGTTGGTCACAACCGGATTGGTCGCAACATCCGTGAGGCGATCCGCCCCAGGTTGCCGGCAGGGGCACCATGCGACACCTATGGACCGCAGGATGCGATCGAAACCGTCGGCGGAGCCCTGCGAGAGCCGGACGCATTCATCGCGTGTTCCAAGCCGCACCGGAATGCGGTCGCCGTGCCGGCTCCGATCGTCGTATTTGAAGTTGTCTCGCCCGGGCGGGATAATCGGCGTCGGGACGAGGAGAAGGTCGATGAGTACGAATCGGTCCCGTCGATACTTCGCAATATTGTCGTTGAATCCGAGAGTCGATCATTCCGCGCCTTCTGGCGTGAACCTGGTGAGCAGGCGTGGCGGCGGGAATCTTTGGACGCAGCCGGGCCAATTCGCCTGCCGGAATTTGGCATCGATCTGACGCTTGACGAAGTCTATGCCGGGGTCGAATTCGATTGAGGCCAGCCGCCCTTGCAATGCGACGAACCTTCGTGCGAGAGGGTCAATATAGGCGAGCAGCGAACTAGGGGGCACGTCCACTGGTGCCGCGACGTCCAAGCCTGCTCATAGACCACAATCGCGACAGCTCTGTCGGCACCCCTTACTGCCCTGCTGCCTCTTGCGCCCGCATTATGCAGGTGGCTCGGGCGCCGCAAAGTGTTCGGCGACCGCGCAGCCTCATTTTGCCAACGGGATTGTCAGCTCAGTCTCCTTCGTGTCGACCACGAATACGGCAAGCAGCTTGGCCGGCTTCGTCTCGCTGGCATTGGCGCTGACGCTATGTTGGTCGCCCGGCAGTTCCGAGAAGCTCTGTCCGGCCTCGTACGTGGTCACCGGCCCGTTGTTGACCTGACTGCGGATCGCTCCCTCCAGCACGGTCGCGTAAATGAAGGCGGATTTGGCGTGCGTGTGGCTGGGCGAATAACCGCCCGGGCCATATTCAACGAGTACGCCCTTGATGCTCTTGCCGGGGACGTTTGGCAGTTCGTGTTGGTAAACGAGTGTTACCTTGGCGTTCATCGCTCCTGGTTCGTCTCCAAGAGCGATGCAGAACGGTAGGCTGGCCAGAAGCAGCGCATAGAGAATGCGATTCATGGAGATCTATCCTTCCGTTGTCCGGTTGCGGATCGACCGCAGTCGCGCTTGACCAGCGATCCGATCACGGCAGATCGCGTGCTGGCTGGACTCTCTTCGGCGAGAGGTTGCAGGCGCTCCACCGCTACAAAGGCGCCCGCGACTCATGACGATCCGCTTGGCGAAGCAGAATCCGGGAAGGGAGACGCAGCAATCAAGTCACACGCGTTGGGGCTCCTGTACCCCGGGTTGAAAAATTCATAGACGCCAGCGTTGACAGTGCCGTACGTCGTCGCGGGCTTGTGCGCAAAGCCGGCGTAGTATTCGTGGATGAAGTCTCTTTTGAAACTCTTGCGCGGGTATCTCGAAACTATTTCCTCGCGCAGCTCCGCAGGAAACTGATCGAACCCCACCCCCAGCACATCGAGAAGGACACCCGAATTGAGAAGCGCCACTTCGGGGCGCATATACTTCGGAATGCCGGGGGTGGTGTGCAGCGCGATTGCTTCCCAAACGACCTGTACCTGATCTTCAGCGATGTTGTGAGTGTTTAGGAACTGTCGTGCAGCATTCGCGCCGTCGATCTCGAAACGCTCATTCTGGCTCGAGAACTTCTTGATGAGACCAAGATCGTGAAATGCTGCGGCGACGTAGAGAAGTTCAGGGTCGAAGCGGTGCTCTTGATGACGACCTTGTTGGGCCGCGAACAGATAGACGCGGATCGAATGATTGAAGAGCAGGTCAGTGGAGTGCTCGCGCAGGATGTCTGTAGCCTCATTCGCGAGCACGGAATCAGGAATAGCTGGGACATTCACGAGCTTTGACATAGTCAACGCCTTTCAAAACTCAGCTGCAGGGTTTGGTAATGCATTCCGGATTCGAGCGTGACCGGCGGGTGATTGATCAGCTCGCTCCGACGGCAAGTACGATCTTGCCTTTTGGCCGATGCCGCTCGCGTCCCAGCATCGAATGTGCCGCGCGTGCATCCGCAAGGGGTAGAACTGCCCCCACGTTTGTTCTCAGTTTTCCACCATCGACGAGACGAGCGATCTCCGCCAGATACCGACTTGTGACGTTGACCAGAAAGAAGGCGGCTCGAACGCCATGGACTTCCGCAAGATGCGGATCCGGACGGGACACTGCCGAAATTAGCTTGCCACCTCGACGGAGGACCTGGAACGACCGATTTTGTGTTTCGCCACCGACCAGATCAATCACCGCGTCCGCGTCCCGAACCTCTTCCTCAAAGCGCTGGGTCCGGTAGTCGATCACCGTGTCTGCGCCCAGGTTGCGCACGGCGGGAATATCATCCGTGGCTACCGTCGCGATCGTTTGCACGCCGGCGCGACTGGCCAGCTGAACCGCATAGGATCCAACGTTCCCCGCCGCCCCATGAATTACGACCGTCTGCCCTGCTTTGAGTTGGGCGTGATCGAACAACGCCTGCCATGCGGTCACCGCGATGACGGGAACGGAGGCGGCTTCGACGTGGGTCAGCGAGGTTGGCTTGCTCGAGACCATCTCTACGGAAGCCACGGCGTACTCGGCGTAAGCCCGACGAACTGCGGGTTCGTGGCACCATAAACCTGATCTCCCGGACGCAATTCGGAGACCCCGGGCCCCACGGTGATTATTTCTCCAGAAAAGTCCGACCCCAGAGTGAGAGGGAGCGGTTGTGGCAAAGCGCTCTTGCCGGCTCGGATCCAACCATCCCATGGGCCAACTCCAGCGGCTTCGACTTTGACCAGGATCTCGCCAACGCCAGGCCCGGGGCGAAGGACTCGCTCGAACCGCATGACATCAGGCGGCCCAAACTCGTGCACGCGCCACGCCATCATAGTTGAGTGAGTTTGCTCCTCATTAGCCTCAGGAACGCTGCTGCCGGCAGTCATCTGATGCTCCTTCTTGGAAAGCGTTCCACCATCAACCCGGCCCTCCCCACAGCTTCGGATCAGCCGGATGGATCGTGCTGCCGTCGTAGCGCAGCCGCGCACCGCGATCGACCGCGAGCTGCAACGGTCCTTCGAGATCGACGATATCGGCCTGCTGTGCTGCGAGCAGTGCCGGCGCGACCCCAAGCGATGTGCTGGTTGCACCACCGACCATGATCCGCAAGCCGCGCCGCTTTGCTTCTGCCGCCAGCGCGAGCGCTTCGGTCAGGCCGCCCGCCTTGTCGAGCTTGATATTGATCGCCTGGTATTTCCCGTCGAGCCGGTCGAGATCGGCGAGCGTCCGGCAGGATTCGTCGGCGCAGAGCGGGATCGAACGATCCAACCGCGCCAGCGCACCGTCAGCCTCAGCCGGCAGCGGCTGCTCTATGAGTTGGACCCTGGCATCGACGAGCGTCGGTATGCATTCGCCGAGCTGGGCCTCATTCCAGCGCTCATTGGCATCGACGATGAGGCGCGCCGTCGGCGCTGCGTGCCGTACAGCCTGCACCCGTTCGACATCGCCGTCGCCCCCCAATTCCAACCTGAGCAGCGGGCAGGTGCGATTGGCCGCCGCCATCTCAGCCATCTTTGCCGGCGTATCAAACGCGAGTGTGAAGGCCGTCACGACCGGTGTCATTGCGCCGAGCCCGGCCAGTTCCGCGACGCTGCAATAAGCGCGCTTCGCATCCATGTCCCAGAATGCGCAGTCGAGCGCGTTCCGCGCCGCACCCGGCGGCAGCGCGCTTTGTAGCGTGTCGCGATTGAGCCCCGAGGTGATCGCGCCTTTCATCGCATCAAGCGCGGCGACGACGCCGTCCATGCTCTCGCCGTAGCGCTGCAGCGGCACGCCTTCGCCGCGGCCGCGTGACTCGACGTCGGAGATTTCGGCGACAACGACATCAACTGTGGTCTTGACCCCGTGCGCGGTCATCAACGGTCGCGCGAGCGGCCAAGCGCGGTGGGTGACTGTTAGGCGTTGAGGATGTGGTGCCATCTCTGTCCCGACCCCTTTCGGTGATCTTGTACGCAAATGCGTTTATTGTCCGGAGCCCACACTGGAGCCGAAATTCAAACTGCGTGACTACGAACCAACCTAAGTCCTCGGCCGCTGCATATCTGCCATGGCCATCCCAAGTGATCCGATCAGCATCAGTGCCGCCATGCCGCGAGGTGTCCCGTCGGTCGCCAGTCCCACCAACAGTCCGCTGATCGCACCCAGCAGATATTGACCAGTGCCCATCACCGACGACGCACTGCCCGCGTGCTGCTGATGCCGTGCCAGCGCCCCGACGATCGTGTTGGGATTCAGCATCCCCATGCAGCTGATCGCCACGATCAGCGGGGCGATGACCAACGGCAGCCGGTGCAATCCCGCGAAAGCGATCACGGTGAGCGTAGCGGTGGCGCAGAGATGCACGCGTCCCACCGCGCGCAGCACGGCAGAATGCCCGAAACGGCGCAACAGCAGCGGATTCAGTTGCGCACAACAGATCAGTCCAACCGAGTTCGCTCCGAAGATCAGCGCATACTGCGCCGGCGTCAGCCCAAAGCCTTGGATGAATACCGGCGACGATCCGCCCAAATAGGCAAAAAACGCGAAGGTCGCGAAACCGCCCATCGCTGCGTGGGTCAAGAAGCCACGTTCGCGCAGAATGGTTCTATAGCGCGCCAACTGCTCGCCGAAACGCAGCCGGATGCGACGCTCCGCCGGCAGCGTATCGGGCAACAGCACGATGACCAACAACCAGCAGATCGCACCATACGCGGTGAGGATCCAGAAGATCCCGCGCCAGTCCGCAAACGCCAGAACGGCACTTCCGACCGTCGGCGCGAGGATCGGTGCGGCACCCATGACCAGCGACAGCCGCGACAGCAGCACGGCAGCAGCGTGGCCATCAGCGAGATCGCGCACCATCGCGCGTGGGATCACCATGCCTGCGGAGGCGCCAATCGCAGAAAGCGCCCGGAAGCCTGCCAGCCATTGGACCGATGGAGCCAAGGAACATCCGAGGCAGGCCAGCGTATAGATCGCGGTGGCAACCATCAGCGGGCGCTTACGGCCGAAGCGGTCAGACAGCGTGCCCTGGGTGATTTGGCCTACCGCCAGTCCGGCGAACCACGCCGCCAGCGTGAGCTGCGCCGAGCCTGGTGGTGAGTGGAAAGATGCTTCTATTGCCGGGAACGCCGGCAGGTACATGTCGGTCGTCGACGGTCCCACCGCCGTCAGAAAGCCAAGCAGAATAGGAAGCCAAGCCGGAAAGCTCATTGCTGCTTAATTGCAGGCTATGCGCCCGGCGACCAGGAGGCTGGATCAGAAACGTGCTCGGCCGGAACGGCCCGAGACGCGAATAAACCACGTGTGAGCAATGGACTACTCGGCGAATCGAGAGTGTCGTGGTAACTGTGCTCGATGCATTTCATTAGCTCTCTTCCAGTTGTCGTTGTCCTCGTTCTCTTTACCGCTGGCTGCCAGACACCGCCCTCAGCCGCCAGGAGCGAGGCGGACACGGCTAAATTGCAGATTACGGATGCCGGCCTTGGGGACGTTCCCGACTGCGCCTCCGGGGCGTCTGCCACCTTGGCCGATGGCGTGCGGGTGGGTTATCTCGGCAGCGACCCGACCGATCCGCAGCGTTGCCTGCTTGAGTGGTCGGATCGTTCGCACCCGTTGTATTTCGGTTTCTGGAGCCCCAATCCGAAGCGGCCGATCAGCGAGCAGGCGCGGCAGGCATTCGCCACGGCGCTCACTGGGCCGGTCGGCACCGAAGCCTTGTTCCGCGACGACGATGCACGGATGTGGAACGCCGTGACGGTCACTCACGCTGCCAACCATATGGTCGACGTCGCTGGCCATCTGCGGCCGGCGCTTGAGCTGCGAGTGGTGCGTCACGACGCGTTGGGCCGGTCGGATGTGCGCGCCGAAACGCATTATACGATTGACCGCGCCACAGGTGTGCTGCTTCGCAGCGAGAGTGTGACACCGATGGCGGACGGCGGGGTGACAAGAACGACCGGCTGGCAGCTCGATACACTCGGCCAGGCCGGTTGACGGGTTCGGCCCGCCTGCGCATTTTCTGGGACTATCCCGGAGACGCCGAACGATGGCCCTCAGCCGCTCGACCCGTGTCAATCTGCTGATCGGCAACGGCCACTTCCTGTCGCATTTCTACGTGCTGTGCCTGCCGCCGCTCTTCCTCGCCTGGCAATCGGCTTTCAGCGTCAGCTTCGCGGAACGCTGACGATCGCGCTGATGTCGGGCACCACGGCCGTCCTGCAGACACCGGTCGGCTTTCTGGTGGACCGCTATGGCTCCCGACCGTTCCTGGTCGGTGGTGCGTTGCTTATGTCGCTGTCGATCGCGGCGATGGGCTTTGCGGCCAGCTTCTGGCAGATCCTGGCGCTGGCCACGCTGTCAGGGATCGGCAATTCGGTGATCCACCCAGCCGATTACGCGATCCTCTCGGGATCAGTCGACAAGGATCGCATGGGGCGATCGTTCGCGTTGCACACGTTCAGCGGCAATCTCGGGTTCTCTGCCGGGCCGCCGATCATGGCACTCCTGACAGTCGCCATTGGCTGGCGATCGAGCCTTATCCTGGTCGGCCTTCTTGGCGTTCCGGTCGTCATCTCGATCCTGCTGCAGAGCAGCATCCTGAAGGATCAGGTGCGTCACGAGCCGAAGCACGCCGACGCACGGCTTTCCGGCCGCGAGCTGTTGATGAGCCGTGCCATGTTGCTGTTCTTCGCCTTCTTCCTGCTGGGCTCGATGGCCGGAGCCGGCGTGCAGTCCTGGTTGATTACGGTGTTGCACACCGTGAAGGGCATGACGCTGGAGGCCTCGTCATCGACGCTGACCGCCTACATGGCCGGATCGACGATCGGCGTACTGGTGGGCGGCTGGTTCGCGGACACCTACAAGCGACACGTACTCGGCTTTGCGGTGACGCTGACCGCTGCTTCCGCTGTGTTGACGCTCATGGTCAACTGGCTCCCGGTTCCGTCGCTCCCAGTCATCGCGTTGATGTTCGCATCGGGGTTATCGCTTGGCGCGAGCCGCACGCCACGCGATGTGATGCTGAAGGATGCTTCGCCGCCGGGACAGGTAGGCAAGGTGTTCGGCTTCGTCAGCGCGGGACTCCCCCTGGGCTCGGCACCGACCCCGGTACCTTTCGGATTCCTGATCGACCGCGGCCACCCGGAGCTGATCCTGGTCCTGGTCGCGGTCCTGTCGCTGGCGAGTTTGCTATGCGTCGGCACGGCGCGCTCCATCGCGCGCCCGTCACCGGCGACAGTGCCAGCGGAATAGCCGGCCGGGGCTAGAACGTATCGTCGTCCGATTGGCTGCCGCTCGTATCCCAGCCGGGGTCGCTGCTGTTGTCTGTCCAGGAGGACTGATCGCCGGACGTATCCCACGTTCCGCTGTCGACGTAGCCGGGATCAGCCCCAGGGGCGCTGCCGGGGTCGGTCCAGGTACCCTGATCCACACCGCCCTGCTGCGCTGCACCGCCCCAGGGGTTGTTCTCCTCGATGATGGTCGTATTGCCACCACCAAAGCCTGAACCGAAGCCACCGCCATGGGAGCCGGAGAACAGGTTCATCAGCGCGTTTCCCGCGACCAGGCCACCAGCCACGCCGGCGGCCGTGGTCAGTGCGGATCCAAGAAACCCCGAACCTTGCCGTTGGAACATGCCTGGCTGATAACCGGGGGGAGATTGGGGGGGCGGTGGCTGATACCCCTGCTGATAATTCGGCTGCGGCCCCTGGTTCCAGGCGGGTCCTGGCCCGCCCTGGGGGGGAGGCGCAGAGGACCGGCCGCCACCAAACAACCCGCTGAAGAACCCGCCGCCTGAACCCGATTGCTGCTGCTGTGCCTGACGTGCCTGCTGCAGTTCCGATTCCATCCTCTGCATACGATTCTGCGCCTCGGTCAGCGCGTGCTCCTGCACGAAGGCCAGTTGTGCAAGCCGGTAGCGCGCTGACGGATAGCGGGTGAACAGGTCGGCAATCAGCCGGTCAGCCTCGGGGTCGACCGGAGGCAAAGGCTGCGTCGTCACCGGGACCGAGCCGCCGAAGGAGGACCGGCCCTGCGCCTGATCGCCGCTGACCCGGGCGATGAACTGCGTGATGATATCGCGTTCTTCGTTTGTCATTGGGGCACCGTCTGGGTTCCGTGGCGTGCGATGTGGCCACGCCGCCCCGTTGCGTCAATGGCGCGAGAGGCCCAGCCGGCGGACCTCGATCACCGGGCAGCGGTCCATGACGACCGTCAGACCGGCGGCCCGCGCTCGTTCTGCGGCCGCGTCGTCCACCACGCCCAACTGCATCCACACGGTGCGCGCGCCGAGCCGGATCGCCTCATCGACTGCCGCTCCTGCATTGGCCGAAGCCCGAAAGATGTCGACCATCTCCAACGGCATCGCGTCAGCCAGGCTGGCGACGACAGCGCGGCCATGAATGGTGCGCCCTGCGAGCAGCGGATTGACAGGGGTCGCGTCATAGCCGCGCGCAAGCAGGAACCCGAATACCCCATAGGACGGGCGCCAGGTCTTGTCGGACGCACCGACCACGGCAACGCGCCGCGTCCCGCTGAGAATATCAACGATAGCTTGGTCGGTCTGGCCGTCGAGTGACATGCAGCAAACATAGCAGCACGAGCGGCACTTGCACCCTCCGAGCGCATCCTCGCGTGCGGGTGTTGCCGCGTCCGCAGCCTTGTTCTATGTGGCGCCGCAACCAAACCACCACGGCCAGATGAACGGCACAAAGCCCAGTTTTCAGGCACTGATCCTGCGGCTGCACGACTACTGGTCGCGGCAGGGCTGCGTGATCCTGCAGCCCTACGACCTGGAAATGGGTGCCGGCACGTTTCATCCGGCGACCACGCTGCGGGCACTTGGACCAAGGCCCTGGCGGGCGGCTTATGTACAGCCGAGCCGCCGGCCGACCGATGGTCGCTACGGCGAAAATCCGAACCGGCTGCAACACTACTACCAGTATCAGGTGATCATGAAGCCCTCGCCCGATGACGCGCAGGAGCTGTTGTTGGGCAGCTATCGCGAACTCGGTCTGGACCCATTGCTGCACGACTTCCGTTTCGTCGAAGATGACTGGGAAAGCCCCACTCTGGGCGCCTGGGGTCTGGGTTGGGAAGTGTGGTGCGATGGCATGGAGGTGGGGCAGTTCACCTATTTCCAGCAGGTCGGTGGCATCCCGGTGATGCTGCCGTCATTCGAGATGACCTACGGGCTGGAACGCCTGGCGATGTATGTGCAGGACGTCGACAACGTCTTCGACCTGGACTTCAACGATGCGGGCGTGCGGTATCGCGACGTCTTCCTGCGCGCCGAACGCGAATACAGCGCCTATAATTTTGAGTATGCCGATCCAGCCTTGCTGACGCGGCATTTCGCCGATGCCGAGAGCGAGTGCGCCAAGCTTCTGGAACGCGGGTTGGCCCTGCCGGCGTATGACCAGTGCATCAAGGCGAGCCATCTCTTCAACCTGCTGGACGCCCGCGGCGTTATCAGCGTGACTGAGCGTGCCAGCTATATCGGCCGCGTGCGCAAACTGGCGAAGGGCTGCTGCGAGGCCTGGGTCGCAGGCGAAAATCAATGATCGAGGAAAAGGAAGGAAGCGCCATGGAACTTGTGATCGAGGATGCCGAAGCCGCGCAACTTGCGGCCGAATTGGTGGAACTCACCGGCGACAGCCTGCGATTTGCGGTGATCACCGCCTTGCGCGAGGAGCGTGACCGAGCGCTGGCACGCCGCCGACGCCACGAGCGCATCATGGCGATTACCCGGGAGATCGCCTGCGCGGCGTGAACCGACGTTTTCCGTGACTCTCAGGGTTGGCGCGCCTATTTCTACCAATGCTGCGGAGTTTCTACCACCATGGGCGCGCAACTGAACATCAAGAGTGAGGACGCGTATCGTCTTGCGTCCCGGCTATCTGAACTGACCGGCGAAAGCCTGACCAGCGTCGTCATCAAGGCCTTGCGGGCGGAACTGGAGCGCCGCGAGCGCGAGCTGGATGCGGAGGCGGAGGTGGATCGCATTATGGCTATCGCTAGGGAAATCCGCGCCCACATGCGTGAACCCGTCAGCTCGGATACAAGCTGGATGTATGACGAGGACGGATTGCCCAAGTGATCGTGGACGCATCGGCGCTTCTGGCAGTCGTGCTTGATGAGCCTGATGCCCGCCGCTTCGCCGTGGCTATAAGACGGTCGGCGAGGGCACGCATGCCTGCCCCGGCGTGGTTCGAGGCGGCACTCGCGATTGAGACGAGAGGTGACGATATCGCCAGCCGCCGCTTTGATGAGGCAACCCGCCGGCTCCGCATTGAACTCATGCCGTTCACGCCGCAGCATGCAGAGCTTGCGCGCGAGGCGCGGCGCATCTATGGCCGCGGACGGCACCCCGCGAAACTGAATTTCGGCGACTGCATGGCGTACGGCGTGGCGAAAGCCGAGGGTGAACCTCTGCTGTTCAAGGGGAAGGACTTCGCGCAGACCGATATCGAACCGGCACTGAAGGACTGAGCATGCCGGAGCTGTTCCTCGAGCTGTTCAGCGAGGAGATCCCTGCTCGGATGCAGGCGCGGGCAGCGGAGGATCTGTGTCGGCTGTGCGGCGATGCGCTGACCCCGCTGCGGCCGACGAAGCTGCACACCTGGTACGGGCCTAGACGCATCGCGCTATCGGCGAAGATAGCTGGCGGCGTTGCTCCCAGCAGCACAACAGAACGCGGCCCGCGCACCACCGCACCAGAACAGGCGCTCGCCGGCTTCCTGCGTAAGCATGGCGCGAGCCGCGAGCAGGTCAGGCAGGAAGGCGACTACTGGGTCCTGGACAAGACGTCGGACGCAGTCCCGGCCGCACGCCTTATCTCAGAGACTATCCCTGCAATGCTCCGCCGTTTCCCCTGGCCGAAGTCGATGCGCTGGGGTGCCGGCAGCAATTTTCTCTGGGTCCGCCCACTGCGCCGCATTGTCTGCCTGCTCGATGGCGCCGTCGTGCCGTTCGCCCTGCGTGAAGGAGATGACGACGGTCACGATCTGGCCTCGGACCAGCTGACCGAGGGGCATCGCTTTCACGCGCCCGGTGCTTTCGCAGTTGCCTCGGCGCCTGACTGGGCGGAAAAGCTGCTCGTGCATCGAGTGCGGGTCGATGCCGGCGATCGCAAGACGGTCATTGCGCGCGGCCTGGCAGCGCTGACCAATGAGGCGCAACCGGTGGACGATCCCGGCCTCCTCGATGAAGTCGCCGGACTGGTGGAATGGCCAGTACCCCTGCTTGGCCGCATCGACCCGGCGTTCATGGACCTGCCGCCCGAGGTGCGGCAGGTGTCGATGCGGGTGAACCAGCGCTACTTCGCGTTCCGCTACCCGGATGGGTCGGCGGCACCCTACTTCGGCTTCGTGGCCAACATCGAACCGCAGGACGGCGGTGCGACCTCGATAGCCGGCAACGAGCGCGTGCTGCGTGCCCGCTTCGCCGACGCCCGGCATTTTTGGGACCTGGACCGCAAGGCACGTTTGGAATCGCGGGTGCCGTTGCTGGACCACGTGACCTTTCATGCTAAGCTGGGCAGCCAGGGCGAACGGGTGCGGCGGCTGGAGCGGCTGGCTGAGGAGATCGCGCTGCTGGTCGGGGCCGGACCGGCGCTGGCACGCGACGCGGCCCGCCTCGCCAAGGCCGACCTTGTCACCGGCATAGTCGGCGAGTTCCCTGAACTGCAGGGCGTGATGGGCCGCTATTACGCGCTGCACGACGGCGAGGACCCGTTGGTGGCTGATGCCATTCGCGACCACTACGCGCCGAAGGGACCGGGGGACGCGGTGCCGACGGCGGAGGTCGCAATCGCCGTGGCACTGGCCGACAAGTTGGACCAGCTGGTTGGTTTTTTTGCCGTTGGTGAACGGCCCACTGGAGCCGGCGACCCGTTTGCGCTGCGCCGCGCCGCGCTGGGCATACTCCGGATCATTCGGGAGAACCGGCTGCGGCTGAACCTGCTGCCGCTGATCGGCCTCGCTGGCGAAGCCTGGCACCATCGCAGTGTGCATCCGTTGCCGCCCGAGGAGATCCTGGATTTCCTCGCCGAACGGCTGCGCGTGCAGCTTCGCGCCGAAGGGGCAAGGCACGATGTTCTGGCGGCGGTGTTCGCTGCCGGCGCCGACGACGACATCACCCGGCTGCTGGCGCGTGCCGAGGCGGTCGCGTCACTGTTAGGTTCGGACGATGGCACGCACCTGCTCACCGCCTACCGCCGCGCCGCCAACATCCTGCGCATCGAGGAGCGGAAGGACGGCCCTCACACCGGCGAGCCGGACCACGATCTGCTGGTTGCCGCAGACGAGCAGACGCTGGCCCATACGCTGCAGGAGCTCGGTCACCAAGTCGCCCCGCTGATGCGGCAGGAGGATTTTCTCGGCGCGATGGCCGTCCTTGCACGTCTTCGCGCGCCTTTGGACAGGTTCTTTGATAAGGTGACGGTGAATGCGCAACCGCCCGAGTTGCGCCGCAATCGTTTGCGTCTTGTTCATCAAGTCCGGGCCAGGATGGACCAGATCGCGGATTTCTCGAAAATCGAGGGCTGATTCAGCATGACAAAATGGGTGTACAGCTTCGGCGCCGGCCATAACGAGGGCGGCGCGGATATGCGAAACCTGCTGGGCGGCAAGGGCGCCAACCTGGCTGAGATGGCCGGGATCGGGCTGCCGGTTCCCCCGGGGTTCACCCTCACCACCGAGGTCTGCACCGCGTTCTATCAAAACCAGCGGAAATACCCGAATGACCTCTCTTCCCAGGTGCATGAGGCGCTGAGCCGGCTGGAACAGGCGCAAGGGCTGAAGTTCGGCGACAAACACAAGCCATTGCTGGTCTCCGTCCGCTCCGGGGCACGTGTGTCCATGCCGGGCATGATGGATACGGTGCTGAATCTCGGGCTGAACGACGCGACGGTGGACGGGCTGGGCGAGGAGGCGGACGACCCGCGCTTCGCCTGGGACTCCTACCGGCGCTTCATCCAGATGTATGGCTCGGTGGTGCTGGGGGTCGATCACCACCGGTTCGAGGAGATCATCGAGCACACCAAGCTGGATGCGGGCGTTACCGAGGACACCCAGCTGAGCGCGCAGGATTGGCACCGGGTCGCGCAGAGCTACAAGGACATGATCGAGAGCGAGACCGGCAAGCCGTTCCCGCAGGAGCCCGAGGAGCAGCTCTGGGGCGCGATCGGCGCGGTGTTTGGCTCATGGATGAACCCGCGCGCGAACACCTATCGAAAACTCCACGACATTCCGGCCGAGTGGGGCACCGCCGTCAACGTGCAGGCGATGGTGTTCGGCAACATGGGCGATGATTGCGCCACCGGCGTCTGCTTCACGCGTGATCCGTCGACCGGCGAAAACGTGTTCTACGGCGAGTACCTGGTGAACGCGCAGGGCGAGGACGTGGTGGCCGGGATCCGCACGCCGCAGCCCGTCTCGAAGCACCGCGCCAAGCCGGACGAGACGCCGCTGGAAGTGTCGATGCCGGGACCGTATGCCGAGTTACTGAAGGTCCGCGGGACTCTGGAACAGCACTACAAGGACATGCAGGACCTGGAGTTCACAATCCAGAAGCGCAAGCTGTACATGCTACAGACGCGCAACGGCAAACGCACCGCGGCGGCCTCGCTCAAGATCGCGGTCGACATGGCGCGCGAGGGTCTGATCGATCAGTCCGAGGCGGTGCGCCGCGTCAATCCCTCGGCGCTTGATCAGTTGCTGCATCCCACGCTCGACCCCAAGGCGCCGCGCACTCTGCTGGCGAAAGGACTGCCCGCCAGTCCGGGTGCCGCCTCTGGCGCGGTGGTATTCACTGCCGATGAGGCCGAGAGCCGCGCGCAGAAAGGCGAGGCGATTATTCTGGTGCGGGTCGAGACCAGCCCTGAGGACATCCACGGCATGCACGCTGCCCGCGGCATTCTGACCACGCGCGGCGGCATGACCAGCCATGCTGCCGTGGTGGCCCGTGGCATGGGCCGCCCCTGCGTCGCCGGCGCCGGCGGCGTGCTGGTGGACTATGGTGCGCAGACCCTGTCGGCTGGCGGCAAGTCGGTGCGCGCTGGCGAGACGATCACGCTGGATGGCGCCACGGGCGAAGTGTTCGTCGGCACCGTCGCAATGATAGAGCCGTCGATGTCGGGCGACTTCGCCACGCTGATGAGCTGGGCGGATACCGCCCGCACACTCGGGGTGCGCGCCAATGCGGAGACGCCGCTAGACGCTGAGACGGCGAAGCGGTTCGGCGCCGACGGGATCGGGCTGTGCCGGACCGAGCATATGTTCTTCGATCCCGAGCGCATCGGCGCGGTGCGGCAGATGATCATGGCGAGAAATGAGGACGGCCGGCGTGCCGCGCTTGCCCGGCTGCTGCCGTTCCAGCGCGATGATTTCCACAAGCTCTTCCAAATCATGGGCGATATGCCGGTGACGATCCGGTTGCTCGACCCGCCGTTGCACGAGTTTCTGCCGCACGCCGACTCCGAACTTGAGGAAGTCGCCAGGGCATCCGGCGAAAGCGTCGAGTCGGTTCGGCGGCGGGCCGCCGAGTTGGCGGAGGCCAACCCGATGCTCGGACACCGCGGTTGCCGACTGGGGATCTCCTTCCCGGAGATTTACGAAATGCAGGCCCGCGCGATCTTCGAGGGAGCGCTGGCGGTGGTTAAGGAAACCGGCAAGGCGCCGCATC
>JBKPOG010000119.1:0-22812 GCA_046732975.1 Pseudomonadota bacterium
GCACTATCCAGGCGCTGGCACTTTATATTGCCGACAACATCAAGAGCCGCCTGGCCACCCTGTTCGATTGAGGCCTGCATGTTGTCAGACGATCAGCGCCGAGTCTTGCACTGCATTGCCGCGATGATGATTCCTGCCAGCACTGAGTACGGTGTGCCGAGCGCTGCCGACGATGCGATCTTCGCCGACATCCTGCGCAGCTTCGGCCGCGACGAGCATCACGTAATGACCTTGCTGTGCGAGCTGGAAGGCTTTGCCGATCTCGACCCGTCGCTTCGCCAAAGGACGGTGGCGCAATTACGCGACCAGCGCAGCGAGGCCTTGAAGAGCCTGACGAGCGTGATTTTGCAATGCTACTATCGCGATGACCGCGTTATGCGCTCACTTGGCATGGAGCCGCGGTCGCCATTCCCCAAGGGCCACGAGGTAGAACAGGGCGACTGGTCGCTGCTGGACCCGGTACGCCAACGGCCAAAGTTCTACCGCGAGGTGCCCTAATATCGGGCCTGCTTGTTGCCGGCTCGAGCAGACTTGAAGGAGACGCTATGCCACGGCACGAGGAGCAGAAGACGCTTGCCTATCCGATCGACGAGCTTTTCTCCGTGGTGGCGGACGTGAAGCAGTACCCGTCGTTCGTGCCGTGGTGCAGTGGTGCCAACATCCGCCACGAGGATCAGCAGGAGATCATCGCCGACCTCAACATCGGTTTCGGTCCATTTCAGGAAAGCTTTACCAGCCAGGTTACCTTGGATCGTCCAAGGCAAGTCTTGGTGCGCGCCATCGAGGGACCATTGGAGCACCTGACAAATTCTTGGACTTTCACGCCGATTGGCCAACAGACCAAAGTGGATTTCGTCATCGACTTCCAGTTCAAGAGTCACCTGCTCGACCATGTGGCGAACAGTATGTTCCATGAGGCGGCAACGCGCATGATGGGTGCATTCGAATCCCGCGTGCACCTGGTATCCTTGATGCAGCAGCGCCACAAAGAACATCCGCCCTCCTGACGCGACGGATAAACACTCGAGCGGGCTGCCTTCGCTGCGATAGCCGAGCGCAGAGCGAGAGGCGGAACACAGCGTAGTTTCGCCGATGATCTCGATCAGGAGACGTCAGGCAGAACTCGGGAAGGCGCGCAGCATGCCGCAATCACAAACCGACATTACCCGCACAACTCTGGCGGTGCTGTTCATCGGTGGGCTCATTGCCGCCAGTTTCTGGGTGATGCAGCCTTTTCTGCCGGCAATCGTGTGGGCCATTACGTTTGTGATTGCCACCTGGCCGCTGATGACATGGGTTCAGCGCCACGTCGGTCATCGCCGAGGCCTCGCTGTGCTCGTCATGTGCCTGTTGTTGCTGCTGGTCCTGATTGTGCCGTTCTGGCTTGCAGTCATCACTGTTGTCGCAAATTTGGATGAAATCGCCGAACTCGTGCGGACCATTCTGTCCTTGCGCGTTCCACCGCCGCCAGACTGGCTGGCGGGCGTGCCACTCGTCGGAGCCCCACTCGCCCAGGCCTGGGCCCGGATCACTTCGGAAGGCGCACGCGAGCTGGCGCCGCTGCTGACCCCCTACGCGGGCGAACTAACGCGGTGGATCGCCTCTGCTGCAGGCAGCTTGGGCTCCGTGATCCTTCAGCTTCTGCTCATAGTGGCGATAGCCGCCGTGCTGTACGCGAATGGCGAGAAGGCCGCAGCCATCGCCTTGCGTTTCGGCCGCAGACTAAGTGGCGATCGGGGTGAGATGGTCGTCCGCCTCGCCGGTCAGGCCATCCGGGCCGTGGCTCTCGGCGTGGTGGTGACAGCGATCGCCCAGAGCGTGCTGGGTGGTATCGGCCTTGCCGTCGCCGGTGTTCCGTTCGCGCCGTTGCTGTCAGCGCTTATGTTCTTGCTGTGTCTCGCCCAGGTGGGACCCGCCCTCGTGCTGATCCCGGCCGTAGTCTGGATGTACTTTGTTGGGAACACAGTCTGGGCGACCGTTCTGCTCGCTTTCACTGTCCCGGCCATGACGCTGGACAACGTTCTGCGTCCAATCCTGATCCGCAAGGGAGCCGACTTACCGCTGCTGCTTGTCCTCGCCGGCGTCATCGGTGGACTTATCGCAACTGGCCTCCTGGGTATTTTTCTTGGTCCGACGGTGCTCGCCGTCGCATACACACTCCTCAACGCCTGGATATCCGAGGTCGATGATCCGGAACGGCTGGGGGTTGTTCCTGGCGCGATCTCAACGCAAGTCGGCAGCCATGGACCAGTGCTGCAGGACGGCACTGCACTGGACAATTGCTCAGCGCAAAGGGACGTTGGAGATCCAGGCGGAGCGGACGTCTGAATGCCTGAGGGCCGGCCCTGGACCAAGAGTGGGCGGACGTGCCGCGCGATGGAGGGAGCCGATCCAGAGCTTGGCAAGCCGTATGCGGGCGCCCATGTTGCGGACAAAGCGGGAGTTGGACCATGGGCGAGACGCTGGCCGGACTGCGCATCGACATTGTCTCGGACGCGATCTGTCCGTGGTGCTATATCGGCAAGCGTCAGCTCGAGCGGGCCTTGGCGGCGCTCGAGAAGGAAGAACTCCACTTCTCGGTGCACTGGAATCCATTCCAGCTCAATCCGGACATGCCGAAGGAAGGCCGCGATCGCATGGCGTATCGCGCGCAGAAGTTCGGCAGTGCCGAGAGGGCGCACGAACTGGACGAGCGAGTGGCGAACGCGGCCGCGGCGGTGGGATTGCAGTTCCGCCAGGACCTGATGCTGCGCACGCCGAACACCCTGGATGCGCACCGCCTGATCTGGTTCGCCGGACGCGAGGGGGTTCAGGACGCGGTGATGGAGGCCGTGTTCAAAGCCTGTTTCACCCAGGGTCGCGATATCGGCGATCGCGACGTGCTGGCAGATTGTGCAGTCGAGGGTGGCTTGGACCGCACGACGGTGGCCGATTTCCTGGCCGGCGAGACGGCGGCGAACGAGATGTTGGCGGCGGACCGCGCGGCGCGAGAAGCCGGGGTAAACGGCGTGCCGTCCTTTTTCCTGGACGGCTACGGGCTATTTTCGGGGGCAATGCCTGCTGAGACGATAGCCGAGGCACTGCGCAAGGGCCAGCAGATCCTGCGCCAGCGCGCCGCCTAGCTTCCAGGCGGTCGTCGGTTATAGTCACCGCGACCAAAGGGAGCGGACGATGACAAACCAGACGAAGCATCCGGAAACGCTGGTGCTGCACGCCGGGTGGCGCAGTGACCCGGCGACCAATGCTGTCGCTGTGCCGATCTACCAGACCACGTCGTACCAGTTCGACAGCGCCGAGCACGCGGCCAATCTGTTCGGTCTGAAGGAACTGGGCAACATCTACACTCGCATTATGAACCCGACGCAGGATGCGTTCGAAAAGCGCATCGCCGCAGTCGAAGGCGGGGTAGGGGCGCTCGCCCTTGCGTCGGGCCAAGCGGCGTCGGCGTTCTCGGTGCAGAACGTTGCGCGAGCCGGCGACAACATCGTCAGCTCCACCGATCTCTATGGCGGCACCTGGAACCTGTTCGCCAATACGCTGAAGGCGCAGGGCATCGAGGCGCGCTTCGTTGACCCCGAGGATCCCGAGGCGTTCGCCCGCGCCACGGACCATCGGACGCGTGCGTATTATGCCGAGACGCTGCCCAATCCGAAGCTGATTGCCTTCCCGATCGCCGAAGTTGCGGCGATCGGCCGCAAGTTTGGCATTCCGCTCATTATGGACAACACCGCAGCACCGACCTTGGTGCGTCCGTTCGATCACGGCGCGGCGGTGGTGATGTACTCGACCACCAAGTACATCGGCGGACATGGCACCACGATCGGTGGCGTGGTGATCGATGGCGGCAACTTCCCATGGGATCAGCACAAGGAACGCCAGCCGCTGCTGAACACGCCGGATCCGAGCTATCATGGCGCGGTGTGGTCCGAGGCGGCGAAGCCGCTGGGACCGATCGCCTACATCCTACGCATGCGCGTCGTGCTGCTGCGCGACTTGGGCGCGGCGATGAGCCCATTCAATGCGTTCCTGTTCCTGCAAGGCCTAGAAAGCATGCCGCTGCGCATGCGCGAGCACAGCAAGAACACGCTGGCGGTCGCGCAGTATCTTAAGGGCCGCAAGGAAGTGACGCGGGTGATCCACCCGGCGTTCCATTCGGGCATGGCCGCAGAACGTACAGCGAAGTACCTGCCGCACGGGCATAGCGGCCTGCTCGGCTTCGAACTCGCCGGCGGCGTTGAGGCGGGGCGCGCGTTCATCGATGCGCTGCAGATGTTCTACCACGTCGCCAATATCGGAGATTCGCGTTCGCTCGCGATTCATCCGGCGAGCACGACGCATTCACAGCTTTCGCCCGAGGAGCAGCTCGCGACGGGAGTGACGCCCGGCTACATTCGGCTGTCGATCGGCATTGAGCACATCGACGACATCATCGGCGACCTGTCGCAGGCGTTGGATGCTGCGGGTGGTGGGATGAAGGCGGCGGCGGAGTAGTAACGGCGACGGCAACGAAGGCGCTTATCGTCGGTTATGGCAATCCGCTGCGCGGCGATGACGCAGTGGGTCAGTCTGTGGCCCGTGCCTTCGTCGGTCCTGCCGCCATCGAAGGGGTGGAGGCGGTCGCCTGCCATCAGCTCACTCCGGAGCTGGCCGAGCGCCTGGCCGCCGCCGATGTGGTGATATTTGTAGATGCTGCGGCTGCCGCACAGCCGGGCAGTGTCACGATTTCCGAATTGATGTGCGCAGCCGCAGTATCACCACTCGCTCACAACGTGGATCCGCGCGCACTGCTTGCCATGGCCGGCAACTTGTTTGAGCGTTCGCCTCGGGCCTTTCTGATCGAGGTAGGCGCTGCTTCGTTTGAAATCGGCGAAGCATTGTCCGCCAGCGTCGCTTCTGCGGTGCCGGAGGTCATCGTAGCTGTTCGTCAGCTGCTCAGTTGCGCACAGAGTCCAGCACCGAGCCATCGGCATCGACCAGTTGGAGCTCCACCGGATATTGCCCCGTCGCGTGAGTCGAGCAGCTCAGGCACGGATCGTACGCGCGAAGAACAGCCTGCACCCGATTGAGCATGCCGTCCTGCAGCTTGTTGCCGTCAACGAAGTGACGGCTGACCTGATTGATGCTGCGACCGATCGCCAGGTTGTTGTTGCCTGTGGCGATGATGAGGTTGGCCCAGGTAATCGCGCCATCCTCGTTGACCTTATAGTGGTGGATCAGGGTGCCGCGCGGTGCTTCGGACATGCCGACGCCTTCCAGCGCGTTCACCCCCGCATGGGCGCGCACATGGCGGCCCAGAATCGCCGGATCCTGCAGCAGTTGTTCCATTCGCTCGATGCAGTGGAGGATCTCGATCAGCCGCGCATGGTGGTAGTGGAACGAGCTCTGCGCCACCTTGCCATAGCGCTGGTGATATTCGGTGAACTCCGCGTCCGCCAACTCCGTGCCGCAGCGCGCGACGACATTCAGCCGCGCCAGCGGACCGACGCGAAACACGCCATCGGGATAGCCGACCTGCTTGAAATACGGCGCCTTCAGGAAGGAATGCGGCACAGTCGCTTCACCGACATAGTGTTCGAAGTCTTCCGCCGCCATCCGATCGACCACCACGTTGCCGGCAGCATCGACGAAGCGCAAATCGCCATCGTAGAGTTCGAGGTTGCCGCTTCCGTTGATCAACCCGGAATACATGGTGGGCGCGTTGCCGAAATATTCGATCTCCTCACTGAAGCGATCGACGATGCCTTTGTAGAGCGACAGGGTGCGCTGGGTAATCCCTTTGGCTTCGGGCAGCGCTGCCAATATCCGGTCGCGGTGCGCGACTTCCAATGGCGCGTTGACGCCGCCGGGCACTGTCCAGGACGGATGGATACGCTCGCCGGCAAGGCCTTCAATCGCTTTTTGCCCGAACCGGCGCAGCGCAATGCCGTCCTTCGCAAGCTGCGGATGCGCCTCGATCACGCCCACGATGTTGCGGCGTGCCGGATCGAAGTCGAAGCCGAGCAGCAGATCGGGCGAGGACAGGTGGAAGAAGCTCAGCGCATGCGACTGGATAACCTGGCCGCAATGCATGATCTGGCGCAGCTTGACGGCAGTCGGCGGCACACGCACGCACATGATGGCTTCACATGCCTTGGCCGAGGTGAGTAGGTGGCTGATGGGGCAAATGCCGCAGATGCGCTCGGTGATCGACGGCATTTCGTAAAACGGTCGACCTTCGCAGAATTTCTCGAAGCCGCGCAATTGGGTGACGTGGAACTGCGTGTCGGTGACGCGCCCTGCGTCATCGAGATGGATGGTGATCTTCGAGTGACCCTCGATGCGGGTGACCGGATCGATGACAATCGTTTTCATGATCTGCCTCAGCCGAAACGCCGGCCCCTGAGATCGGGCATGCGCCCGTCGAGAAGCTCGGTAAGAACATGGAGGATCAGCGGCGCTGACGGCGGACAGCCGGGCACATGCAGGTCCACCTTCACGACATCATGCAGCGGGATCGCATGCTTCAGCAACGTGGGCAGTCCTTCAGTCGGATGCACCTTCTCCACATCGGAGCCTTCGATGTAAACGCGATCGAAGATCGACTTCAGCGGCAGCGGATTGCGCAGACCGGTGACATTTGTGGTGATCGCACAGTCGCCAAGAGCCACCAGAATGCGCGTAAGCTCGCGCACCAACCTTATCTTCTCCAGATCCTCGTCACTGCTGACCGCGCCTTCGACGATCGCCACATCGACATCGTGGGGATACTCGCGAGCATCGACCAGCGGGCTGTAGACCAACTCGGCCTTCGCGGCGATCGTCAGCAGGCCTTCATCGACGTCGAGCAGTGACATATGGCAGCCGGAGCAGCCGTCCAGCCACATCGTGGCCAGCCTCGGTTTCCTCATGTGCGCGCACCTCGCTTGACAGCGAGGTCGGTGACAATACGGTTGCGCTTGGTCATTTCCTCAACTGCCTGGCCCTTCTCCACCAGTGCCCCGGTTGGGCAGACCTGAACGCACTTGCCGCAACTGGTGCAGGAGGGCGCTTCGCCCCATGGCCGATTGAGTTCGGCGACCAACATCGAATTGATGCCGCGCGCCGAGATGTCCCAAACCTGCGCTCCCTCGATCTCGTCGCAGACCCGCACGCAGCGCGAGCAGAGGATGCAGCGATTGTGGTCCAGCACGAAGCGAGGATGCGACATGTCCACCGGCAGGCGGGGAAAGTTATACGGCAGATGGACATGGGTCATGCCCAGTGTCTGCGCCATCGACTGCAGTTCGCAATGACCGTTGGAGACACAGACCGAGCAGACATGGTTGCGCTCGATGAACAACAGCTCAAGCGCCATGAGCCGGTTGTGCGCCAGTGATTCGGAATTGGTGGTAACCGACATGCCGCTGCGCGCCGGCGTGGTGCAGGCCGGCAGCAGGCGGCCGACACCGGCCACCTCGACCAAGCACAGGCGGCAGGACCCCGGTGCGCTCAGGCCTTCCAGATAGCAGAGCGTGGGGATCGAGCGGCCATTGTCCGACGCCACCTGCAGGATCGTCTGACCGTCGGTCGCTGTGCATAGCTCGTTGTCGATACGGACGGAGATTTGCTGCGGCACGGCTGGTCCTTTCTAGCCGCGCGGGACGGCGTGCGCGACGGTTTCACGAATGTCGCAGCGCAGGCAGCGGCTTGCCTCCGCATGCGCCTCGTCCGGACGTAGCGCCGAGACCGCCTCGTCGAACGTCTTGGCGCGCACTGCCGGCGGCAGGAAGTGCGCGTGGTGGCGCGCGCAGGGGCTGGGTTCCGGCGGCGCCTGATCGTAGTGAAAGGTGGGAAAGATGGTCTCGAAGCGCGGTTCGCCGGTGAGATGGCGATCGATGCTGCGCGCCGCCTCCTTGCCGTACGACATCGCGGTGACGACGTTGGACGCGCCCGCCACGTAGTCGCCGCCGGCATAGACGTTGGCGCGGCTCGTAGTCAGGTCGTAGCGATCAATGTCCAGCATGCCGCTCGACTTAGTCGCGAGCCCTGAGTTGGTGGCGAGTTCACCGTCCGCGGACTCGCCGACTGCCAGGATGACGGCGCTGCAGGGCACAACCTGCACCTCGCCGGTGTCGATCGGGCGGCGCCGTCCCGATGTATCGAAGGCACCGAGCCGCGTCTTGGTTACCTCGATCGCTGCGACTGCACCGTGTTCGCCGACGATGCGATGCGGCGAGGCGAGGAATATGAACTTCACCCCCTCTTCTTCGGCGGCGTCCACCTCTTCGGCAATCGCTGGCATGTCCTTGCGCTCGCGACGATAAATCACTGTTGCGGAGAGGCCCTTCCGGATCACCGTGCGCGCGCAGTCGATGGCTGAGTTGCCGCCGCCGATGATCACGGCGGCGTCCCCGAGATTGGTCGGCTTGTCATGCGCCTCGCCCTCGAGGAAATGCAGCGAGCCGAACACGCCGGCGAGGTCGTTGCCGGGCAGGCGGACCTGCGTCTCTCTCCAGGTGCCGAGTGACAAAAATACCGCGTCGAAGCGGTCTTCCAGGTCGGCGAGCGAAATGTCGGCACCGATGCGGGAGTTCAATACGAACTGCACCCCCAGGCGGCGGGTGATTTCGACCTCGCGGTCCAGTACGTCGCGCGGCAGCCGATAGCCGGGCAACGCGTAGCGCAGCATGCCGCCTGGCTCGGCGTGCGATTCATGCACGACGACCTCGTGACCCAGCAGTGCGAGATAGAACGAAGCTGTCAGTCCTGCCGGGCCGGCGCCGACCACCGCGATCCGTTTGCCCGTTGCGGGTTTCCGCTTGGCAACAACCTTGGCCGCCATGGCGTCAAACCGATCGGAGAGCAGCACATGGTCGGCGATGACCCGGTGCACCTCGCGCATGTTGATCGGCTCATCGATCGTCTGCCGCCGGCAGCGGCTTTCGCATGGATGCTGACAGACGCGACCAGTGGAGGCCGGCAACGGGTTGTCCATGATCACCGATTCAAACGCGTCCTCCAGCCGGTTCTCCTTGTAGAGCTGTAGAAAGCGCGGAATGTTCATGTGAATCGGGCAGCTGTTCTCGCAGGGTGCCAGAGCGAGATCGCCGCAGACGCCGGCGCGGCAGCGTTTGGCGCGGATATGGTCCTCGAACTCGTGGCGGAAATGGCGCAACGCGGTCAGTACCGAATTCGGCGCCGATTGACCAAGTCCACAGAGTGAGGTGTCGCGGATCATGCGCCCCAGTTCGTCGAGTTCGGCCAGGTCCTCCTCGCGCCCTTGCCCTTTGGTGATGCGGGTCAATGTGCGCAGCGCCTTGTCCAGACCGACGCGACAGGGCGTGCAGCGGCCACAGGATTCGGCGCGGGTGAACTCGATGAAATAGCGCGCGACGTCGACCATGCAGTTGTCTTCGTCCATCACGACCATGCCGCCTGAGCCCATGATCGAGCCGAGTTTTCCCAGCTCCTCGTAGTCAACTGGGGTGTCGAGCATGTTGTGCGGGATGCAGCCGCCGGAAGGACCACCAGTTTGCACGGCCTTGACGGCATGGCCATGCATGCTGCCGCCACCGACGTCATAGACGAAGCGACTGAGCGGCGTGCCCAGCGGCATTTCCACGAGGCCGGTGTTCGTCACCTTGCCGACCAGCGAGAACACCTTGGTGCCGGCGCTGGCATCGCTGCCGATGCCTCTGAACCACGCAGGGCCTTTGGTGATGATCGGCGGGATGTTGAACCAGGTCTCGACGTTGTTGATGTTGGTCGGATGACCAAACAGCCCGCGTTCGGCCGGATAAGGCGGACGCGGGCGCGACCGCCCGGAACGGCCTTCGAGCGAACTGATCAGCGCGGTCTCCTCACCGCAGACGAAGGCACCGGCGCCCTCAGTCAACTCGATATCGAAGTCGAAGCCGCAGCCCAAAATATTACCGCCGAGTAGACCATAGTCCCTGGCCTGAGCGATGGCGACGTTCAGTCTGTGGACCGCGAGCGGGTACTCGGCGCGCACATAGATGATCCCGTGCTTAGCGCCGGTCACGTAACCACCGATCGCCATGCCTTCGAGCAGAGAGTGTGGGTCGCTCTCCAGTTCGTTCCGATTCATGTACGCGCCGGGATCGCCTTCATCTGCGTTGCAGATCAGGTATTTTCGCTCGCCTGCGGCCTTGCGTAGGTATTCGAACTTGATGCCGGTGGAAAAGCCCGAGCCGCCGCGGCCGCGTAGCCTGGCGGCCTTGAGCTCTTCGTTCACCTGCTCCGGCGTCGAGTCACGCAGAACCTTGCGCAGTGAGGCATAGCCGCCGATGGCGATGTATTCCTCGATGTCGTCAGGAGCGATCAGGCCGCAGTTGCGCAAGACGATCTTCTGCTGGCCCTTGAAGAACGGCACCTCGTCCCATGGCAGAACTGATGCGTACCCGCTGCCATAGTCGAGGCGGGCGGTGATGTGGTCCCACTGCTCGACTTTGCAGAGGATCAGGTTTTCGGCGAGCGCTCGCCCCGTCATTCCGTCAAGTATCTGGCCGACCTGGTCCGGCCGCACGCGATGCAGGATCACCAAGGGCTGGCCCGGGACCCACACATTTACCAGCGGCTCCTCGGCACAGAAGCCGAAGCACCCGGTCTGCACGAGTTGCACGTCGAGCCCGCGCCGGCCGATTGCCTCGTCGAACGCGTGGAACACACCCTCAGCGCCGTTGCCCGTGCCGCAGGTACCCATGCCAATGGCGATACGGGGTCGCCCTGGTTGCAGTTTGGCGATCCCCGCGTGACGAACCGCGTCGAAGGTGCTGTCGTCGCGAATCGGCATCTATGTTCTGGTCTCCTGCTGCGCGAGCGCGTCGAGCTCGCGCTGCAAAGTCGGTTCATTCATGTGGCCGAAGATCGCGTGGTTCACCTCGATGACCGGCGCGAGCGCGCACTGGCCGAAGCAGGCGACAGTACGGAGCGTCATATTCCCATCGGCGGTGGTAACAACGAGCTGGTCGGTTTCGGCATCGCCTTCCGTTTTGAATCCGTAATACATCAGCAATTTCACGAACAGATCACGCGAACCTCTTGTGTGGCACGCAGTGCCGCGGCACACCGAGATCGTGTTCCGACCCTGCGGCTCGAGATTGAACAACGCAAAGAAAGTGGCGACGCTGTAGATCCGGGCGAGCGGAATGCGCGTCCTGGCGGCGATGTATTCCAGCGTTTCCAGGGGCAGATACTTGCGCGGATGATGGTTCTGCACTTGCTGCAGAATTGCGAGCAGCGCACCGGGGCGTCCGTTCTGCTTGCCAAGGACGTTGTCGACAAACGCATGGTCCAGATCCGAGGCCAACTGCAACGGGGGGCTCGGCATCGTTCAATTCCCTTCCGCGTTTGTCGGCGGTCGCTTGGTGCGACGTAGTACCCGGACAAGGTCACACAACTATGGATCTAGCTCAATGCGCGTTTTTGCGCGTGCAAGTGATTTTCCCACCAACCCTTCTTCGCCAGTGGTAATCAAACGGTTAACGGTGATGCATTGAGGAGCCAAAGCTCCGCGGCATTCATTCCATAGCATCCGACGACCAGCCTGGCCTGCACTGGTGGCGTGCCATCCTCCCATTGGCGGTCGTGACCGGGCTGGCGGCAATTAACGCCAACCAACAACGCGCGCAGCGCCGGCATTATGTCCCCGGTGATTACAACCGCCACCGCTCTCAGTAGTTGCGACTGAATAACCGACAGCGCCAGCACTGGAACTATTTCTCCGGGGCTTCGTATGGCGATGAAGGAGAGCGGTCAGACCAACCGATCCCTGCCTTCGGCACCCCTGCGGCTTGGGGGATTGACCCCGTCGCCCAGCCAAAAACCTAGCGACGATGTCGTTTAAGCCTCAGGGGTGACCCTTGGGATGAAGCGGGCTGGGGCTGGGATGGAAACAGCTGCCAGAGGGCATCTTCGCTGGGCCCATCGGCTGCTGGATCGACGGCGAGCTGTGTCTTTCGGCGGGTGTTCGGTGCGCTGTTCGATGGTCTTTGACGCTAAACTGGCGGAGGTTAACGGCGAACTAACCGTTGCAGTGGTTTAACGGCCATGTCGGCGGAGTCAAACTGCCCTGTCAGTTTCGGAGATCCGAGGGGCGCGATGACCTACATGGAGCAGTCGATCGAGGTGCTTGCTGCCGCCGCTCAAGATGGCGGAGCCCCGTCCAGTCAAGCAAGCCGCGAGCCGGTCGTCGTCGTGGTCGAAGACGACGAGGAATATTCGACTGCATTGCGTGCTGTTTGTGACTGCCTCGACGTTGTGGTCGAGCGAATGCCCAGCCATGACGATCTTGGCGCGCTGCTGACCGAGCGTCGCCCGATGGCTGTGATCGCGGCGATGGAAAGTGCTGGTCAGGATGGCTGCCATGTCCTGATGACCGTCGCCGCCTATGACCGGGACCTGCCGGTCCTGCTGATCACCAATGATGACCCGGCGTTCTTCGGTGCCATCGAGGCCGTGGAAGAGATTTGGCAGCTGACCTCAGTGGTCAAGTGGCCAAGGATGCTGGGGGTTGGCGCGGTGGTGGATTTTCTTTTTCGAGCTGGTCGCAAGCGGGGCTGCATGAGGCTGATGCCGCTATGACAACCTAATCAGCCAGCCGTGTTGTGGAGAGGACAGCCCGTGCGGGACCGCTTGCGAGTCCTCACGGCGTAGTCGCCGAAGCTCCGATCAGGATTGTCATTCGGGTCCGCAATGGTCGCCTTGTAGGCATTCCAGTCGCTCGCTTCCAGGCTTTCCATTTCAGCGGTCGTCACCGTGGCGCCAAGTGTAATATCAGCATAGGCGAGGCGAGGGAGCGGTTGTATCTGCGCGAAAGGAAAGTCCTGCCGCAGCCGAACCGGCGAATGGCTTCGTGTGAAGCGGAGATTGGTGAACAGTGGGCCGAACCATCGGTCGGTCTCTACGATGCCCTCATACATCGTGTAGCCGCCTGGCGAAGGCAGATTTGCCGGCGCGCGGACCAGCAGGCTCCACTCCGGCGCTGTGCGCGCCATAAGCCCGGTCCAGATCTGAACAGTTCCTGGTTCTGGCAGCGCTGATAGGAAGGGCGGTGAGCATCCGTTCAGCGAAGTGGGGGCCACTTGGTCGAAGCGAGACGAGAAGTCGGGGAACTGCGCTGTCGGCATCAGAGGCAACCAGTCCTCCCACCCGGTGCATTGCCAAAAGACGTCGTAACCGTCCCACATGAATTGCAGATCTGTCGGCGGGAAGATCCACCAGCCAAAACCGGCCGCACTGGTTACCGCCTCACAATAACGATAGGCCCGCGTAGGTAGAGTGCCTGCCGCCGACCGATCGGCCCGCTGTGGTAGTCGCGCTTCGTCGATCAGCCGGTAGAAGTGCACTATCGGAGGATTCGACCGAGCCGTCATGTGCCTCTCCGCATTCACGTTTGTGCCGACCACGTGGGCGCCCCGCCGGCGAAGTCCGCCGGCGGGGAACCGAGGATCCAGAACAAATCAGCGGCTGGGCTTGGTCGACGGCAGCCGAAACACTCCGCCGAGGCGAATGCGGCCGGTGTCGGTAGTTGCAGGTGTGGTTGATGGCTTCATTGAGAGGTCTCCTCATCCAGTGGATGCCAAGCGGACGCGCGCTATCGCCACACGCTGGACCCAATCTGGGTCGCCGCTGTGCGTCTGGCCGGCTCACGTTGTCGGATTACGGACAGAGTACGCCCGTTGACGCGACCTTGTTAGCTTGATCTGATCTATACGTCAAGGAAAACTTTCATATGGTCACAGGGAATTAGTCCCAAGCTGAATCGCGAGGCTGGCCAGCGCAACAGCCATCCAGGTGGCCAGGCCCAGCAGCAAGGGGCGGGCACCAGCACCAGTGAAGGCACGCCAATGGCCTTGTAGTCCGACTGCCGCGAGCGCCACCACCATGACCCAGCGTCCAACGATTTGTACTTTGGGCGCCCAGTTTCCCAGGAGGCCCAAAGTGTTAAGGAACGAGGCCAATACGAATAGAATAATGAAAACCGGTAGGGCCTGGTAAACGCGCTGCGCCAACGAACTGCTCTGTTGCTCCGGGCTCGGTTCGAACCACGGCATCAGCAGTCCGAACCCTACGACCAATGGGATGATCAACGTGGTGCGCGTGAGCTTGACGATTGTCGCGATCGTGCCGGCGTCCGCACTGTAGGCGAACCCTGCTGCCACAACAGCTGATGTATCATTAACCGCTGTCCCAGCCCACAATCCGAAACCTGGGTCCGTCAGCCCCATGAAATGGCCAATAGCCGGGAAAATGAAGACGGCGAGCATGTTGAAGAAAAAAATCACCGAGATCGAATAGGCGATGTCTTCTGCCTTAGCCCGCACAACTGGTGCCAAAGCGGCTATGGCGGATGCCCCACAAATCGTCGTGCCGATGCCGATCAGGCACCGCATCCGCCACTGAACGCTCATTGCTCGGCCCAGCAGCAGTGCGCAGGCCAGTCCAACAGCAATGGTCGTGAGCAATACCGGAAGCGAGGCGGCTCCTGTACGAAGTATGACGCCAAGATCAAGGCTAGCTCCCAGAAGAATTATGCCTCCCTTGAGGCACAACTTGCTGACATCCCCGATACCCAACTTACTGATCTGCAGCGGTCCCCGAAGAGTATTGGTGATCACGACGCCGAGCGCGATGGCAATCACTGGGGCGCCAACGACCGGGGCGTAGGTTGCGGCCACAGTGGCCACAGCAGCGATTGCAATGCAGAGCAAGAGGCCCATCGCTGGTCGCAGCCAAGCCGCAATCGCGACGCGGGGAAGCGAGATCGCCAAGTTCTGCTGTGATGCCATCGATTACCTGTCACCCTCCGCACGGCCATCCAGAGGCCAACTATACTCGAAGTCCTCCACACGCCGAACTGTCCCTCTGCGGGGCAAGCTTGCATTCAAATGCGCGTTTTGCTAGCATTTTCCAAATTATTATCAACTTTCGGTTGCAAGACACTACAGTGGCGAAGGGTTCGGTAATTAGCTTGCTGCATTCCCGACAGCTGGGTGAGGTCGAAGGTCCGGTTGCCCCCGGTCCGCTGCTGCGTCTTACGCTGTGCGGGCAGATGCAAGCCGAGGACGAGGCGGGTCGGAACATTCTGCCGAGATCGCGCAAAACACGAGCTGTCCTGGCGGTGTTGGCGTTGGCCGCCCCCAAACCGGTCCTCCGCACCAGACTGACCCGGTTGCTGTGGAGCGGTCGCGCTACAGAACAAGGTCGAGGGTCACTTCGCCAGTCGGTATACGAGCTGCAGCAAACACTGGGTGCTGACACAGTATCTCTCTTGCGAACGACCCGCGATCAACTGGCGCTGCTCGATGATCGCCTATGGCTCGACACCCGCATGCTTGCGTCAACCGCCGCAGGACAGCCGATTGATCTAAGGATGTTTCGAGCCCCTTTGCTGGAAGACCTTGACGGGCTCGATCCGGCATTCGATGCCTGGTTGGCGGAAGAACGTCGGCAGATACTGCATCGAGGCATTCAACTTGCCGAAGCGGCGCTAGCTGCGGCGCAGAATGCCAATGACCGACGCGACGCTGCGGAGCAGCTGCTGGCAATCGAACGAACACACGAAGGTGGCTGGCAGGCTTTGATTCGTGCGGACCTGGAGCTGCGCGATCGTACGGCGGCACGGCTGGCATACGAGCGATGCCTGAATAAATTGGCCAGCGCTGGGTTGTTGCCTTCACGCGAGACGTCCGAACTGCTTCGGTGTACCTCGGAACCCAACATTCCGCCGGGAACTTCAACCAGATCGCCGACCACCGATCAGCGGGTCCGCTTGTGCGTCCTCCCTCTGCGCGTATTGGGCGCCGGTGTCGCGTTTGGCCCGATGCCTGGTCTGGCCGAAGAACTGTCGCTTGCCATCTCCCGCTTCCGCTGGATCGCCTGCAGCGTGGGTGCAGGGCCGGGTGAAGCAGGGTGGCAGGTTCGTGACGCCGATTACATGCTGGATGCCACGCTTCAGCGCGGCAGCAATCGAGTCCGCATCATCGTCCGGCTGCTTGACCCTCAATTCGGCAGCAACGTCCTCTGGGCCCACAGCTTCGACTCCGGGACGACCGATCTGCTGGAGTTGCAGCACACCATCGCTACGGAAACGGCAGCACACATCGACCCGCAAATGTTGATGCGGGAAGGCGATCGTCGCAACGGTCAACCAAGCACGATCCCGAACGCGTTCGAACTCACGTTGCGCGCAATTCCCCCGATCTATCGGTTGGAGCCGTCCGGCTTTCGCGCTGCTGGCGAATTATTGGCCAATGCGGTTGACCTTGACCCTGCCTATGCAGCCGCTCACGCTTGGTGGGCTTATTGGCGCTTGCTGCAGGTTGGGCAGGCGTGGGCGTCGGATCCATTGGCGGCGACGCAGCACGCCGGCCAGTTGGCCGAACGGGCCGTCACACTTGATCCAGGCGATGCCCGTGCACTGGCACTGGTTGGTCACGTCCGCGCATTCCTGCACCGGCAACCGGAGGAGGCATGCGTGCTGCATGAAAGAGCCCTCTCGCTGAACCCAGCCTTGCCGCTCGCATGGTGCTACTCCGGTCTCGCACACGGCTATCTCGGTCGCCATGGCACTGCCATCGAGCAGATCTCCCGGGCGCAGACACTGGCGCCTCACGATCCGCACGCTTTCTTTTTCGATACCGCATTGATGCTGCCCTATTTGCTGCAGGGCGACTTCGAAAAGGCGCTTGCATCCGGACGGCGCGCTTTGGAGCTGAACCCGGGCTTTACCTCGACCTATAAAGGATACTTGGCCACACTTGGCCAACTTAATCGTACCACCGAAGCCGCCCGCGTGTTGGCACGACTGCTCGAACTGGAGCCGGGCTTTTGCGTCAGGAGCGCACTCGAGCGATCGCCCATGAAACGTTTGAGCGACCAACAACTCTATGCGGAGGGACTGCGACGCGCAGGCCTGCCCGAAGGCTAGAAGCCGCAGGCCAAGCATTGAAATTCTGCGCAGCACATCGCACAGTGCCACCTCTGCCAAGCCAATCCATTTCGAGTAAGGAGTTCCTGGAATGCGGCCGCATATTGGGACGCCAGTTGGCCCGCGCTCCAACAGAGAGCCGCGATGAGCCAGCCTGTCGCCGTGGACCATGTCATCGCCCACCTTGCGAATACCAACGCTCCGCCGATCATTGTTATGGACAAGGTGAACAAGTGGTTTGGTTCGCTCCACGTGCTTCGCGATGTTTCGCTTAATGTGGCGGAAAAGGAGCGTGTTGTCGTTTGCGGACCGTCCGGCTCCGGCAAATCGACAATGATCCGTTGCATCAATCGACTAGAGATCCACCAGGAAGGTAAGATCACCGTCGATGGAATCGAACTGACCGACGATCTGCGCGCGCTTGATACGATCCGTCGCGAAGTCGGCATGGTATTCCAATCATTCAATCTCTTTCCTCATCTGACGATCTTGGAAAACTGCACACTCGCGCCGATCTGGGCCCGCAGAATGCCGAAGGCCGAGGCCGAGGAGTTGGCCATGAGCTATCTGACCCGCGTCAAGATTCCAGAGCAGGCAAGAAAATACCCAGGCCAACTCTCGGGTGGGCAACAGCAACGCGTTGCCATCGCACGAGCACTCTGCATGCGGCCGAAGATCATGCTGTTCGATGAACCGACTTCTG
Organism: Pseudomonadota bacterium; assembly: GCA_046732975.1. Classification (GTDB taxonomy): domain Bacteria; phylum Pseudomonadota; class Alphaproteobacteria; order Acetobacterales; family Acetobacteraceae; genus JAMXLO01. Next base: position 17,613 of record JBKPOG010000119.1, read on the forward strand.
CGCTCGATCCGGAAATGATCAAGGAAGTGCTGGATGTCATGATCGAATTGGCCGAATCAGGTATGACCATGATGTGCGTGACCCACGAAATGGGGTTTGCGCGCCAGGTGGCGGATCGGGTCGTATTCATGGACCGCGGCGAAATTGTCGAAATCGGCTCCCCGGAGCGGATGTTTGGGGATCCCCAAACTGACCGACTGAAGCTGTTCCTGAGTCAAATCCTGCGCGGCCACTAGCCGGCAGGGCGCCTGATCAGTTTAGGAGGCAGGCACACTACTGCGAAGGCTCACCGATCGCTCGGACGTCCCTGGTCATCCCCGCGAGCAGCTCAGCGACGTGCCGTGTCTGCACATGATGGCCTTCCCGCTGCAGCCGCCCAGCAATATTTAGCAAACACCCAAGATCTCCGGCCGCGACGGTCTCCGCACCGGTCGAGACAATGCTGCGAACCTTATCTGACGTCATTCGGACAGAAATGTCCGGATATTTGACGCAAAACGTGCCGCCAAACCCACAGCAAACGTCTGCATCGGGCATCTCGCGGACCGACGCGCCGATCGCGTTCAGCAATCTGCGTGGCTGCTCCCTGATGCCTAGCTCGCGTAGGCCTGAGCAGCTATCATGATAGGTGACCGGACCGCATGCATGGCGGGTGGGCAGCTGCTCAACCCCCATAACGTCGCTGAGGAAGCTGACGAGCTCGAACGTCCTCTCGGCGAGAGAGTTGGCGCGTGACCGGAGATTGGGGTCGTTGTCGAAGAGCAGCGGCAGATGAAGTTTGAGCATGCTGCCGCAGGACCCGGAAGGCACGACTACGTAGTCGTAGCCGCCAAACGCATCAAGGATTGTAATGCTTAGGTCCCGGGCGGTCGTCCTGTCTCCGGAGTTGTAAGCAACCTGGCCGCAGCAAGTCTGTGCGCGCGGTACCTCGACCTGGCAGCCTGCTCCCTGGAGAAGTCGTATTGCGGCGAACGCAATCGTCGGACGATGTAGGTCGACGAGGCAGGTGACGAACAGCGCCACACGAGGCCGAGAGGGGGGCATCTCAGGGAGTCACCAGGCACGGGCCAGCCGCATGTACCTTCATGCTGCTTGCGGGTCAGGTTATGCGCTGCGGGCGGCAACCAGGTGCCATACCGGGTCACGCGCTGCGAGATCTCGCTCGAAGGTCCAGATGTCGGTGATCTCAGTCACGGCATCGGTGCCGATGACAGGGTGCCCTTCCTTGTCCTGCGTCAGGCTCGTCTGGTCGGACACGAAACGCACCGTGACCGACGCGCGGGTGCCCCGCAGTTCCGCGTCCTCAATGGTGGCGCTGTGGATGGTGTGTATTGCGCTCACCTGTTTCTGGCCGGCGGATTCCCGCGAGCTGATCGCCTGCTCGAAGGCATTGTAGGTGTCCCGCGACAGCAGATTCTGCAGTGTTGCACGATCCCCGGCGGCGAAAGCGGCCACGATCATCCTGAAGGCCTTTTCCGCTCCATCAAGGAACGTCGATGGCTCGAAGTTTTGATCGGTGGATCGCATACGCGCAAGCGTCTGTCCGACCGCGCTATCTGGCTCAGGGATATTGCGGGCCGCGGCCGGCGGCTGCGGCTCAGCTTGCCCTTCGATGACGGGCCCCGCCGGGGCAGGTCCGGGCTGTGGCTGGTATGGCGGAGTTTGGCGCTCAAAGCCGGTGCGCCGGCCAAGGATGCTGCGCAGCCGCAGCACCAGGAATGCCGCGATCATCCCGAACAGAATGAGGTCAACCGGAAAACCGCCCGCACCCATCACATCTCTCCTCAGGGCAACAGATAAGCGCGAGTCGACGTAGAGACAAATTTTTCTCACACCCCCGCCGGGTTGCCGGCCCTGATCTCGACCTGTATTGCCCCGGCGATGATCCTGCTGCGGCACGGCCAGAGCGAGTTCAATCTGCACTTCACCGCGACACGCCGTGACCCGGGGATTGTGGATCCACGCCTGACCGAACTCGGCCATTTGCAGGCAATCGAGGCGGCACGTGGTCTGGCTGGCGAACGGATCACCCGGATCATCGTCTCGCCTTACACACGCGCGCTGCAGACGGCGGCTCCGATTGCTCGGTCGCTCCGGCTCAAGGTCCTGGTCAATCCAGTGGTGCGTGAGCGATTCGCCTTCGCCTGCGATGTGGGCAGCCCGCGAACAGAGCTGGAGCGCTTCTGGCCGGAGCATGACTTTTCGGCAATCGACGAAGTCTGGTGGCCACCAATCGAAGAGCCGGCCGACTCGGTGATAGGTCGTGCAGCACTGTTTCGTGCCGAGATGGCCGCCTTGCGCGATTGGGCCGACACCCTTGTGATCAGTCATTGGGGATTTATTCTCTGCATGACCGGCAAGAGCGTCATGAATGGTGAATGGCTGCGGTGTGACCCGAACGGTCCTGCACCAGAGCAGCTCACGTGGCGTGCCTGAGGTCAGCTCCAGAACTGTTGGCGCCATGATGGCATACGTGCTACCGGGCCCCGACAGGCTGACCCGACGGACCACGTCCGCAACGACACGGAGATGCTAATGTCCGAGACGACCGCAGCGCCCCAGCAGGGCCAGCAACAAACGCCGCCACTGGTGGTCAATATACAGTACGTTAAGGACCTCTCGTTCGAGGTGCCCGGCGCGCCACAGATTTACACGCAGCTCCGTGCGCAGCCTCAGGTGAACATCAACCTCGATGTTCAGGCGCGTCGGGTTCAGGAGGGCCAGAGCGTCTACGAAGTCGCGATCATGATCCGCGCCGAAGCCCACGAGGCCGCTTCGCCATCGGGTAATGGCCAGGCGGCTGCGGTGCCACCAACGGTGTTCGTGGCCGAACTCACCTATGCCGGGGTGTTCACCCTAAATGGTCTGCCGGACAATGCGGTCGAGCCGGTGCTGCTGGTCGAGTGTCCACGCATTCTGTTCCCATTCGCGCGCAACATACTGTCTGACGTGACGCGCGACGGTGGATTCCCTCCGGTGTTGCTGCAGCCCATCGACTTCGTGGCGTTGTGGCAGGCCCGCCGGGCCCAGGCGCAGAGCCAACCAGGTACATCGGCGGTCGCCTGAGATGGCTCGGGCGTTCAGTCGTTTAACCAGACGGGATCCTGCAGCCTGCTCAGGAAAGCCGCGTGTGCGGCTAACTCCTCGGCTGTGGGGATGATCGATCGCGGGATGCGGTTGCCTTCGTATGTGTACACGACCTGTTCGATCGCAGTTTTTGCCGTTGTCAGGGACAATCCACGCTGCCTGCCGCCGGTAAGCTCCAGGTAGACATCCGCCAGAAGCCTGCAATCAAGCAAGGCATTGTGTGTCGTTCGCGCACTAAGATCGATAGCAAAACGTCGGCATAATGCATCGAGACTGTTCGGCATCCCCGGAAACCGAACCTTCGCCAACGCCAGGGTGTCGATCATGCGATGGGCGGACAGCGGAGGTAACCCGAGCAGGCCAAATTCGAGGTCCAAGAACGCAAAATCGAACGGTGCATTGTGTGCGATCAGCTTTGCGTCGGCAAAGAACTCCATCAGGTCATCGACAATGTCCGCGAAGCGCGGCTTGTCGATGAGATCGGCCAGAGTGAAGCCATGAATCCTGGTAGCGTCCTCGGGCACATCGCGCTCTGGGTGGACCAACTTATGAAAGTGCTTGCCCGTGGGTAGATCGTTCATCAGTTCCACCGCGGCGACCTCGATCACACGGTGCCCCAACTGTGGCTCGAGACCAGTGGTTTCAGTATCGAACAGAACGGCACGTGTCACCGCGAACCTCCCTTATGACGCGGTTCAGCGCCCTCAGTGACGCATGCCGCGACAACCCGGTGCGGATGACGACGTCAGCGCGACGGCGCTTCTCTACGTCCGGCATCTGCCGCGCTATTACAGCCTGGATATCCGAGTCGCTCATTCTCCGGCGCGCCCGTATCCGGTGAATCTGCACTGCTCGGGGCGCAGTCACGACAATGACGCGGTCAACCCGCCGATCGCCGCCGGTCTCCAGCAGGAGCGGGATATCAAGAACAACAGCGTGACACCGTCGGCGTCTCGATTGTGCGACAAACGCGTGCTCCTCTTCGCGCACCATCGGATGCAGAATGCCCTCCAACCGCGAGAGTGCCTGAGAGTCGCCGAGTACGGCTTCCCGCAATGCCGCGCGATCTACCGATCCATCCCGCACAGTCCCCGGGAAGGCAGCGCCGATCGCCCGCACCGCTCGTCCGCCGCGGGCCTGCATCCGGTGCACGGCAGCATCGGCATCGAATACCGGTATGTGGGCCCGGCGAAACGCGGCGGCGGCCGTGGACTTGCCCATTCCAATCCCGCCGGTCAGGCCGAGGATGACCATCAGGACAGCAGATCAGCCGCGACGAAACGTCGCAGTTCCTCGTCCACGTCTGGCTTTATCCCGAACCACGCCTGAAAGCCCGGGACCGCCTGATGCAGCAGCATGCCCAGGCCCCCGACGCAGCGAAGCCCTCGAGCACGGGCCGCTGCCAGCAACGAAGTTTCGAGCGGTACGTAGACATTGTCCGCAACGACCAGTGGGGCGGGAGCGCCAGAGAGGTCCAGCTCGAGCGGCTCATGGCCGACCATTCCAAGCGGCGTGGTGTTGACGACCAGGGCATGATCCCGCAGGGCGGCGCTCCTTGTATTCCAATCCACGATCCGCAACCCCGGCAGATCACGCGCCAAAGTCTCGGCGCGCGCACGGGTGCGATTGGAAATCGTGACTGCCGCACCGGCATCAAGCAATGCGGCGGCAACGGCACGCGCCGAACCTCCGGCACCCAGCAACAGTGCCGGCCCAGCAACCGGGTCGACGTCATGCGCATGCAGGTTGGCAACGAAACCGTAGCCGTCGGTATTGCTGCCGGCGATTTTGCCATCCCGAAAGACCAGGGTGTTCACCGCGCCGGCGCGCCGAGCCGTATCGTCGACCGTGTCACAGATTTCGAATGCGGCGAGCTTGTGCGGGATGGTGACGTTGGCACCGGCGAACCCTGCCGTCAGCAGTCCACGCGCCGCAGTCGGAAGATCACCGGGACGGATTGGCAGGGGAATATACGCGCCGTCGATGCCGTGACGCCGCAGCCAGAATCCATGCAACCGAGGCGAGCGCGAGTAGGTAACGGGCCAACCAGCAATCCCCGCGAGTTTTGCATGGCCCGAGAGAATGGACATGCCGCCACAATTCCAAGCAGCGC
>JBKPOG010000120.1:0-5214 GCA_046732975.1 Pseudomonadota bacterium
GTTCATCGGCCTGGCGCCATTCGCTTGCGGCCGTCGAAGGATAGAGCAAAGGCGAGCGCCTGGCGCACGTCGTCAGGATCGGCGGGGCGGAGGGGATCGTCTGGCATGGGCGCAGGGTAGTGGGAGAACGGAAAGGGAACAAGCGGTTAAGCATTGTAACCCGTCTGTGACCCGCTTGTTACGCTTCGGAGGACCCCCGCCCCCTCAAACGCCACTCCAGGGTCCCTTTTCGGCGCCGTCCGCGCGAGTTGTGCGACACAAACAGCAGCACGCGCCCCGGCTCGCGGACTTCCCACGGAGGAATGACATGAAGAAGCGTCTTCTGCGAGATATCGAGGTCTCGGCAGTCGGGATTGGGTGCATGGGTTTCAGCCACGGCTACGGCGCAGCCCCCGATCGTGATGAAGCAATCCGTCTGATCCGCCATGCTTTCGAGCGCGGCTGCACCCACTTCGACACGGCTGAAGGCTATGGAAACGGGCATAACGAAATGCTGGTCGGCGAAGCCCTCAAGCCAGTGCGCAACAGGGTTGTGATTGCCACCAAGCTCCGGACAGAGGAAGCAACGAGCGACAACACCACCGAAAACCAAGTCCGCACCCACCTGGAAGCGTCGTTGAAGCGGCTCGGCACCGATCACATCGAGCTGTATTACCTGCATCGGGTGAACCCCACTGTGCCCGTCGAGGAAATCGCCGAGGTGATGGGCAAGCTGATCCGCGAAGGCAAAATCCTTGGCTGGGGACAATCCCAGACCAACGCCGATCAGATACGCCGCGCGGATGCCGTCACGCCACTAACCGCTATCCAGAGCGAATACTCCATTATGGAGCGAGTGTTCGAGGAGGAGGTCCTTCCGCTTTGCCGTGACCTGAACATCGGCTTCGTCGCCTTTTCGCCGATGGCCAGCGGCTTCCTGTCCGGCAAGGTGCGTGCGGGCGACAAATATGAAGGCGACGACGTTCGCCGCGTCATAACCCGTTTCGATAACAGGAATATCGAAGCTAACCAGCCACTTCTGGACCTGCTGCACAGGTTTGCGGATGAGAAGGGCGTAACCTCGGCCCAAGTCTCTCTGGCATGGATGCTGGCGAAATGGCCGTTCGTCACCCCGATCCCAGGTTCGCGCAAGATCGAGCGCATCGACGAGAATCTTGGTGCTGCCGATGTTGACCTAACCGCCGACGAGCTGGCCCGGATCGAGGGGGAGCTTGCTCAGGTGTCGATCCACGGGAACCGCACTGACGAGGACATTGCTAAGCTGCGCGAGGGTTGACCCTACCGTGGCGCATGGTGGAGCGCAGCAACTGAGGGGGGGAAGGCGCTTGGCACGATGCACACACTCCGCGGCGAGAGGCACAGGGCCTGCTGGTGACGGCGCTGGTTTGCGAACGGCGATAGTCCCCGTCACTCCGGAATGGTCGGTGCGTTGGGCGGAGGATCGCGGTTCTCATCGCCGTGTGCCTGTGCCGAAGGACCACCCAAAGCGCCCTCTGGCAGACCGTTGCGCCGACCAGGCAAGCTGTCGCGAGCGGAGTTGATCCACTGCTCGACCCGACCCTCAGGCTTATCCGTCATTGTCAATTCCTTCACACATAACGGGACGTGCACGTCGAGCTGGAATGACCGCGCCGCAGCCTTGGTTGTCTTCACGATACCTGTAAGCCGTAGCGTGCATCAAGACCGCCAGTGAGTTTGCCCGTCAGGTCGGCCCAGTGGTCGCCGTCCCCCGGCTCCATTTCGTTTTGCGTTACCCCTCGGTGGCTCCGCAGTTGACATCTGATCGTTTGACATCCTGCTGCCCCAAAGATTGCACCACTTGGGGGAACCTTTGACCAAATCCACCACAGCAGCCCTTGTGCTGATATTCGGTACTGCACTCTATGTTGGGCAAACCTCCCCGGCACCTGCGCAGCAGGCGAGATCAAGCGCACTGACCTTGCTAAGGCGGATCAATCGGCAACGGACGCAGGTGCATTGTGGATTGGCGACATCCCTGCTGGAGCTGCTACCGGTCGCCATACCCATCCAACACCCAGGTTCGTCTATGTCTTGGAGGGATCGGTGATATTGGAGGTTGACGGCAAACCTCCACAGACTTTCAGATCTGGTGAAGCCTTCGCTGAACTGCCGGGGGTGGTGCACAACTTTCGCAACGCGAGTGCTAGCGACCCAGCCAAAGCGCTTGGCTTCCAGGTAGCTCCGAAGGGCGCGCCACTTCAGACAAACGTTCAATAATTTGCTATGGCGCCCCGCCCTACGACTCGCAAGATCGAGCCTGCGTCTATCTCGGCTTCAGCACTTGGCACGACGCCGATAGGGCCGCACGGGAGGCGCAAGGCTTGCTGGTGACAGCGCTGGCGTGTGTGCGGCGGTAGCGGTTCACTCTTTAGCCTCCGGCCCCCACAGAGGCACGCGCCGCGGTCTGATCCGGGTGTTCAATTCCTCTCCCGTCACCAGCCACGCTGCGGATACGCGACCACCGCAGCCGCCGCAGCGCATCCGGCGCAACGCTTCGCCTACCGTCCATCGGCCGCTGTAGCAGGCTGCCAACGCAGCCATCGTATAGCTGCGCTCGCCGCGGCAGCCGTCCGTTAGACAATCCACCGCCAAGCAGAAACCCCGGAACTCGGTCAGAGGAGCGGACAGGATTGCTGCCCGCTGGCCGCGGGCTGAAGCGTTGGCCGCCCTACGAGAACATACGGGGAACAAGCCATTGATGTCGAGTGGGTGTCACTCACTCTCGTGACCCGGACTGCGCTGGTTAGCGTTGGTCGATAGCCACTCACTGGTTGGGGATGATATTGGGAGCCGCCACCAATCTATCGGCTGAAGCCCGCAGCACTCCGCAACTTCTGGCGGACACCCCATCCGCCGTAAGCCCAGGGAATTAATGAACTAACCGAAGTTGTGTCCGTCAATGTCTGCAAAATGGCTGTGGCGGAAGCGAAGCTGGCCGGCGCGCCAGTCGCCCGTCACTGTCACTTCAGATCGAAGTCGCGATCAACACCACACCTGCAGCACTCAACACGCCGCCCACTGCTTTACCAAGGCCGCTCCCGATCTTCGTCATCTTCTCCAGCAGGATAAACACCGACAGACCGGCCACCCAAAAAAGGTTCATAATGCCGCCCACGAACAACAGCGCCATCAGAAACCAGCAGCATCCTACGCAGTAAGCGCCATGCCCGAGGCCCATACGAAAGGCGCCCCATCGTCCCGGCCGCCAGTGGTTCATCAGAAAGCTGAGCGGTGTCCGGCAGTGCCGCAAGCATATCCGCTTCACTGGCGTGAGCTGCCAGAGGCCGGCGGCGATCAGGATGACACCTCCGAGCAGGGCTTCGGTCGTGGCCATCATCGGCGACAAGAGCCCCAGCCGGTCTAGTCCCCACTGCACGGTCGTGGCAATAAGGCTGAACGCGCCCCAGACCGCCAAATATCCGGCGGCGAACAAACCGGTCGGCACGTACGGCCGTCCGCGACCTCTCTCGGAACGGTTCACACGAGCGAACAGCAACAGTACCGGCGCCGCGCCGGGCAGCATCATGGCCACCATCATGACCCACCACATGGCGAACATTACGGCCGCATAGGACGGGGTCCACATTGGCGACATCGCCGGCGGCGGGGTCATGCCCGACATGCCACCATCCGTCTCCAGTGAACGTGGCCAAAGGCTCCGGCTCATGTTCATTGGGCTCATTCCGGTCCCGGCACCGAGGACGAGCCATACCCACGCCCCGATAATAACCAGCGTCACACTTCCGACGATTACCATGCGGTCGCGCCGTAGCACCGCCTCCAGCAGGCTCAGGTCGGACGTGCTCGCGCTCACGGACGACCGAACTTCTGCTTGTACTCGTCGTACTTGTGGAGCAATCCGTTCTGGTTCCAGGCTACATGCGCCAGCGAACTGTGGCGATGGTTCAAGTCGAACCTGATGGTGCCCGTGCTCTTGGCGTTGCCCGACGCATTTTCCGCTTCGTGGAACACCCAGCCATTCGGCAGCACTGTAAGCATCTGGTGCTCAGCATCGGTGACAGGGTTGCGGATCGGCTCGCTTGCCGCCCGCAGATGATCGTCAACCGCGACGCGCGCACGCCGCCCCTCCAGGTCCCACTCGAACTCGATCTTCGCGAACAGCGGGTCCTTAATGGTTTCGATGATGGAGGAAAAGATCTGGAACATAGTTCCGACCGGCTGATCTTCACCCGATAGAATATAGAACAACGCATCGCGCTGCACTTCGTTAGAGCGCTCGTCGAGGATCGGCTGAAAGACACCCTGACCATGATGGATCGCCCGGGGAAAATAGAACGTGCCCACCACAGACAGATTGTCTAACGGCACATCCTCGCAATGGCCGCTGTCGATCTTGAACGCGACTAGGCCGGTGCAATGGCATAGGTCGGCTCAGCCATCGTCTCACACGGGCATCCGTAGTCGCAGCTGCAATACTCGACGTACCTGCCCTCGATCTGCCAGTTCTTGCCGGCCATTGTTGCGTCTCCCGTTGATGTAATTGCTTGGTCGCTTCCTGAACCTCGCGATGCGCCTAGCGTGACTATAAGCGTCTTGCGGAGGGACGGCTACTAAGCCTCGCTGATCATCCAGCCTTGGGCCATCGCCTTTGAGGCACAATCATAGATTGCAGGGAATTAATCAGCTTGACTCGTCGTTGTATCGTTACGTGCAATCTATTTAGTTTCGATCATGAGCGAAGGATAGACATTTGTTTCCGGCTGGCAGCATACGCTCTGGCGATGGGCATCGCCCGATGGCTCACTCCCAGGCGCATGGGAGCTCGGTCACGATCGGCGTCCTGACTGACACGTCGAGACTTTGTGCCGACCTATCCGGGCCGGGCGCTGTCGCTGCGGTCAAGATCGCACCGGCTGGTGTTGGCGGAAGCCTGCTCGGCAAGAAGATTGAGCTCATTAGCGCAGACCATCAAAACAAACCCGATGTTGCTGCAGCGATCGCCCGGCAATGGCCTGAAGGCCGGGATATGATTACTGACCTGACCACTTCGAGCGTCGCACTGGCAGTGCAGAAGGTGGCGCGGGGAAGAACAAGGTCGTTCTAACTAACGGCGCGGCATCATCCGACCTGGCCGGCAAGAACTGCTCCTCGAAGAACGGCCCCTCCAGCCGGATGGACGGATGGACCGCCAGTCCGTGACATGTACCTGTTCGCTCAGGCAGCCATCTGAAT
>JBKPOG010000121.1:0-30062 GCA_046732975.1 Pseudomonadota bacterium
GGCATAGATGGTGGCGGCGACCTGCGGCGAGAGCTGCGCAGCCGTCCAATGCGTGTTGCCATTCCAAACACACCACGCGACCGAGGCATCGGCACGCGCGAGTTCCTCGAAGATCTGCAGCGCATCAGCAGGCACGAGGCCCAGGCCGCCGTATGGGGCCGGAAGGAAGATGCGAAAGAAGCCGAGTCGTGCCAGGTCGCTCGCGAAATCGTCAGGTAACCGTCGGCCCGTCTCGATGCGATCGCGCTCGGCGGCGATGCGCGGTCGCAACCCGCGAGCGATCTCCAGAAGTTCGGGACCGTCCGCGGGATTGGTCACGACGCGCTACCCGACGATATCGACCTGGGCGAAGAAGAAGCCAATCTCGATCGCAGCATTTTCCGGACTGTCCGAGCCATGTACCGAATTCGCCTCGATGTCCTCGGCGAACTGCGCTCGGATGGTGCCGGACGCAGCTTTCTTCGGATCGGTCGCGCCCATCACTTCGCGGTTCTTCGCCACTGCGTTCTCGCCTTCTAGCACCTGCACGACGACCGGTCCGGACGTCATGAACTCAACCAGGCCCCGGAAGAACGGCCGCTCTCTGTGCACCGCGTAGAAGGCTTCAGCCTGCGCCTGGGTCAGCCTGGTGCGGCGCTGCGCGACGATGCGAAGTCCCGCTTCTTCCAGGACAGCGTTGATCCGGCCAGTAAGATTCCGCCGCGTCGCATCAGGTTTGATGATCGACAGCGTGCGCTCGGTCGCCATAGGCCTGCTCCTGGTGAAGGGTCATGCCGGGTCACTATTCGGTCCAGCCCCACAGGGCAAGCACCTATGGTGCAGGTCGCCTGCCATTCGCGCCAAGCAGCGCAAGGCCTTCGGCCACAGAGACGAACTCGCCACCCCCGGCCAGTTTGTCGACGCCAAACCGTCGCTCGAACAGTCGGCGCACCGCAGGGACGAACGCGGTTCCACCGGTAAGGAAGACACGGTCCACCTGGTCAGCACGAACGTTCGCATCAGCGAGCACCTGATCCACCGTTCCATCAATGCGAGCAAGATCCGTGGCGATCCAGTCCTCGAATTCCGCCCGGCTGATGATGCGCTCGACCGCAAACTCCTTGTGTTGAAAACGCAGCGTCGCGGTTTCGGCGCGGGACAGCTCCGCTTTCGCACTCGAGACAGCCTGGTACAAGGCATATCCCAGACCATCCTCGATCAATGCGAGCAAGTGACGCAATCGCTCCGGGTGCTGTGCGGTACGCGCGACTTCAGCGATGGCACGCAGCGTTCGCGGCGTGCGCATCAGCGACAGCAAGTGCCAACGGGCGAAGCCCGAGTAGTACTCGGGCGGCACCGGCAGGGGCTTGCCCATGACGCGATAGCTGTCCCCTTTACCAAGCAAGGGAGCGATGGCGCGGTCGATGATCCGGTAATCGAGAACATCGCCGGCGATGCCGATACCCGCATGGCCGAGCGACGTGGCTCCGCCGCGCGGCTCGAAGTGCATCAGAGAAAAGTCGCTGGTGCCGCCGCCAAAGTCGCCGATGAGCACGGTGGCCGGTTCCGTCAAACTGCGGGCGAACCGAGTGCCAGCAGCCTGCGGCTCCAATACCAGGCTGATCTCCGGGATACCGGCCTCAGCATATGCGCCGCGCAAGCGTTCGGTTCCCAGCGCATCATCTGTGAACTCGCCCGCGAAGCGCACAGGCCGTCCCACCACGACGGATCGGACAGGTGGCAGATCAGCCAGCAGGCTGCGCAAGAAGCAGCCGACCAGACCTTCCAGTGTGAAGGGATGGCCGAAGATCCGGGTCTCGGTGAAGCTGCGCTGCGCAAGATAGGTCTTCATCGACATGATAAGCCGGCTGTCCAGCGGGTCCTCCAGATAGTCGGAGACCGCCGTGAGACCGGCCGAGTGATGCAGGACGCGCCGGGCGCGCGTTTCCTCGGTCCAGAAGCACAGAACGGACCGGAACACATCCAGCGATGCGTGGCGTCGTGTTGCGACGTTGCCGTCCTCGTCGAGCAGCGCAACGACGCTGTTTGTCGTGCCGAAATCCACGCCAAGGGCGCTGATCATTCAACCCGCTCCCAAAGGGCGCGGGTTCAACCGCGTTCAGCCCAGCTTGGCAAGAGAAATCACGACTGGAGGACGCGGGCAGTCCCGCGCCCAATTCAGCGGACTTACCGCAGCAGGTTGGTGCGTGCGAGGTCGATGACTTCGTCGCCGCGCCCGTTCAGCACAGCTTTCAACAACCAGAGGCTAAAGCCAGCAACCTGGGACAGCTCGGTCTTCGGCGGCATCACCAACTCCTGTTTGGCGGTGATGACGTCAAGCAAGGCGGGGCCGTCATGCGCCAACACCTTGCGAGCAGCATCGGCGAGATCACCTGGATCCTCGACCCGCTGCGCATGCACGCCGGCCGCCCTCGCCATCGCGGCAAAATCGGGATTTTGCAGGTCAACACCAAAGTCGAGGAATCCCGATGCCTTCATCTCAAGTTCGACAAAGCCGAGTGTGCCATTGTTGAACACGACGATCTTGACAGGCAATTTCTCCTGTATAGCCGTGATGAAGTCACCCATCAGCATGGTGAAGCCGCCATCGCCGCTGAACGATACGACCTGACGGCCGGGGAACGCCGCCTGCGCGCCTAAAGCCTGTGGCAGAGCATTTGCCATCGAGCCATGCATGAACGACCCGATCAGCCGTCGCTTGCCGTTCAGGTGCAGATAGCGCGCGGCCCAGACCGTCGGGGTGCCGACATCGCAGGTGAAGATTGCATCGTCCGATGCCAGTTCGCTGATGGTGCGCGCAAGAAACTGCGGATGGATCGGCTTTTGCCCGGGTCGGCCGACTGCCAGGTCATCGAGACCGCGACGCGCCCTTTGGTAATTGGCGAGACTCTCATCCAGATGGATCCGGTTCGTCCTTGGCTGGAGTCGCGGCAACAGCGCCTCGATCGTGGCATTCACGTCGCCGACCAGTCCAAGATCCAGCCTACAGCGCCGTCCTAGGTTCTCACCGCGCAAATCGATCTGCGCTATTTTGGCCTTGCTCGGATAGAACTGGCGGTAAGGAAAATCGGTCCCCAGCATCAGCAACATGTCGCACTGGTTCATCGCATGGTAACCCGAACTGAAGCCGATCAGCCCGGTCATGCCGACGTCGTAGGGATTCTCGTGCTCGATCGCCTCCTTGCCACCGAGAGCATGCACGATCGGTGACTTCAGCGCGTCCGCCAGGCGCATCACGTTGTCATGCGCGCCGAAGCAGCCACGCCCGCACAGTAAAGTCACACCCGCTGCCGCATTGAGCAGTGCCGCCAACGCGTCGAGCTCACTGTCAGCCGGCCGGATCACCGCCTGCGCCGGCAACAGAGAGGACGAAACCACCGCGTCAGTCGTCGTTCGCGACAATGCTACATCGCCTGGGATCACCAGGACCGATACGCCACGTTGCGCGACGGCCGCCCGGATCGCGGTTTCCAGCACGCCTGGCATCTGGTCGGGGGTGCTGACCAGCTCGCAATAATGGCTGCACTCCCGGAACAGGTTCTGCGGATGCGTCTCCTGGAAATAGCCGCGGCCAATCTCGACGCTTGGTATCTGTGCAGCGATCGCAAGCACCGGCACGCGCGCGCGATGGCAATCGAACAGACCGTTGATAAGGTGCAGGTTGCCGGGACCGCAACTGCCGGCGCAGACCGCCAGTGATCCGGTCACGTGCGCATCGGCGCCGGCAGCGAATGCAGCCGTCTCTTCATGGCGAACGTGCACCCATCGCATCTCGCGTTGGCGGCGCAGGGCGTCGGTGAAGCCATTGAGCGAGTCGCCAGCAACCCCGTAAACGCGCCGCACGCCGGCGGCATGCAGGGTCTCGACGATGGTTTCGGCGACGGTCTTCGGCATGGTTCCCTCGTTCAGATCAGGTTGCTGTTGCCTCAGTAGCCCGCAGCCGCGTAAGGGCCGGCGTTGCGGCGATAGACCAGCAGGGCGCGCTGGTAGCGGCAAATCAGCTCGCCGTCGCCGACGAAAGCACGGGTTTCGACCTGTGCGATACCCTGCGTTGGGCGCGAATGCGAGTCGCGCACATCCATGATGGTTGATTCAGCGTAGATCGTTTCGCCTGGCCTTACGGCGCGTGGCATCTCGATCCCGGTCCAGCCCAGATTGGCGACCACCCGGCCAAGCGTCCGAGTGGTCAGTGCCGTCACCGCGCCGATCACCAGCGGCTCGAAAATCGCCGGCTGTAGCGTCTTGTACCTGGCGAGATAATCGGTGTCGCTCCAACGCGGGTTGATTTCTAGCGAGCGCAGGGCATGCAGCCGGCTCTCGGCAAAGTCGAAGGTGCGGCCGGGCCAATGCACGAAGGTTTCACCCGGAACCAAATCCTCGAACACCAGGCCTGTCTGTTCCACCAGCGTGCCGTCCGCCTGCGCGCGATAGAGGCGGAACCGCTCTTCCGCGACTGGCTGTATGCCTGGCTCATCTTCGGGATGACGACCGTGCCGATACACCTCCATGCGAAGGTCAATCTTGCTCACTTTCTGATTGCGTTGATTGACACCTTCGATCGTGCAATTGACCTGGCCGACATCGGGATCGTCGACGGCGTCCATTCCTGTCACCGTAGACATCGAATACAAAGTATCGCCGCCAAACACCGGATGCGTCATCGCGATGCTGTCGATACCGGTGATGTTGCGACGTCGATACCAGCTGCGCGATGCCATGCCAAGCAACCGCTGCACCGTCATAGTGCTGACGCCCAGGGGGTTCTTCCATTCGGTTTGTGCGGCGTAGTAACTGTCGTAGTGAAGTTGCGCGTTGTTGAGCAGGTCGACCGCCTCTTCGCGGTTGTCCTGCTGCGATACATCGACCCCAGGCCGGTGGCAGATCCGCATTCCGGGGCGCAGGTCTTCGAAGCTCAGACCGAAGCGTTCGCGATAGCGGTGAGGGCCCAATCGGACATAGGCGTATTCGCTCATCTCGCTGCTCCTATGGCGTCGGACCGAGATGTATGCCGAGGCGGCCGAGATTGGTCCTTCCGCGGCAGCATGAACGCGAATTTTCTAGCCGCCAGAACAGCCGATGCACAGGTCTGATATGGGCGATAACCTTTCGCGGTGATCCGGTCCTACGGGCCGCCGTACGATCCCGGCAGGTCGCTGGAGGCGCATTCGGAGTGGGAGGCGCATCGTGTGTTCATGAATGACCTGGAGGCCAAGGGCGTGGCCCGCCTCGCGGGGCCGCTGGAAGGTGGCGGCGACGTACTGCTCATATTCCGTTCCGGCAGCAAGCAGGCGGTGGAGCAACAACTGGCGGCCGATCCGCGGACCAGATCCGGGATCCTCTCAACCACGAGGATCGCGCGCTGGAACCTTCGTCTTGGCCATGTCGACTGATAACGCGGTGGAACCGTGCCGCTAAATCAGCGCGAGTAGTATTCGACCACCAGGTTTGGCTCCATCTGCACCGGGTACGGCACGTCGGTGAGCTTGGGGGCCCGAGCGAACCTGCCCTTCATTGCCCGGTGATCGACGTCCAGATACTCCGGAACGTCGCGTTCCGCGCTCTGTGCGGCATCCAGCACCATGGCGAGCTGCTTGGAGCGCTCCTTCACCTCGATCGTGTCGCCATCCTTCACGCGATAGGATGGGATGTTCACCCGCCTGCCGTTTACCGTCACATGGCCGTGCGAGATGAACTGGCGCGAGGCGAACGGCGTCATTGCAAATTTCATGCGGTACACCACCGCATCCAGCCGTCGTTCCAGCAGCTCGATCAGCAGCTGCGACGAGTCACCACGTACTCGCACGGCCTCCTGGTAATACCGGCGGAACTGCTTCTCGCTGATGTTGCCGTAATAGCCACGCAGCTTCTGCTTGGCCATCAGCTGAGTGCCGAAGTCGGTAGCCTTCTTGCGCCGCTGGCCATGCTGGCCCGGCCCGTATTCGCGCTTGTTGATCGGTGACTTTGGCCGCCCCCACAGGTTAACCCCCAGGCGGCGGTTGATCTTGTACTTGCTCTCGACGCGCTTGGTCATTGGCGCCTTGCCCTTTCGTTCGGCTCTTGTTGCACCGGTAGGCCACACAATGCGTGTGACGGGCGCGGAACCCGCAGTTCCGTCCACGTTCCCGGCCGTCGGCCCCTCCGCGCGAACGCATCGGGAACCGGGCGCCGCTTCTACGGACCGGCCTCCATCTTGTCAAACACGCCGCCTCCTCCTAGCACCCTGGGGCGTGATCAACCGCGCCGACATCGTATGGCTTGGCATCTCGTCCGGCGTCATGGGCTGCCTGGTCGGCGGAATGATGCTGGGGATCGGCATGGACCTGATCGTCAATGGGCAACCGTTGGGCTGGCTGCTGATGTTACCTGGCGCGCCGATCTCCGCCATCCCGGGCTGGCTGCTCGGACGGCGGTTGGCACAGCAACTGTAATCGGCGGGCTAACAGCATTCGTCGTCGCAATCACCGAATCGATTGCTTTGCCCAGCGCGGGCACTAGGCTAGCGGCATGTTTCAGCGTCGGTAGGAGCACGTTGCGTGGTACAAACGGCACCGTCGGCCGCGCGTCGCGCCAGTGGGAGTAGACCAACCGACAGCGGCGAGCCGCTGACGCTGGCGATCGACATCGGCGGCACCCACCTGAAAGCCGGCGTGCTGTCGTCGGAGGGCCAGATGGTGGCCGGCCCGGCACGAGTTGAAACGCCATCCCCGAGCACACCGGATGCGGTGCTCGCGGCGCTCGCGCAGCTGGTTTTGCAACTCGGGCCCTACCGGCGCGTGTCCATTGGGTTTCCCGGCGTGGTGCGCCGCGGGCGCGTGCTGACTGCGCCTAACCTCGGCACGGCGGCCTGGCACGGGTTCACTCTCGCCGAGACCCTGGGTGACAGGCTGAGCGTGCCAGCCCGGCTCGCCAATGATGCGACGGTGCAAGGTCTCGGTGTGATTGCCGGGCATGGCGTGGAGTGTGTCATCACACTCGGTACCGGCATGGGGTTCGCGCTGTTCGAGGACGGTCGGCCTGGCCCGCACCTTGAACTGAGCCAGCATCCGGTGCACGGCGGCAAGACCTATGACCAGTACATCGGTAATGCAGCGCGGCGCGATGCGGGACGCAAACGGTGGAGCCGCCGTGTGCACAGGGCGATCGGCTGCATCGCCAAGCTTACTGATTTCGATGTGCTATATATCGGCGGTGGTAACGCGCGGCATGTCGAAGGCGAGCTGCCGTCCAACGCGCAGTTTGTGTCGAATGAGGCCGGGATTACTGGCGGCATCAAACTCTGGGACGCGGCGCTCGACGGAATGTTTGCCGCCAAGTAGCCTCCGAACTCCGGCCAGCCTTGGCCTGGCGATTAAAAGGCTTCTCCCGGGGCGAGTTTCGGTCAGACTTGTTCGGCCTCACGGATCTGATCCGCCAGACAATCTATCTTTGCCAGGAACTCCGCCCGACGGAACGGCTTCACCAGAACCGGTACATTGGACGGCAGACGTGCCAACCCTTCTGCATCAGGATAGCCCGTCATAAGCAATGCCCGAAGACGTGGCCGGACACGGATCGCCTCTGAAATCAGCGCGGTGCCGGACATCTCAGGCATCGAGAAATCGGTAACAAGCAGCCTGATATCCGGATCACCTGCAATTGCCTGCAGGGCCTCTTCTCCGTCTGCAGACCTTTGCACCGCAAATCCGGCTTTCGTAAGGAAGCTGGCCACTGTTGCCAAAATCCGTGGATCGTCATCAGCGACCAGCACCCTGGGGCTGCTGCCCGGCTTGGCATTGTTCCCCGCCGCGAGGCCGGCAAAATTCGGTGCTGCAGGGCCGACCAGGCTTACCGACATTTAGATGCCTCCAACCTACTCATCGACGGGAGGCGCTCAATGCCGCCTCATCGTCCGTACGCCGGGAATATCCCTGGCGATTTCGATGACGGCGCAATCTATCCCGTGCTGGCTAAGCAGCAGTTACTGGCTTGGCTGTTCTGAGTGAACTTCCGTCATACACCAGTGATCGACAGAGCAGACGGCTAGACAGCTGATTAACGGATGTAGCGAAGGGAACCCAACTCGGACGTTACAAGCTTCCTTCCAAGTCGGCATAAATCCTTGCGCCGATTACCGGTGCATTCACTCCCGAGTGAACGGACCTGGCTGGAATCACTAGGCATTGGTAACGAAATTTTAGTGGTCGTGCACATAGCCTTCGAGTGGCGGCGAGCGTTCACCGCCCTAACAGTTTCTGAATGACGGCCTAGTTTCAGCTCGCGGGCTGGCTACCAGCCGAAGGGTACACAAAAATGCTGTGCAATGGTTGGCCAAAAGGGCCACGAATTCCGTTATCTCAAGACACCGTCGCCAGGCTGCACGAACGGGCAAACGAGTTGCGCCAGATGGCAGTCAGCACTGACAAGCCGAGGCTGCGCCTACTTGCGGACCGCTATGACGAAGTCGCTATGCAACGGACCATGAACTCATCACTCAGCGCAGCCGACAGATACTACCTCGCCGAAGCCGCCCGACGGGAAATCGAGAGCTGGACCGCCTACTCCGTCAGTAGGAGTTCGTCACCTCTCGCGCCGACTCCCGCAGCGCAGGCTATGGCGGCTGATGCAATCGGGCGCCGCTTTGTCGTTCCAGACACAACGGCACATCCCGCGATCCATTCAGCCATCATGAATCTGGCCTACCTGATAACCGCCTATGGGATGGTGCCGAACACGCCAGTGACGGTTATGAAGGCACCGAAAAATAGTGAGCGTGCAGCGGCCTCCGATCAGCATCTGCTTCTGGTCGATGATGCGCCAGATGTACTCGTCAGCGTCGGAGCCTTCCTCACGAACACCGGCTTCGTGGTTCGCAAAACGGCAAGCGGCGATGGCGCCTTGGCGATCATCGCCAGCGATCCACGTATCGAAGTGTTGGTCACGGATTTCGCGATGCCCGGGCTGAATGGCGCGGAGTTGATTGTTCAGGCCACACAGATCCGCCCTTACCTGAAGACTTTGGTGATCACCGGCTATCCGAACGCCGATGGACTCGATGCGCTTCCTTCACAAACAGCAGTGCTCGTAAAGCCGTTCCGACGGACTGCTCTGATCAACGTGGTAAGGTCTCTGTTCGACACGACAGAGGCCCAGACCATAGCGAGCATTGCAACGAAGTGAGGGAGGGGAGCGGCGGGCCGGATCGGGGTCCACAACGAGTGGTGGAGGTCGAGACCGATGCTCTCCAACCCTGATAGCAATCGATGGCGTGTCGTATTGCCCGACCAAGCGACATCTCAACCACTTGCGATGTTGGTCGACGATGCACCCGACGTCCTGTCCACTACGGGCAGGTTCCTCGAAGCGGCGGGGTTTGATGTCGTGCGTGCCACCGATGGTCAGGCTGCCCTGGCCTCGCTCGCCTCTGGCCGACAGTTCAGGCTTCTAGTGACAGATTACGCAATGCCCGGTCTCAATGGCATCGAACTGACCGTGCAAGCTCAAGAGAAAATCCCGGACCTAAAGAGCGTCATCATTACCGGATTTCCGGATGCAGAAGATTTCGAGAAATTGCCGCCCGACACCACGCTTCTGGTCAAACCCTTTCGCAGAAAAGCTCTCATCGATGCCTTGCGGCCGTGGTTCGAGTTTACAGTCACTCCCTGACAATGAAGCGGGATCCGGCAAGTTCGGCATAGGGAAGGGCTCGGCATGTTCGCCAATCTAGGGCCTCAGCTTGTTGTGCTTGTGGGCACTCTCGTTGGGTTCCTCAGCACCGGCGCGACCACCATGGACGATCGCAGTGCCCCGGCCGCAACCCGGCGGCACTGGCTGAAGACGGACAGAGTCCTCGCGTGGCTTTTGATGGTGATTCTGGTCGCTGTCGCGACTGCGATTCGCCTTATGCTCGGCCCGTACCTATCGGGTGCACAATTCCCTACCTTCTTCTTGACGATCATCATCTGCTCCTACATTGGTGGTCTTCGGCTCGGGCTGGCGTCAGTCGTTCTCTCTCTGCTGTCCGTGTGGTATTTCATCACTCCACTGACATACTCATTCACCATCATCCATCCTGGCGATTATTACGCCCTAGCGGTATTTACGGTTGTTGGCACCGTGATGGCTTTGTCGATTGCAGCACAGCAGCCAACGTTGGCGGCTTACGACAGGGCTCGTGAACAGGTGGTCAGGCTGGAGGAACGCGCCCGCGCGAGCGATGAACTTCGGCGATGGCAAGATGTAATCGACAACGCCGCGTTCGGCCTGAGCCTGAATGATCCACGGACAGATAAGATCATTCTGGCCAATCGAACATTTTGCGACATGCATGCGTTGTCAGCCGACTCGGCCCACGACAGGTCGTTGTTCGAGTTCTATGCGCCGGAGGATGTAGACCAAGTCCGGCGGATGCGAGATACGGCGGATTCCACAGGAACCGTAGATTTCGAGTGCTACCGCCGGCGCGCCGACGGATCACTCTTCCCCGCCAAGGTACATGCGAGCGCGGTGTGGGGACCGGATAAAGCCATCCTGTACCGGATCGTGTCGGTATTCGACATCAGTGCACAACGAGCTTCCGAAGCAGTATCGATAAGCGAACTGCACCGGTGGATGGATGTGGTACAAAATATTGCTTTTGGCATCGGCGTCATCGATCCGGCGACAAACAAGTTCTCCTTCGCTAACGAAGTATTTGCCCAACTCCATGGCATGTCCAGCGCCTTGGTGTCGCAACTGTCGGTTTTTGATCTGTATGCGCCTGAAGCGGTGGATTACGCGCGCAGGGTTCAGCAAGCCTCGGATCGGGACGGAACTGCGAACTTCGAAGCAGACCGCCTCCGCGCTGACGGCTCTACCTTCCCGGCGCGTATCCACCTGACGAGCGTTCGGGACGATGACGGCGTACTCTATCGCATCTTAACGGTACGAGACATCAGCGCGGAACGCCGGCTTGAAGGCGAAATCCGTCATGCTCAACAACTTGAAGCAATTGGCCAGCTCACCGCTGGAGTCGCCCACGACTTCAACAATCTCCTGCAAGGTATCATCGGCAATCTTGAGCTGTTGCAGGACGAGTGCCGGGAGACCGCGGCCCATGAGCTCGTTGAATCGGTTCTGCGCATCGCCGAACATGGCGCTGTGCTCACCCGTCACCTGCTTTCTTATTCGCGTCAGCAGGTGCTGCAGCCGCGCTCGCTCGATCTTCATAAGTTCTTCAGTGAGTTCCGTTCCGCCGTGTCGCGGACCCTCGATCCCCGTATCGCGCTGACTATAACCGTGGCTCCTGACACGCTGCCTGTGTTCGCCGATCCGACCTACCTCCATACGGCGCTGCTGAACCTCGCCATCAATGCAAGAGACGCAATGTCCATTGGTGGGACTTTGCGAACCGAGGCAGCGAACAGACCTCCTGTGGGATGGGGGGATGATGCATGTGCGGACGGTCTCGTAGGTATCCGGGTCAGCGACACAGGAACCGGCATGTGTCCTGACGTACTGGCCAAAGCCTGCGAACCTTTCTTCTCGACAAAAGGACTGAACGGCACCGGCCTGGGTCTGCCGATGGTCTATGGCTTCGCCAAACAGTCCGGCGGTGACCTCGCTATCGAGAGCGAGCCTGGTCGGGGAACTCGTGTCCGGCTGTGGCTGCCGGTGTCTTCGTGTGAACCCACCGTCCTGGCAACGCCAAAGGTCGCAGCGGCGGGGGAATAGCCAGCACAGCCTTTCAGAAGCCAGCACCACGACACCACGATTACTTATGTGGGTCATGCGGAGCGGTGGGAACGGGTTTAAGTCGAGGTCGATCCCGCCCAGCGCGGCAGTCGGCCTCCGGCATCAGGCAGAAAAGCTCATAGTCGCAGTTGTCGCACCTAATTTCACTTGAGCTCGCCCATTCCACGGTTCCACTGGCAAGGCGCGTTCCTATGTGCGGCCTGCCGGCGCCGGGGCAAGCCTGTCTCTCCCGACACGTTCGGCTATGATGTGGTGCTGATCACCGAGGCCGGTCGGCCAACGAGCCGCTTGTCGGGTGGTTTTGAGGAGAGCCACGATGAAGTTCGGCGTGTTCTACGAACATCAATTGCCACGTCCCTGGGCGACGACCAGCGAATACGACCTGCTGCAGCAGTCGCTCGCTCAGTTCCAGTTTGCCGACCAGCTCGGCTACGACTACGCCTGGGTCGTTGAGCACCACTTCCTCGAGGAGTATTCACACTCCTCCGCGCCGGAAGTATTCCTGGGTGCTGCAAGCCAGCGCACCAAGAATATCCGCCTTGGCCATGGCGTAATTCAGCTCACGACCAACCAGCCGCAGCGTGTGGCGGAGAAGGTGGCCACGCTCGATCTACTGTCAGGCGGCAGAGTCGATCTCGGCATGGGCGAGGCGGCGGGTCCCGCCGAACTGCATCCGTTCGGCGTTCGCGTTCGCGATAAGCGCGACCGCTGGGAAGAAGCGGTGCGTGCCATCATCCCAATGTTCAGCCACGACAACTGGGAGTTCCATGGCCAGTACTACGACTTCCCTGCGCGGAACGTGATTCCCAAGCCACTACAGAAACCGCATCCGCCGCTCTGGGTCGCCTGCTCGAATATCCGCACAATCGGCGATGCCGGACGGTGGGGCATGGGCGCGCTGGGCTTCAGCTTCGTCTCACCGGAGGCGGCTCGTGCCTGGGTGCATCGCTACTACAACAACCTGTTGCATCGACCGCAGCCTCTGACCGTCTACGCCGCCAATCCCAACATCGCCATCGTCAACGGCTTCATGTGCGCGCCCACCGACGAGGAAGCGATTGCAGCGGCGTCCGGTTGGACCTTCTTCATTTTCGCACTGAGCTACTATGGGCGGAAAGGCATCGACGCACCGGGAACCGGCGATCTCTGGCGCGAGTACCAGGACTGGCGGCAGACCGACAAGGCGAAGCAGGCGCTGCGCAATGGCCTGATCGGCTCGCCGGACACCATTCGCAGGCAGCTGCGCCAGTTCGAGGAGGCGCATGTCGATCAGGTCATTCTGCTCAATCAGGCCGGTCGCACGACGCACCAAGCGATCTGCGACAGCCTCGAACTGTTCGCTCGCGAGGTGATGCCGGAATTCCATGAGCGCCAGTCCGCGCAGGACGCCTGGAAGGCCGACGTGCTGGCTGGCCGCATCGTACTGGAGGAACTGGAGACCGAGCACTACGATCTTTATGCGCACCAGAACGAGGACATTGTTCGCCTCACGCCGGAGCAGCTGAAGCAACGCATGGCAGAGAAGGAGAGAGCAGCACAGGGCGCCGAGTGAATGGTGCGCTTTCTCGGCTGCCTATTGGCGGTGCTGCTGTCGGCATCCACACATGCCGCTGACCTGCCCGCACCATGGGTCGAACTGGCCAGCCACGGTGAGCTGGATGTGCGGGCGGTCGTCGCCCCTGGGATTCCGTGTCCCGAGGTCAAAGCCGCAGCAAACATCGGGCATATCGTAGTGATCGGCGACGCGGGCTGCCGGGTCAAGGATGACTTCGTCCAGGACTGCAATGACCCGGTCAGGTGCCCGTTTGCACAGGTGGCGCGACTGGCCGCCGCTCGCCATCCCGGCCTCGTCATGCATGTCGGCGACTACCACCCACCGGGTGAACACCCTGTCCGGCTGCGCGGGCAGTCCGCATGGTGGCAACTGGGCTGTCTGGCAGAAGGACTTTTTTGACCCCGCCGGGCCGCTGCTGGCGGTCGCTCCTTGGGTCCTTGTGCGCGGCAGTCACGAGCTTTGCAGTCGCGGCGGCCACGGCTGGTTTCACCGGCTCGGTCCACATCCCACTGCGGCTCAGGGTGTCGATACGACTCCGCCTTACGCGCTGGACCTTCCACCGCTTCATCTACTGATCTTTGATGGCGCTGATGCAGACGATGCCATCAACCTTGGCAAGTCGCCGTTCACCGTGCGCAGCTGCAGGCGTTGCTGGCGACCGTGCCCCCGCGTGCTTGGCTCCTGACGCACCATCCCGTGTGGGCGCTGCGCAGGATCCGGGCGCAAAGCCAGGAAGTACGCTGAATGCGACCGAACAGGCGGCGCTCCGGGGTCTTGTGCCGGCTAATCTGGACATGGTGATGTCGGTCACGTGCACCATTTCACCAGCTAGGACTGTGGCCCAAGGCGGCCGGCTCAGCTGGTGGGGGAGGAGGGGGTGATGCAAATGAGGCACTGTCGCAGCCGGCCAGGCCGGGCATTCCCATCGACGGGCTGAACATCCGGCGTGTTCTGGATATTTTGGACTATGGCTATTTCTGGCTGCAGCGCGCCAACCAAGTCTGCACCGGCACTGTGTATGGGATCACCGACCGGCCGCTGGCGCAGTGCTGTCTGCATCGGCGCGACGTGACTTGCCGTTCCGCCAGCCGGTGATGGCCGATCCGACGCGCCAGGGCGCCTATGACCTTCTAACGGCCGTGTTCGACCGGCACCGTCCACTCGACGAGGCGTTGGACGCGCTGTCCCAATCGGATCCTCGCGACCGTGCAGCAGCGCATCGGCTGGCTGCCGCGGTGCTCCGTCGGACCGGAACGCTCGACGCGGCTCTTGAGCCATTTCTCCGTAAGGCACCACCGGATTCGGTGCGTCAGGTGCTGCGCATCGGTGCCGCCGGCCTGTTGTTTCTCGGGACGCCGGATCATGCCGCTGTGGCAACCGCGGTCGCCTTGGCACGCGCGCGCGAGCTCGCACCGTTTGCCGGTCTGGTCAACGCCGTGCTGCGACGAGTTGCCCAGGCAGGCACTGAGCTTGTGGCGGAGCTGGATGCACCGCGCCTCGACACGCCGGCGTGGCTATGGGCCTCGTGGGGTGACAAGGCGCGCGATATCGCAATTTCGCATCAGCATGAGGCACCGCTCGACCTCACTCTGAAAGGGGACACCGCTCCTCCCGGCGGTATATTGACGCCGACCGGCTCGCTACGGTTTGCAGCGGGAACGCGCGTCACCGAGATCCCAGGCTTCGAACGCGGTGAGTTCTGGGTACAGGATGCCGCCGCCGCGTTGCCCGCGCGCTTGCTTGCCGTGCGAGCCGGCGAGAATGTCGCTGACCTGTGTGCCGCGCCTGGCGGCAAGACGGCGCAGATGGCCGCGAAAGGCGCTGCGATTGTAGCATTGGAACGCGATTCCATCCGTCTAGCGCGGCTGCAGCAGAACCTACAGCACTGGCACTTGCAGGCTGAGGTCGTTCAGGCTGATGCAGCAATATGGTCTCCAGACCGTCCGTTCGACGCGATTCTGCTCGATGCACCCTGCAGCGCCACCGGCACGATTCGCCGCCACCCCGACGTGCCGCATCTCAAGCGTCCACGCGACGTGCGTGCACTGACCGAGGCACAGGACCGGCTGCTGCACGCGGCAGCGACAATGCTTCGTCCTGGTGGCAGGCTGATCTATTCGGTGTGCTCGCTGCAGCCGGAGGAAGGTGCACCTCGCGTGCAATCAGCCATAGCTGCAGGCGTTCTGCGCCATGACCCGTTCGCCGCGGCCGAAATTGCCGATCTGCCGGAAGCGCTGACGCCGGACGGGTTCTTGCGCACCCTGCCGAGCATGTGGGGTGACCGCGGCGGGATGGACGGCTTCTTCGCTGCGCGACTGATCAAGAACTGAGCGCACTGCTTGTCTTCAGCGAACGCGCCTGTGTACAACCGTTCATGCCTCATTCAGGACCTGGGCGAATCACTGTAGCGCCGAGCCTGCTGGCTGCGGATTTTACGCGTCTGCACGAGGAAGTTGCAGCGATCGAGGCTGCTGGGGCCGATTGGCTGCATCTCGACATCATGGACGGCCACTTCGTTCCGAACATCAGCTTCGGGCCGCCCATCCTGCAAAGCCTGCGCCCACACTGTCGACTGCCGTTCGACGTGCACCTGATGATCGAGCCGGTTGATCCGTTTGTCACGGCATTCGCTGATGCCGGGGCCGACCATATCCTGGTCCATCCGGAGGCCGGCCCTCATCTCCACCGGACGCTTCAGCTTATTCGCAGCCACGGGAAACACGCCGGAGTGGTTTTGAACCCGGCGACACCCGTCGACGCCATTGCATGGGTGCTCGATCTCGTCGACATCATCCTGGTGATGACGGTGAATCCCGGATTCGGCGGACAGGCATTCCTGCCGTCGCAGTTGTCCAAGATCGCAGCGTTGCGTCGGATGGTCGATGCGTCGGGGCGCACCATCGCGCTGTCCGTCGATGGCGGTATCTCGCCGAAGACGGCGCCAGACGCGATTGCGGCGGGCGCGGATACGCTGGTTGCCGGAACGGCAGTGTTCGGTGCGCAGGACTACAAAACGGCAATCTCCGCACTGCGCGGCGGGGCACCGGAATGATGACGGGCACGGATCCGCGTCGCTGGTTGCGCGATGCGCGTCGAGTCATCGCGCGTCTGCCAAACCTGCGCATGGGGCGGGCGCCGGATGCGCCGGCATTGCCCGTTCGCGATCCCTGGCCAGGTGATCCGGGCCGCGGTGCCAGGCTGTTGCGCGGTGAACTCGAGCTTGCTGGCGGTGTGCGCCCGCTGCGACCGGGTGGTTGGGGCGGCCCGTCTGGCTCGCTCCTGCTTGACGCGGCGGCGCATGGTTTCACTTGGTTGCGCGATCTGCGTGCGCTCGGCACCGACGCTGCTCGGTTGCGTGCGCGGGCCCTGGTGGCGGACTGGGTGAATGCGCCGCCCAGTGAGCCGATCGCGCATCGCCCTGATGTCGTTGGCGCACGTATCGCAGCGTGGCTCGGGCACTATGACTTCTTCGCCGCCACCGCCGACGATGCGTTTCGCCAAAGGCTGATGGCACGATTGGTGTCGGATGCCCGCAGCCTCTCCGCAGCGCTTCCGGCCGAGGCATTGGACGCCAGGGCGCTGACGGCGCTGAAGGGGTTGATCGCGGCTGCCGTGGCACTGCCCGAACATGCCGGCTTTCTGACACGTGCGTTGCGGTTCTTGCCGCAGGAGATCGTTCGTCAGGTGCTGCCTGATGGCTGCCATGCGGAGCGCAGTCCCGCGGCTCAGCTGACGGCGTTGCAGGACCTGACCGAAATCCGCGCTCTGCTGCAGGCCTCACAGACCCAGCCGCCGACGGCGCTGACCGGAGCAATTGAGCGGATGGCGCCGGCGCTTCGCGTGATGCGCCATGGCGATGGCGGTTTGGCGCTGTTCAATGGCAGCCGTGAGGAGACCAGCGGCCTGATTGACATGGCGCTGACCCAGGCCGGGCGCAGCAGCCGAGGTCCCTCGGCCTTGCTGGATGGCGGCTTTCAGCGCCTGCAGGCCGGCCGCAGTGTGCTTATCGTCGACTGCGGCGCGCCGCCTCCTCCAGGCGTGGACCGCTACGCCCACGCCGGCACCTTGTCGATGGAACTGTCGGTCGGGCGGGACCGGATGATCGTCAACTGCGGTGCGGTCCCCGCCGGCGGACCGGAATGGCGGGATGCGACGCGGGCGACCGCCGCTCACTCCACGTTAGTGATCGCCGACGTCAATTCCTCCGAACTGAAGCCGGACGGTCTCGGTCGTCGCCCAGTGCTAGTGGAGGCGCAACGGCAGGAGGCCAATGGCGCACATTGGCTGGAAGCCAGCCACGACGGCTGGAAGAAACTGTTCGGTGCGGTGCATCGGCGTCGGCTCTACTTGGCGGAGAGCGGCGAAGACATTCGCGGCGAGGATGTGGTGGAAGCGCCGACACCGCAGCCGTTCACGCTGCGCTTCCATCTGCATCCCGAAGTGAATGCCAATCTGCAGCAGGATGGCGAGGCGGTGCTGCTGCGTCTGCGATCGGGGGGTGGTTGGCGACTGCGTGCCGACGGCGCGCGCATGAGCCTGGAGGAGAGTGTCTATCTCGGGGGCCAGGAACCCCGCCGTACAGAACAGGTGGTGCTGACCGGTTACGCCGATGGCCCGCAACAGGTGAAATGGGCAATCAGCAAGGTGGGGTAGCGACCAGCGGTCGCTATCCGCATGGCCGGCCTTGAGCCGGCCATCCACGCCTTGAGCGGGCCATCCTGTCTTGATGAGACGCTTGAAGGTTATCGAAGTCACCAACGTCGACTTCTCCTTGGTGCAGTTTCTGCTTCCGCTGATGCGGGCGATTCGGGCGCGCGGCCACGAGGTCATCGGTGTCTCCGCCGATGGGCCACTGCTAGCGAAGCCGCGTGCAGAAGGCTTTCGGATCGAGGCGCCGGGGTTGGAGCGCACCGTTTCGGTGCTGGCACACTGGCGCGCTTTCCGCGCCCTGGTGCGGCTGTTTCGTGCTGAGAGGCCGGACCTGGTCCACGCGCATATGCCGATCAGCGGGTTTTTGGCCCGCATGGCGGCATGGTGGGTGGGGGTGCCGCTCATCGCCTACACGGGTCATGGGTTCTGGTTCAATTTCCCGGGATCCTGGCCGCGCAGCGTGCTGGGTTACTCGATGGAGTGGCTGGCGGCACGCGTCACCGACACGTTTCTGACCGTGAGCGAAGCAGAAGCGTGGGACGCGAAACGGTTGCATATCCACGGCCGCGCCGTCGCGATTGGCAACGGCCGAGATCCGACGCGCTTTCGCCCCGACCTAGTCGTGCGTCAGCGTGTCCGTGCTGGGCTTGGGGTGCCGGACCGGCAGGTCGTCGTGCTCGCGGTTTCGCGGCTGGTCTGGCACAAGGGCTATCCGGAGCTCGCCGCTGCGATGCGCGTGCTGCCGGATCTGGCGCTGTGGGTCGTCGGAGAGCGCCTCATGTCGGATCGCGGCGAAGACATGATCGCCCTAATGCGGAACGCCGGCCTGGGCTGCCGCCTTCGACTGCTCGGATACCGTGATGACGTGCCCGAGCTGATGGCAGCGGCTGACATCTTCGCGCTGCCCACCCGCTTCGAGGGCCTGCCAATGTCGGTGATCGAGGCGATGCTGACTGGTCTACCGGTGGTCACGACCAATGTGCGCGGTCCGGCGGAACAGGTGCTGGCGGATGTCACCGGTCTGCTGGTGCCACCAGGCGAACCGACCGCGCTTGCGGCCGCGTTGCAGCGTCTGGCTGCTGACCCGGCGCTGCGTGCGCGCATGGGCGCGGCCGGACGCGAGCGTGCGCTGCAGCGCTACGACGAAACCAAGGTGCTCGCACGCACGCTGGACCTGTTGGGGTTGTAGGGTTATCCCGCGCCGCATGACCGATATCGTTCCCATCCATCGTGCGCTGATCTCGGTTTCCGACAAATCCGGCCTGGTCCCGTTCGCGCAGGCACTCGATGCCCGAGGCGTCGAGATCCTTTCCACTGGCGGATCGGCCAAGGCGCTGCGCGGTGCAGGTGTTGCGGTGAAGGAAGTGTCCGAACATTCCGGGTTTCCGGAAATTTTGGATGGCCGCGTCAAGACTCTGGTGCCACAGATCCACGGCGGGATTCTTGGCCGGCGCGACAGCGAAGAACACCTGGCGCAGATGGCAACACATGAAATTGCGCCGATCGATCTTGTCGCGGTGAATCTCTATCCGTTCGAAGCCGCTGTGGCGCAGGGTGCGTCAGAGAACGCGTGCATCGAGAACATTGACATCGGCGGCCCGGCACTGATCCGCGCGGCGGCAAAGAATCACGACTTCGTCGTTGTGCTGACCGAACCGGAACAGTATGCGGCGGTGCTGGAGGAGTGGCAGCAACACGGCGGCACAACGTTCGCACTGCGCCGACGGTTGGCTGGGGAAGCCTATGCGCGCACGGCTGCCTATGACTCAGCGATTGCCGCCTGGTTTGCCGAACGGCGCGGTGAGGCGTTTCCGCGGCGGCTTACCGTCGCTGGCGCGTTGCGGCAGACGCTGCGCTACGGCGAGAACCCGCACCAGTCGGCGGCGTTCTATGCAACCGGAGATCGGCCGGGTGTCGCCACGGCAACGCAGCTGCAAGGCAAGGAACTCTCCTACAACAACTTGAACGATACCGATGCCGCATTGGAATGCGTCGCGGAATTTGAGGGCCCCTCTGTAGCGATTATCAAGCACGCCAATCCGTGCGGCGTGGCGACTGCAGCAACGCTGGCGGAAGCCTGGGACAAGGCGTTCTTGTGCGATCCCGTCTCGCCGTTTGGCGGCATTGTGGCGGTGAACCGCACGCTGGATCTTGCTGTGGCGGAGAAGATTGCCGCGATCCTTACCGAGGTGATCATCGCGCCGGACGCCGATGAGGCCGCCAGGCAGTTGCTGGCGCGCAGAAGGAATTTGCGCTTACTGCTGACTGGCGGCATGCCGGATTCGACGGCATCGGCGCTGACATTTCGCAGCCTGTCCGGTGGGTTCCTCGCGCAGACTCTCGACAATGGCCGCGTTGAGCGAAGTGAACTGCGCGTGGTCAGTCAGCGTCCGCCGACTGAAGTGGAACTCGTCAACCTGCTGTTCGCCTTTCGGGTCTGCAAGCACGTGAAGTCGAACGCCATCGTCTATGCTAAAGATCGCGCCACTGTAGGCATAGGTGCTGGTCAGCCCAGTCGTGTGGACAGTGCGCGTATCGGTGCGTGGAAAGCAGAAGCAGCAGCGAAGGCCGCTGGGCTTGATTTGCCACTGACACGCGGCAGCGTCGTTGCATCGGACGCGTTCTTCCCATTCGTGGATGGACTGGAGGCCGCGATCGCCGCCGGTGCCACCGCTGTCATTCAGCCGGGCGGATCAGTGCGCGACGCGGAGGTGATCGCTGCGGCCGATGCAGTGGGTGTGGCGATGGTGTTCACCGGAATGCGGCATTTCCGGCACTGACAGTAGCTGCGCTCGACCAAAGCAGCATCATTCGACTCTCGCGTTTCAAACCCTTCTCGGCTCGCATTGAAGTGCGCTGCTCGTTGGAGCCGCATGCGAAGATTCGCCGACGCGGCTATGCCTGGAAGGATTTTTCTCAGGCAATTTCCGCCCGGAACCTGTGACTGAGATCACTGCCGAGTGGCCGTTGTGAGACCAAGACTCTGTGCAGCTCAGAGACGAAGTCCAGCCGACCGTTGCAGATGGCAAGCCATCTGGGCGTGTGGTCACAGGGAGTGAATGTCATGGCGTTGCTATTTGGGCAGACTGTCGGGCCAGAAGTCATCTTCGCGCCGGATCCCATTGGCCACGTGCCGCGGGTTACACCACTTGCCGATGGCAGCTTCATTCTCGCCTGGCAGAGTGATACGGGCGACCTCGTTGCCAAACACCTGGATTCGGCCGGAAGTTTCACGACGGGTGACTTCCTGCTGGGTGTTTCGTCCTTCGCGAATGCGCAGAATTGGGCACTGACAACCCCGTTGATCGTGCAGGGTCAGGACGGTTCCATCACCACCGATTTCGGCGTGCTGAACACGCCCACGCACGACGAAATCGGCATCCACACCGTGGACGCGGCATTCGACGATACAAGTTTCCCGTTCATGATCCCGAGGGCGTCCAGCGCCGGCGAAACGCTTATTGACGCGGTATCCACATTCAGTGGTACCGCCGTCGCATACGAGCAGGGCGCCGCCGGCAACCTGACTCACACCTTCCTTCGCTGGTACAACGCCGACGGTACGTCGCTGCCGACGGACAATCAGTTGGGCAATCCGGGTGAGTCCGGGTCGCAGATGAACCCTAAGATCTTGTCGCTGGTCAACACGGTCGATGCCGTCTATGCACATGTCAATCCTGACGGCAGCTCTGATATTCGCTTCGAGGAGTTGACACCCAACGGTATCAACAGCAACGCGATCGGTGTCAGCGGCACTGGGACCCCGTTCGCGAACTTCCCGGACATGACGCGACTGCCCGACAGCTCGCTGGTCGTCGTCTGGCAGGATCAGGACGGCGTGATGATCAAGCACATGCTGTCGAACGGGATCGTGCTTGGGACCACCCGCGCTCCCAACTCGGCAGGTGCGTTCCTGCCCAAGGTCGCGGCCCTGAAGGACGGCAGCTTTGTGCTCGCCTGGACGGCAGGATCCGGAACCGAACAGGATGGCTCGCCGAACGAGGACATATTTCTGCAGCACTTTGGTTTCAACGCACAGGGTTCGATCGTGGCTTCGGGTTCACTGATCCATCTGGCTGAACCGGGTGATCAGGGCCTGTTCGAGATGAGTATGAAGACGCTCACCGATGGGCGTGTCGTGTTGGCCTATGCGACCGAGACCGGCGATGCCACCAACGTGACCAACCTCGCCTATCGGTTTCTCGATTTCAGCTCGTCGCTGCTGAACGGTAACCTGGGCAATGTAGTCGCAGTTCAAAGTGACGGCACAATGACTTCCGACTCAGGATCGGCTGGCTTGAACCTCGGTAGCGTTCAGGTTGGGGGCGAGCTTAACGCGGCCAGCGTTTCGGCGGCTCAGTTGAGCAAGGCAGTAGGTGGTGCCCCGGCGATGAGCTTCATGTCGGCCGCAGTGGCGGCAACGCCTGACAGCGGTGTGGCGGGCTCTCATGCCTTCGTAATCAGCGCACTGCCCAGCGATGCGAGCGCCGCGCCGCACATGACCGACTTCAATCCAGCGACCGACACAATGCTGCTAAGCCATCAGGCGTTTGCCGAACTCGCGCAGGGGCCACTTCCGCCAGACGCCTTCTTCGCCGGTCCGACGGCACACGATGCGACTGACCGTATCATCTATGACTCCACGACCGGCGCGTTGTCCTACGACGGCGATGGTAACGGACCGGGTGGCGCGACGGTGCTGGCGATGGTGCAACCCGATCTCGCAGTTCACGCTGGCAACTTCGTTGTTGGCTGACCTTTGGTGCGCCTCGATCAGTGCTGGCCGACGTCTTGAGGTGCGGGCGGAACGGCTGTGCGTCCGCACTACTCGGCAGCAGCAAGCCGCTCCGCACCGCGATCCTTGATTGACACGCGCCAATGGATGCGATCCTCGTTCGGCGGATAGTCGCCGGCGGCGCGATGATAGGAACAGCGGTTGTCCCAGATCACGGTGTCGCCGACACGCCATTTGTGCCGGTATTCGGCGTCGGGCTGAATCATGTAGCCGGCCAGTTCATCGATCAGTGCATCGCTCTCCTGTGCAGGCATGCCCTCGATCGATTCAATCTTGCCCGGATCGAAATACAGCGATTTCCGCCCGGTCTCGGGATGGGTTCGGATGATCGGATGGAATACCGGCGTCCAGTCGCGGTCTTCCTTGTTGAGTAACTCGCGGCTCTTCCTGCGTCCGCCATAGGTGAATGCTCCAAGGCGCCCGTCCAGCTGCTGCTTCAGTCGCTCCGGCAGTCTTTCATACGCGGCATAGCCATTGGCGAACAACGTATCGCCGCCGGCGCTGGGTATCGCCAGCGCGTAGAGCTGCGTTGCCTTGAATGGCTCTGCGTCATAGGCCCCATCCGTGTGCCAGCCTTCCGCGCCCCGCCGGTAAATCGCATCGATCAACCTGCCCTCGGCATCAAATTTGTTCATGCCCAGCAGGGTGATTTCGGGCACTTCGGGATGCCGCGTGCTCTTCGATGGGTGCGGCACCACGATGCCGAAGCGACGGCTGTAGCCTAGGAACTGTTCGATCGTCAGTTCCTGGTCACGCACCACCATCACATTGTAGTTGAGCCAGGCTTGGTAGATCGGCGCGAAACCAGCATCGTCAAGCGTCTTCACATCGACGCCCGTCACTTCGACGCCGATCTGCGGTCCCATGCGACGAATCTCAACCACGGCTGCGCCTCGCTATGAAATCCAACGTTGCCTCGGCCGCGCGATCTGCATGCGTGGCCGCGACGTGATACGAATCACCTGGCAGTACCAACAGTTCGGAATCTGGTATCTGTTGCTGCCAGGCGCGCATTTCCTCGACCGAGCCTAGCCCGCTCTGCTCCGTGGTGATGACCAAGGTCGGGCAGCTGATCTTCGGCAAATCGGCGCGAATGTCGGCGCAGGCGATCGTAGCCATAAAGCCGAGCTGCGTGGAAGCCGCGGTGCGCCCCATGAACTTCGTCCACCATTCCACACCTTCCGGTGGGAATGCACTACCCAAAAGACTGCCCATGTTCTGCCGCGCCCAGTATTCGACGCCGTGCGTCTCGAAGTCACGGATCAGTTCCGGCACCGTTTCGGCAGCACCGACACGCAATGGCGGTGGGGTACCGACAACGGTCAGAGTCATTACGCGCTCCGGCCGGCGAGCGGCAAAGGCCCGCGCGATCGTGCCGCCGATTTTGGCGCCGACCAGGTGGAAGCGCTCGATGCGAAGATGGTCCATCAGCAGGCAGAAATCCTGCGTCAGTCCATCCAGGCTCCACGGATAGTCGCGCGGCATCGGCGCCGAGTCACCGAACCCGCGCATGTCGGGTCGCACCACGCTATATTGTCGCGCCAGTTTGGGCACCCAGGCATACCAGGCAAGCCCACTCTCAGCATTGCCGTGCAGCATCAGGATGGTCTGCGGATGGCGCCACGGGTCTGTGAAGTCATCTACCCGGTAATGCATGTCCAGATCGGGCGGAATGTGCAGCCTGGCCATCTCAGCGATCCCCTCCTCGTTGCAACGATACCGGTGGCGTGGCGAGAGGGTCAAATTGGCAGCATTCGTGGTGCCCCGTTATACTACGGGCCACAGCACGGAGAGCCGTTATGCATTTGTTCGAGCAGCAGGCGGTCAAGGATCCTTCCGCCGCCGCCGGAAGAATTCCGGTGATCGACTATGGCCCGTATTTCGCCGGCGAGCCGGGCGCGTTGCAGCAACTGGCCGAACAGGTACGCTTCGCCTGTGAAAACATCGGCTTCTTCTATGCGCTCAACCATGGCGTGCCGCAGGAGATTATCGATCGCGGTTTTGCTGCATCGCGTCGGTTCCACGCTCTGTCACTCGAGGAGAAGCTGAGGCTGCGCCTGAACCAGAACAATATCGGTTATATGCCGATGAATGCCTCGGTGCAGGCTGCGTCGCAGGTTCACAAGGCGACCAAGCCGAACCAGAACGAAAGCTTTTTCATCAGCTACGACCGGGCGTCGGATCATCCCGAGGTGATCGCCGGCATTCCGCTTCGCGGACGCAACCAGTGGCCGGACGATGTGCCGGAGCTGCGCGCCGACATGATGGCGTATTTCCAAGCCCTGAATGCCATGTGCGACCGCATGTTGCCGGCCTTTGCGGTTGCGCTCGATATGCCGCCAGACTTCTTTGCACCGTTCTTTGCCAACGAGTGCCACGCCAATCTGCGCTTCCTGCACTATCCGCCGCAGGCGGACATGAGCGAGAACACCTTTGGCACTGCACCGCATACCGACAACAGCTTCATGACGGCGCTGGCGCGGACTGATGTGCCAGGCCTGGCGATCCGGCTGCCAACTGGGGAGTGGTTCCCACCTCCGGTGATCCCTGGGACGTTCCTAATCAATCTCGGCAACATCATGCGGCGCTGGTCGAACGACAGGTTCCTGTCGACACCGCACGGCGTCATCAACGAGTCCGGTATAGATCGGTATTCGATTGCCTATTTCCACAGCCCGAACCCGAACAGTGTGATCGAATGCGTGCCGAGCTGTGTGTCTGCTGACAGCCCGGCACGCTATCCAAAAGCGGTTTATCGCGATCTGGTGCTGGAATTTTATCGCGCCAATTACTTCCACCAGAAGGGTCACCAGTCCGACGCCGCCGCACTGACCGCTGCCGAGTAAGGAATGACCATGAAAGTCTACGAAGCGATTGCCGAATCCCTGATTGCCGAGGGAATGACTGATTTCTTCGGGCTGATGGGCGACGGCAACATGTGGCTGTGGGGTGCGCTGTGCCGCAACCCGTCGGTCAAGCCATACAATGCGCGGCATGAGGCGATGGCGGTGTCGATGGCCGATGGCTATGCCCGTACCACTGGCAAAGTCGGCGTCGCGCTGGTGACCTGCGGGCCTGGTCTTACGCAGTGCGGCACATCGCTGATCGCAGCGTATCGTGGCAAGACGCCCGTCGTGCTGGTGGCGGGCGAGATCGAGGCAGGCGCCAAGAACAGCATGCAGTCGATGGACCAGCGGCGCTTCGCCGAGGCCAGCAGCGCGCGCTTTCACACCATTACCAGCATCGACAATATGGCCGAGGAGATTGCCGAGGCATTCTATGCCGCGCGGTTGTATCGTGGCCCGGTTGTGCTGAACCTGCCGATGGATCTGCAGGAGGAGGACTTCGACTGGGACTATGAATACCGTCCGTCGACGCAGTTCCTGCCACAGCGCATGGAAACGCCAAGCCCTGAGCAGCTAGCGCCGGTGATCGACAAACTGATCGCTGCCGAACGTCCGGTGATCATCGCCGGTCGTGGTGCCCGAGCAGCGGATGCGAAGGAAGAGCTTGTTCGGCTGGCTGATCGCGTCGGCGCGCTGTTGGCGACCTCGCTGCAAGGCAAAGGCTACTTCGCGGGTCATCCGTGGGACATTGGCATTGCCGGCGCCTTCGCTTCGGCGCCTTCCGAGCAGCTGCTTGCTGATGCGGATTTCGTGCTCGGAGTTGGCGCCGAGCTTGGATACTACACCACCGAAGGTGGCCTGTTATTTCCTTCAGCCGAAGTCGCACGCATCGACATCAAGGCGATGCCGGAGGCGATTGGAGTGATCCCTGGCCTCTACGTGCAGGGCGATGCCCGTAAGGCTGTGGCGGCGATCAACGAGGCGCTGGAAGCGCGCCAGGTCCGCAAGGAGGGGTTGCGCACCGCGGCGACGCGCGCAGTACTCGATGCGCCAGATCACCAGTTCGAGCCGCCGCGCGATGGTCTCGATCCACGCCCGCTGGCGCGCAACCTTGGCGCCGCGCTGCCGAAGGGCGCGCTGTTCACCTGCGGCGCCGGGCACTTCTTCTCCTGGATCGGCATGTACTCGCCGTTGCCCGAAGGAGTGGAGATCCAGTACTCGTACGGCTTTGGTGCGGTCGGGCAGGGGATTGGTGTGGCCATCGGTACAGGCGCCGGCAATCCCGGGCGTCCGCATATCGCGGTCGAAGGCGATGGCAGCCTGATGTTCAATATTCAAGAGTTGGAGACCATCGTCCGCCACGAAATGCAAATGGTGCTGGTGGTGTGGAACGACTGTGGCTACGGCGCCGAGGTGCATAAACTTGTGGCGAAAGGGTTCAACGAGAAGCTGGCGCAGTGGGAGTCGCCTGATTTCGTCGCGCTCGCCAAGGCATTTGGCGGCGATGGCGTGCTGCTGAAGGATCCTGGCGAGATCGGCGGTGCGATCGCCGAGGGTCTGCGCAAGGGCGGACTTTATCTGATCGATGCGCGGGTGTCGCCAACCACGCCGACCGAACCCTATGCCAAGGTGCACTTTGGCCACGAGAGCCATGCGCCGTTGCTGCGTCCCGTGCACTGATGCACTTCGAAGGCGAGTTCAGAGTTCCCGGCACGCCGGATGATGTGATCCGGCGCTTCGCCGATGTCGAGCGCATGACACGCTGCATGCCCGGCGCGGTGATCGACGGTCGCGATGAGCAAGGCAACTATCTCGGCGGTATGTTGGTCGCGTTTGGGCCGAAGAAGATCAAGTTTAAAGGTCGCGTTGCGGTCGATACCGATATGACGGCG
The DNA here is from genome assembly GCA_046732975.1 of Pseudomonadota bacterium. Taxonomy (GTDB): domain Bacteria; phylum Pseudomonadota; class Alphaproteobacteria; order Acetobacterales; family Acetobacteraceae; genus JAMXLO01. The sequence goes on from JBKPOG010000121.1 coordinate 27,448, forward strand.
CATACCGGCTCGTTGCATGGGCGAGGTGCGGCGGACATGCGAGCTGCGCGGATCGGCGTACGCATAAACTATGCGTTGCGCGATGATCCTTCGGCGCCAGGGTCAACCTTGGTAAAGCTGACATCGGATGCGGAACTTGGCGGTGTGCTGGCGGACTTCGCACGCACCGGTGGCGTTCCATTCGCCAATGCGCTGATGCAGGATTTTTCCAAGCGCGTGGCTGAGGAATTCGCGACCGAAGCCCCGCCGCAAGAAGCGCCATCATCGCAGCCAGTGCCGCTCAAGGCGCATGGCCTGTTGTGGCAGGTGATCAAGGCCAAGCTGGCGCAGTTCGCCCGTTGGCTCGGCTTCGCGAGGGCCTGATCCAATGGATGCCGACTACGTCATCGTCGGTGCGGGTTCGGCCGGTTGCGTGATCGCGGCGCGGCTCAGTGAAACCGGTGCCAACGTAACATTGCTGGAGGCTGGTCCACGCGACTGGCATCCGATGATCCACATCCCGGCAGGCGTGCTGAAGCTGCTGCATCATCCAGCGGTCAACTGGAACTACAGCGCCGATCCCGGGCCGGGTTCGGGCGGGCGCGCAATCCATTGGCCGCGCGGCAAGGTGCTTGGCGGATCGAGTTCGATCAACGGCATGCTGTATGTGCGCGGCAATCCGGCTGATTACGACGGCTGGGCGCAGATGGGCTGTCGTGGCTGGAGTTTTGACAGTGTGCTGCCGTTCTTCCGAAAGTCGGAGCATTACGTGCAAGGCGGCGATCAGGAGTATCGCGGCAAGGGTGGCCCGCTGCGTGTCGAGGACTACCGCACCGTCCTGCCGCTAACTCATCGCTTCATCGAAGCCGCGAAACAGGTCGGCTTCCAGTTCAGCAGCGATCTGAACGGGAAGATGCAGGAAGGCGTCGGCTATTCGCAGATGACGCGCAAGGGTCGGTTCCGCGGCTCGACAGCGCAGACTTTCCTTGCTGAGGCGCGCAAGCGCGAAAACCTGCGGATCGAGACCGACGCGTTGGCGACACGGTTGCTGTTCGACGGCGGTCGCTGCATCGGTGTCGCCTTCCGCCAACGTGGGGGTGATCGGGAGGCGCGCGCGGCGCGCGAAGTCATTCTCTGTGGTGGCTCGGTCAATTCGCCGCATCTGCTGCAGATTTCCGGCGTCGGTCCAGCCGAGTATCTGCAGTCGATCGGGGTGGAGGTGGTTCACGATCTGCCCGGCGTGGGTGCAAACCTGCAGGACCACTATGTTGCGCGCATCTCGCACCGCGTGCGGAACGCGATCTCGATCAACCAGCTCGCTCATGGTATGCGGCTGGCGCGCGAGGCCGTGCGCTTTGCTGCGACCGGACGAGGTGCGCTGACCTTTGGTGTCACCAGCGCGCAGGTGTTCTGCCGCTCGCGTCCGGAGCTTGACAGTCCAGATCTGCAGCTTCTGTTCACGCCGGCAAGTTACGACGCGGCGCGCTTCGGCCAATTGGAGCGGGTGCCTGGCATGACCGTTGCCGTGTGTCCGGTGCGGCCGGACAGTCGTGGCACCATCATGGCGAAATCACCCGACCCGTTGGCGCCGCCCGTCATTACGCCCAATTACTTGTCCGATTCAAACGACCAGCGGGTGCTGAACGCCGGCATGCGCGTCACACGCAACATCTTCGCCGCGCCTGCGATGGCGCAGCACAGCGCGGAGGAGACCCTGCCTGGGCCTTCGGTGACATCGGACGACGAGTTGGCTGACTATTCGCGCCGGTTCGGCACCACGATCTTTCATCCGGTCGGTACCTGCCGCATGGGCGAGGGTCCGGGCGCTGTCGTGGATTCGCGCCTGCGGGTGCATGGTATTGGCAATCTACGTGTGATCGATGCGTCGATTATGCCGACATTGACCACCGGCAACACCAACGCACCAACCATCATGATCGCCGAGAAGGGTGCGGCAATGATCCGTGAGGACGCAGCTTAAAGCGCTGGCCAACTTCGCTGCTGATACGCGCCGTCCCAGAACAACCACTCATACTGTGTCGAGCGGATGAATGCGGTCATCATCCTGGCGCGAATCATCTCGGTCGCCGCTTCCGCCGCCTTGTCGGTGATGGCAATCACCGTGCGCACGGCCTCACCGAACGCTTCGTCGGCGTAAGTGTCGATCCAGGCGCGGTACGGATTGTCCTTCGCCGCATGGCGCGCCACGCGCGTGCCAACATCCCAGTAGATCCAGAAGCAGGGCAGCAGCGCCGCAACCAACACCTCCCACGGCTCATGATACGCGGTCGCCAGCAGGAAGCTGGTGTAGCCCAGGCAATCGGGTGATGGTTCGGCGTCAACCAATTGCTTCGGAGCCACGCCGAACTCCGTCAGGTAGCGTTCATGCAGTGTCTGTTCGACTGCCACTGCCTCAAGTGCACAGGCACCAAACGTGCGCAGCGTCTCCGAGTCTGTTCCACGCACGCCGGCCATCAGCAGTATGCGGGAATACTGCGCCAGGTACAGCGCATCCTGCATGATGTAGCCCTGGAAACGTTCGCGGCTCAGCGTGCCGGCGGCAAGTTCGACGTTGAAGGGAAGCGTATCGATCGCCTGGCGTAGGCGCGCCGTCCGTTGCCAGGCCTGCTCGGAGA
>JBKPOG010000122.1:0-13694 GCA_046732975.1 Pseudomonadota bacterium
TGCCCGCGATGGTCTCGTCGAACAACCGGCTCCAGGCACTGCGGCCGGTCACCTCCTTCTCGTGCAGCAGCTTCTCCAATTCGTCGGAGAGCTGGTGCGGCCGGAACACGCGCAGATCGCGCAGCCATGGCCGCCACCGGGCCAGCGCCGGATCGGACAGCTTCTGTTCCAGCGTCGCATCGTCCAGCCGATTCAATTCGAGCGCGAAGAACAGCAGATGGCTGCTGATCGCGGTGACCCGTTCGCTGACCGTCTGATAGAAGCGACCGATCTCGGCGTTGGTCGAGTCGCCCGAGAACAGCAACTGGGCGTAGGACATCAGCCGGCCAAGGACCTCTTCGATCCGCTCATACTCGCCGATAGCCGCGGCCAGCGCAGAGCCGGAGGAGCCAGCAAGCTTGCCCTGGAACGATAGGGCGAAGTCCTTTGCCGCCTTCTCAGCCTTGGCACAATCTGCCTCGACAGCGGGACTGTCCGGCGCCGGGTAGAGATCACCGAGATCCCAGGTGGGTAGTTCGTGCGTGATCGGCTGGCTGGTCGCGGCATCGGCGGCAGCGGTCTGGCGCGTCATTCTGTCCTCGGAGGCTGCAGTGAGCATTCATGTAAGGTAGTAGCAGCGGCGGTCAAAGGGTTGCGTCCCGCGCAGACCGGGACAACGGGGAGCAGGCGTGGAGCAGTATCCGATCTGGCCCAATCTGGCAGCGATGATGTTTGCGCTGGCCCGAACGTGGCCGGACAAGCCAATGCTGCGCTCGTTTCGCGACGGCGCCTGGCGGGGCGTGACCTGGCGCGAGTTCGGGCGGATGGCGGCTTCGTGCGCCCGCCATCTGCGCAATGCGGGTGTGCGGGCCGGCGACCGGGTGGTGATCGTCTCGGAAAATCGCCCGGAATACCCGATCGCCGAGACCGCCCTGATGGCACTCGGCGCGGTTCCCGTTCCGACCTATACGACCAATACGGTGAGCGACCACGCCCACATCCTACGCGATTCGGGCGCTCGCGGAGCGATCGTTTCATCACCGGCCCTCGCCGGAAGAATGCGGGAAGCCGGGCGTCTGGCCACTGGCCTCGACCTTCTCGTGGTAATCGATGGTCCACCGGATGATGGTGGCGGAACGCCGCGGCTCATGCATTGGGGTGCCCTCGTCGCGGATTCCGATCCGCCGGACGACGTCGCACTGCAGGCCGCGGCAATCGATGCGGGCACTCTCGCCTGCCTGATCTACACCTCCGGCACTGGCGGGGCGCCAAAGGGCGTGATGCTGCCGCACCGCGCGATCCTGTCGAACTGCCGCGGCGCATTCGAGCTGATGCGGTCATTGCGACTGCGCGACGAGACCTACCTGTCCTATCTGCCGGTGTCGCACAGCTACGAACACACTGTCGGCATGTTCTTCCTGCCCAGCATCGGCACAGAAATCGTCTATTGCCGCGGCGTCGAGCATCTGGCGGCGGACATGCTGACGGTGCGGCCGACGATCCTGACGGCCGTGCCACGGGTGTTGGAGGTGATCCGCGCCCGCGTGCTCACCCAGGTGGCACGCGAGCCGCAATGGCGGCAAAGGCTGTTTGACCGTGCTTTGCAACTCGGGCTGAAACGCGTGGACCACGGGCGTCTGGGCGTCGGCGAACAAGTGCTCGACTGGGTGCTCGACGTCGTGGTCCGCACGAATGTCCGCAGCCGTTTCGGCGGGCGCCTGAGGGCGGTCATGTCCGGCGGCGCGCGCCTGGAGCCAGAGGTCGGCAGATTCTTCCTCGCACTCGGGCTGAAGGTCATGCAGGGCTACGGACAGACCGAGGCCGGCCCGGTGATCAGTGCCAATCCCCCCGATGCCATCTGTATCGATACCGTCGGGCGGGTGCTGCAAGGTGTCGATCTGCGTATCGCCGAGGACGGGGAGATCCTGGTGCGCGGCGACCTGGTGATGAATGGCTACTGGGGCCTGCCCGACGCCACTGCCCTCGCGATCCAGGACGGCTGGCTGCATACCGGCGATGTCGGCGCACTGGACGATGCCGGCTATCTGCGGATCCTGGATCGCAAGAAGGACATGATCGTGCTGTCCGGCGGCGAGAATGTCTCACCGGCCAAGGTCGAGGGCATGTTGATGGCCGAGCCGGAGATCGCCCAGGCCGTGGTTGCGGGCGATGGCCGCTCATCGCTGACCGCCCTGGTTGTTCCTGCCGGTGGCAGCGACGATGTCGCTGTCGCGTTGGCCGTCAATCGTGTGAACCTGCGTCTCTCGATCACCGAGCGCATTCGGCGGCATGCCATCGTCTCGCAGTTTACGGTGGAGAACGGTCTGCTGACTCCCACACAAAAGATCCGCCGCATGCTCGTCATCCGCGCCAACCGAAATGTGCTGGCGAAGCTGCACGCCTGACTGCGGCGGCGGAAAAACTCCGGCTGTTTCCGGCAAAACCGACGAGGCATGTCTCCTGTATCGGTGGAAGGTTCGCCAGGCCTAGCGTCAGGGCGTGGGAAACAATGAACCGGTGGAGATAAAAGTGACTTCCTCAGCCGCACGCAAAATCAAAGTCAGCCTCGCCTTCATCGGCCTCGCCGCAATTGGAACCGCCTTCGTGTCCAGGCCTGCGAATGCTTGGTTTTATCCCTACGGTTATGGGCCTGGCGTTTATGTTCCGCCTGCGGTTGTGGCGCCGCCACTCGCCTATTACCCGCCGCCTGCCTATTACGCACCGCCGGCCCGGGTGTGGGTCCCGGCACACTGGCAGGGCAACTACTGGGTGCCCGGCCATTGGTCGTGAGCTGTGATGCGCTTCATACGCACCGCCCTCCGCTGGCGACAAGGTGGGGAATAGCGGGTGAAGCGACGACGTAACGCTTCAGGCAGTACGTAGGACAGACCAATCATGCGCAAGTTCATCGTAGCAGCCGTCATGGCATTCGGGCTCGTCGCATTGTGGGCAGTGATCCTACCGCTGACCGCGCAACCTGCTTCAAAGCAGACTGCCGCCACGCCCTCGATGGTGTCCAAGGCGCTTTTCCTGTGCCGGGGGCCAAATGGGATTGACCGAACCTGTGCCGCGGCGCTCTCAAAGGCACTGGTGCTGGAAGCCTCCGACACGCAGCCTGCCAACGTGAACGACCGTGTCTGCCGGGCCGATCCGCAGGTGCTTGCGAAGCTCGACAGCCGCGACTGATCGCCATGCGGGCGTTGGTGGTCCGCCGCGGCCGGTCTCTACAATCGGGGTCCCAATACAGCAGCCGGCAACATTCTAAGTTCCGTCCTGACCTGGCATGCCGTTCATCACGATCACGACCCCGCCCGGCTGCAGAGATCCTAATCGTGCAACGCGCCGAGACGCGGCCAATGGAACACCGAGGCTGCTCTTCGAATGATCGCCGTTGCCAGTGTCGTGCCGTTGTCCGAGTTGGTCATGATCACGATGCCCTGGCCCGTCACGGGGAAGATCAGCATATAGCCCTGATAGCCGACATTCTGGCCGCGCTTCATCAGCACGAGTGATCGACCCGACCCGCTGACCGCGCCACCAAGTCCGTAAGGACCACCGCTCTGCTGCTTCAGCATCTCGTGTGTCATAGCCTTGCTGAGCAGAGTGTCGTCCTCGCCCTTGTAAGACTTGGAAATACCGATCAGCAGCCGAGCAAGATCGGTCGGCGTTGACCACAGTCCTCCGGCCGCCATCTCCGGCATGGCACGCCAGTCGCCTGGCAATTCAGCACCGCTCGACAGGTGACCAGTGGCCATCTGCTCGCCGGGTGCGCGAGGCTGTTGCCCGAAGAAGCTGTCGTTCATCTCGAGGGGCTGTAGAACGAGCTCCTTTACGAGCTCGGCGAAAGTCTGGTGAGAGGTATCCTGCATCAGCGCCTGGACGATCTCGTAGCCGCCACCGGAGTAGGCGTAACCCGTCCCGGGCGTATGGGCGACCCGCACCGGCGGAGAGTTGGCCGGCGGCGAGCCATCAAGGATCTGGACCAGGCTGGGGAGTGTTTCACCAGGCCGATACCCCACATAACCGGGGACGTTGATCCCTGCAGTCATGCTGAGCAATCTGCGAAGGGTCACGGGGTGTCGACGGGTCAGCGAGATCGGCGGGATGTGCCAGGACGTCAGTTCGGCATTGACGTTGCGATCGAGAGCAAGCCGCCCTTGCTCAACTAACCGCAGCGCCGCGACTGCAGCAACGGTCTTGGACATGGAACCGGCCTGATAGGCAGTCCGCGTTGATGCGCCGCCATACGCTGCGGTCCAATCGATCCGGTGCTCGCTGATCGTCGCGATGCTCACAGACGGTACTTTGAGAATCCGCAACGCCAGCGTCAGCGTTACATGTCGCGACGGCTCTCCGGGCGGCTGCACGTCGAGGTCAGTTTCGAGTGGCTTCGCTTCCGACGTCGGACGCGACCGAGCGTCGCAACCATCGTTCGCCAGCAACCAGATGAGCGCGCCCGCGAGTGCGATCCACAGCGGCCTGCGGGCTCCTCGTTGGCCAAATTGCCGGACTGGCTTCACCGCACGATGGCGGTGCGGACGCTCGCCAACATCTCCAGGTGCCGTTCGTGGTCGCCGGCGAAGCGCAATATCAGGTCCGTGGCGCCGGCCTTTGCATAGCCGTCGATCCACTGCACGGCCCGCTCGACAGGACCCGAATACACCGCCTGCCGTTGGCGCAAGATCTCAGCTGGAGCGCCGTAGTAGCCCTGCAGGAACGCATCCATACGCGCCGAAGCGCGCGCTGCATCGTCATCCACCGAGAGCGTAAGGTACATCGCGGCGGAAATTTGCGCCGGATCGCGCCTCACCGAACGGGCGGTCGTCTGGATATCATTCAACTGGCTGGCGAATGTCGCAGGATCGGGCGCATTGGGGAACCAGCCGTCGAACCATTTTCCGACGCGCTGCAGGCTCGCAGCCGTGTTGCCGCCGATCCAGATCGGCGGGCCGCCTGGTCGGTGTGGCTCTGGCGCCAACACCGCGTGCTGCACTGGCCATCGGCCATCCCAGTCCACGGTTTCGCCGCTCCACAGTGCGCGGCACAGGCGCAATCCTTCCATCATCCGCCCGACGCGCTTCTCGAAGGGCACGCCGCAGGCGGCGAACTCGGCGCGAATGTTCGGCACATCGCGGGCGATACCGACACCCAGGATGAAGCGTCCCTCCGATACCTGGTCCAGCGTCGCTACCTGATGCGCAAGCAGCACCGGGTTGCGCAGCGCCGGCAAAAGGACCGCGGTGCCAAGCAGCACCCGCGGCACCCGTGCCGCGGCCGCAGCTAAGAGCGTCAGTGGGTCGTGCCGTGGCCGTGCCAGCACAGAATCGCCGACCCAGACGGAGTCATAACCCAGCGCCTCCGCCCGCTCTGCCAGCGTCAGAAGAGAGGCAGCGTCGTGTCGCCCCTCCATGATCTGTTCGCGGGTCGGCAGCAGGTATCCGATCCTCGGCGGCATGCGCTTGCCTTTCGCTGATGCGCCAGCCTAGCGCGGCGGCGAGAGTCACCCAAACGCTTGGCGCGTTAAGTGCTTCGGCTTTTCCCCGTCAGGAAACGCTCCAGCGCTGCCAGATCGGCGTCGAGCGCGCGGCGAAACTCCTGGTCCCTTGGCTTGCTTCCCACGAAGCCGAGTTGCGCATCCAGGCGCCCGTCAACCAGCGTCACATTGGCCCAGCCGATAATGTCGTAGCCCCGCAGGAGGGGCATCGCGTAATAGCCGAACCGCCGCTGTTCGGGCTTGGTGTACGCCTCGAACCGATAGTCCCAGCCCCATAGATGCTCGAACCGCCGCCGTTCCCAGACGATCGGATCGAACGGGGCCAGCAGCCGTACGGCCTCCGGATCGCCGCGCCGGTTCGCCGCCCCCGCCGGCCAGTAGTAACGTTGGCCATCGACCTCACCGCTCCCAAGTTCACCGGAGGCCACCAGCGCCGCAAGTGCCGGCCGCCAGCCCCCGAGACCGGGAGCGCCGCGACCAAGCAGGCCGAATGTGCTCGCCAGTCCCGCCTCGGCAACCGGGGCGAGGATGCCGACCACCAATCGCACGATGCGTCGTGTCCTCTCGTCCGGTGACAGAGGCTCGTCCGGAGGCGCTGCAACTTCATACAGGCGGATACCGTCGCGCCGTCCGGCCACCCGGAGCAGGCCGTGATAATGCAGGCTTTGCAGCGCCCGCGTCGTGGCCTTGGAAAATCCGCCCCAGCCGTTCACTGCGCGGTCGCGGCCGAACTGCTCGGCGAGATCGGTGGGGTGGGTCCGCCCACGCTCGCGCACAAAGGCCAGAACGCGCGTGGCGATCTCGTCTGGCACTCCCCACCTGTCGGTCACGGCCCTCGGGTGCAACAGCCGATATGTCTCGCGCGGCATGAAGCCGTAGGCGTACAGAAAGTCCTCCTCCAGCCCGAGCTTGGTGAACCGCCGCTCCAGATCACCCACGCGATACCCGGCGACACGATGCCGCAGGATAAGGTCCTGTGCCCTGGCGGGTGCCCGGATCGGATCGGCCTGCACAAAGCCTGCGCTTGCAATCGCGCGCGCCAGCGTCGTCGCCGGCTGCAGCGAATTGACCACCGCCTGGCGGCGGAGCGCCGCGAGAGTGAGCCTTGTCGGCATGCCCAGGTCAGCGCGCCGGCATGACCTCGCGCAGGCGCTCGGGTGGGCGGCAGAGCCGCACGCCTCGTGGCCCGACGACGACGGGACGCTCGAGCAGAATCGGATGCGCCACGATGGCGTCGATCAACTCGTCGTCCGATTTTGCCGCATCGCCGAGGCCGAGTTCGTCGTACGGCGTGCCACGGCGTCGCAGCAATTGGCGCGGCGTCATGCCCATGCGATGCAGCAGGTCGAGCAACTCCTGTCGGGTCGGCGGCCTCTTCAGATATTCGATTACCTGCGGTTCCACACCGGCCTCTCGGATCATGCCCAGGACCTTCCGAGACGTGGTGCAGGCGGGGTTGTAATAGATCGTAACCTTGGGTGTGGCGCGCGCCATCGATGCACTCCCATTTCGCAAAGGATAGCGCGCCGCCGCCTCTTCACGGAATTCGAATCATCCCCATGGTCTGCCGGCAGGACCAAACGGGGAGAAGCGGATGCTTGCACGTCTGATCGGAATTGCGGCGGCGACCAGCCTTTGTGCGGGTGCCGCCCTGGCGCAGAACGCGCCACCCACGCGCATTCGCGGCACCATCGCCGCGCTGGAAGGCCAGACCCTCAGCGTGAACACCCGCGAGGGCTCGAAAGTCGACATTCTGCTGAACGATCCGGTGACGGTGTCGACCGTGAAGCGATTCGATCTCGCGGACGTCAAGCCGGGCAGCTATGTCGGCATCGCGACCAGGAGCGGCGCCAATGGGGAGCAGGACGCGCTCGAGGTGCTGGTGTTTCCCGAGGCGATGCGCGGCGCCGGCGAGGGGCACTATGGGTGGGACCTCCAGCCAGGCAGCATGATGACCAACGGCACTGTCAGCGGCACGGTTGATGCGCAGTCCGGCCGCCAGCTGAGCGTGTCCTACAAGGACGGCGACCAGACGATCGTCGTGCCGCCCAACACGCCGGTCGTGACGTTCGCGCCCGCCGAGAGATCGGATCTGAAGCCTGGTGCGAAGGTGATGTTCGGGGCGACCAAAAACCCCGAGGGCAAGCTTGCGGCGAGTCGGGTCACCGTCGAGACCAATGGCGTAGCGCCGCCGATGTAGCCGGAGCGGCTTGGGGGGATCGAACCCTCGTAGTAATGGCGAGGCGTAGATACACTGGCCGAGGTGGCCGGGCGTTAGCGCAGCGAGTCGAAAACCCGCGCGCCGCAGGTTCCATTCGCACCCTCGGAATTGCGGCTCGCTGACCTTCTCTTGGAGCCGTCGAGCCGCTCCTCCGTTCTGTATCCTTTAATTGGTTGCTCCCTCGTTGGGATTGGCGGGGGCCACCCACGTGCCGCTCTTCTGGCCAACTGCAAACTCGTAGACCGGCTTTGCCTGCTGAACCTCTTGGACCGGCGCCACTCTGACCGGAGCCTGCGGCTTCATCATCTCACTGAACTGCGACCATCCGCCGGGACTGTCGGCATAAGCAACGCCTACCATACTGAACAACACCAACCCGGCTACCGCTGCTACTCGTTGCATGTCTCTCATCCCCCTGGTCGACAAGAGAACATACAAGGAGCATCAGTCGGTCAGGTATGAATGGCTTCACAGTCCCCGCGTCTATCGCCAGCGTCCACCAGGGCAGCTAGACGATAACTCCGTTGCAGCCGGACAGACCCAGCGTCATTCACGCAGGCGCCGCACTAGCCGCGGCCAGCTGGCAAGCTCCGGGACAGCACGAGGCGGTGGTTGAATCGGTGGAGCGGGTGAAGGGAATCGAACCCTCGTATGCAGCTTGGGAAGCTGCCGTTCTACCATTGAACTACACCCGCGTTGGCCTCTCTTTACCGCGGCGAGGCAAGCTGGCGCAATCGGCGAGGGAGTGGCGCACCTACCGGTGGTTGAGCTAGAGACGGTTTGCTCGACCCATTGACTAGGGGGCCTCCCGATGCCTGGTTCCTTCAGGTCAGACGTGACGTTGCCGGCACTTTGGACGGACCGCCCGGACTGGCTGACGCATCTGCGCGCGCTCGGCGCGACCGGACACATCAATCAGGCGGAGGCCGATCAGCTGGCGCATTTCGCCGAGCACGGCTGGCTGGTGATGCCGCGCGCAGTCGAGCCGCAGCTGATCGATGCATTCGTCGCCGATATCCATTCCCTGCACACACATCCAGGGTATTACGCCACGACCGATTTCCGTGGCGGACGACGGCAGAAGCTGAACGGCAACCAGCCCGATGGGCTGGAGAGCATCTACGATCTCTACGTCAATCTGCAGACATCGCGTCAGGTCTGCATGCACCCCAGTATCACCCGATTCCTGAGCCTGGTGTTCCAGGCCAAGGTGCTGGCGTTTCAGCAACTGCTGTTCCAGGTAACGAACGGGCACCAGTGGCACCAGGACCCCGCCTATGTGGTTGTAGATACACCGACCTTTCTCGCTGCGACCTGGATCGCGCTGCAGGACATCCAGGAAGGGAGCGGCGAACTTGCCTACTACGACCAAAGCCATCGGCTGCCGCACTACATCTTCAGCAATGACACCAAACACAGCGACGGCGATACGCCGAACTACTCGCATGAGATGGAGGAAGCCTGCCAGCTTCGCCAGCTGGCGCACCACCGCCTCCTGGCGAAGCAGGGCGATGTATTCTTCTGGGCGGCGGACCTCGTGCATCGCAGCCATCCGATGTCACTGCCGCAAGGCACATCGCGAATGTCTTGTGTGACGCACTATTGTCCCGCCACTTCCATGCCGCACTGGTTCTCTGAGCCAGACAAGCGCGGGATCGAGCCGTATTGGGACGTGGGCGGCTTTGCCAGCTCTTTCTACAAACTGCCCAACCTCAGCACCATGGCGCGGCCGGTGCCGCGCTGGGAGTTTTATAGCTAGCTGATATGGCAAGCCTGTCGGCTAATGCCGGCTTGATCAGAAATCCGGCCAGCGACGGGTACGATTGGCATCCTGTTCGGGCGTCAGCACGCGTGGACCGGCGTTCACCTCGGGGGGTGGTCCGGCAGCGCCGCCGGATCACGCCAACAGTCGACCACACCAAGACTGCGCGTGCAGTAGGGCGGCGCTTCCGGCGGTGGCTCGATGGGACGGCAATAGCTCTTGCCCTGCTCCATCCGCACGATCGAGCAATCTCTTCCGGTGACCGCGGAGTAGACGGCGTCCAACGGGCTCCGCTGGATCACGGCGATGCTGCCGACGGTTACCCCCACGCCGACGGTTGCCGCCTGCTCGGGCGTGATGCCGCAACCAGCCAGCAGACCCAGAAGGATTGGCAGAAATCGCATCGCGTCAGTCTGCGCCCATCAGGTAAATTGCAGGTTTGCGAGCCGTTTGCCGCTGCGCAGGAGCATCGCTATGGTCCGCCGCCGCTGGATCGGCAGCGAATCGCGGGAGCGTACGTGGTCGATATTTTCGACGAAGTCGATGAAGAACTACGCGCGGAACGGGCACAGCAGCTGCTCAGGCGCTACAGCGGGCTGATCCTGGGTGTCGCCGTGCTGATCGTGGGGGCTGCGGCCGGATGGCAGGGCTGGCGCTGGTACGAAGCACGACAGGACCAGAAGGCGGCAGCCCAGTATCTGTCAGCAATGACGCTGGCGGATGCCTCACCGACAGGCAGCAACGAGGCGACCCGGACGGCTGCAACTGCGGAGTTCGCCAGTGTTGCCGCACAAGGCCCTCGGGGTTACGCGACCTTGGCGCGACTGCGCGAGGCGGCGCTGAAGGCGGACGCAGGCGACCTGCGTGGCGCGACTGCGTTGTGGGACGATGTGGCAGGCGATTCGTCGGTCGATCCGCTGCTGCGCGATCTGGCAAGTCTGCTCTGGGCGCAACACCAAATCGACCAGGGAGACCCGGCACTGATCGAGGCGCGACTGAAGCCGCTGGCCGCTCCGGACAATCCCTGGCATGCGCTGGCCCAGGAACAGCTGGCGTTGCTGGATCTGCGGCAGGGAAAGAAGGACCAGGCGCGAACGACATTGCAGCATCTGGCGCAGGACGCCACGGCACCAAGTGGGGTCCGCGGCAGGGCGAGTGGGTTGCTGACGCGGTTGGGCGGGTAACGCGCGATGGCATGGATGCGTGGCGTGACGCGCCGCTCGGCTTTGCTTGCGCCACTGGCCGTCGCTGGCTGCGGACTGTGGGACGAGTGGTTTGGCACCCACAAGACGCCGCTACCTGGCAAGCGCGAGCCGATCCTGGGAGGCCGTCGCACCCTCGAGGTGGATGAAGGCACACCGAAGGTCGAGCTGCCCCCTGCGGTGCGCAATGCCGCCTGGCCGCAGGCGGGCGGCAACCCGGCTCATTTCATGGGTCATCTCGCGGCCAGCGACCGTCTGACCGAAGCGTGGCGCGTCAGCATCGGCGCCGGCGGTGGCTATCGTCGCAAGATCATGGCGCAGCCCGTGGCGGCCGATGGGATCGTCTATGTCATGGACTCGGATGCCGTGGTCTCGGCCTTCGATATGGCGCGCGGCAGTCGGGTATGGCGGTTCGATACCAAGGACAAAGACGACGACAGCACCAATGTCGGCGGCGGTCTTACGCTAGACCAGGGCACGCTCTACGCGGTCAACGGGTTGGCCGAACTGGTGGCGATCGATGCCGCGAAGGGCACCATGCGATGGCGCAGCAGGTTCGGTGCACCGACGCGGTCTGCGCCGACGGTCGTTGAAGGCAGGCTGTTCGTGACAACGATCGAGGACCGGCTGCTTGCCCTCGCTGCCGACGATGGGCGGCAGCTCTGGTCGCACCAGGCGGCCAATCCCACGACCAGCATCCTGGGTCGGCCGGCGCCGGCCTATTCCACCGGGCTGGTGGTCGGAGGGTTTGGCTCCGGCGAATTGGCGACGCTGCGCGCCGAAAGCGGCAACGTTGTCTGGACCGACACTCTTGCAACGGCAATCCGCACCGGCAGTCTGGCGGATTTCGCCGCCGTTCGTGGTCTGCCGGTGATCGGCGATGGAAAAGTCTACGCGATGAGCCTTGGCGGCCTGACCGTGGCCATCGATCTGCCCACCGGCCGACGCTTGTGGGAGCGTGAGGCCGCCGGCGAGGACAGCCCCTGGGCCGCCGGGCCATGGCTGTTCGTCATCTCGCTCGAGCAGAAAATGGCCGCGCTCAGCAGGGATGACGGCCGCGTTTCCTGGGTCACGCAGCTGCCGCGCTGGAAAAACCCGGAGAAGCAAGAGGACGCGATCACCTGGTTTGGCCCGTTGTTGGTAAGTGATCGGCTGGTGGTCGCCGGCACCAACAAAGAGGCGCTCGCCGTCAGTCCATACACGGGCGAAATACTCGGGCGGCAGGAGCTGTCCGGGGCGGCCTCGCTGGGGCCGGTCGTGGCGGACGGCACCGTCTTCGTGGTGACCGACGACGGCAGGCTGCTGGCGCTGCGCTGAGCCACGGCGATGCTGCCCTTGGTGGTCATCGCCGGCCGGCCAAATGTGGGCAAGAGCAGTCTGTTCAATCGCCTGGTGGGTCGGCGGCTGGCGCTGGTTGCCGACACGCCCGGTGTGACGCGGGACCGCAAAGAGGCCGAGGCATTGCTGCGGGGCCGTCGTGTACGGCTGATCGATACGGCGGGGCTGGAGGAAGCGGCGCCAGAATCGCTGGCAGGTCGGATGGCCGAGGGCGCTTCCGCCGCCACCGCTGGTGCAGACCTCGTGCTCTTCGTGGTCGATGCGCGCGACGGCATCACACCGGCCGATCGGTACTATGCGCGCTGGCTGCATCGGCTGGGACGACCGGTGGTGGTGGTCGCCAACAAGGCGGAGGGCCGGTCGACGCAATCGTCGGTATTGGATGCGTTCGAACTCGGCTTCGACGAGCCGATAGCGGTCTCAGCCGAGCACGGCGAGGGCATCTCGCACCTGATGGCAGAGATCGCCTCGCGGCTACCAGAGGCGACAGACGAAGTGACCGAACAACCCCGGCCGCTGAAACTGGCGATCGTCGGACGGCCGAACGCCGGCAAGTCCACGCTGCTGAATCGCCTGGTGGGCGAGGAGCGGATGCTGACGGGGCCGGAGCCGGGACTGACCCGCGATTCTGTGTCCGTCATGTTGAACGATGGTGAAAATCCGGTCGAGCTGGTGGACACCGCCGGCCTGCGTCGCAAGGCGCGCATCGAAGCGCCGCTGGAAAGGCTTGCGGTCGGTGCGGCGATCGGAGCGTTGAAGTTGGCCGAGGTGGTGGTACTGGTGGTTGACGCGACCGAGGGCCTGCATGACCAGGACCTGCAGATCGCGCAACTGATCGAGCGGGAAGGGCGCGCCGGTGTGCTCGCGCTGAACAAGTGGGATGCCGTGGCGGATCGGGCGAATGCACGCCGCTCCATCACCGATCGCTTGGAAACAAGCCTGGCGCAATCACGCGGCGTGCCGGTCGTGCCACTCTCGGCATTGACCGGATCTGGTGTGAATCAATTGCTGCCGGCGGTGCGGCATGTGCATGCTGTGTGGAACACCAGAGTGCCGACCGCCGAACTCAATCGCTGGTTCGAGCAAGCGCTAACGCGGCACCCCCCGCCCTTGATGAAGGGACGGCGACTGAAGCTGCGCTATATCACCCAGGCCAAGGCACGGCCGCCGACCTTCATCGTATTCGGCACGCGCGCCGAGCAGTTGCCGGAGGACTATCAGCGCTATCTGGTCAACAGCCTGCGTGAAACCTTCGACCTGCCAGGCACGCCCATCCGCCTGCAGTTGCGCGGGACACGGAACCCTTACACGGATCGCTGAGAGTGGAGGCGTTCTGGCTCGCTCTGCTGGCCCGCGCCGCGGTCAGCGCCTGCGTTGTCGTCGCCGCGACGGTGGCAGCCGAGGCTGCGGGGCCATTCTGGGGCGGACTGATCGTGTCGCTGCCGATCGGCGCCGGTCCCGCCTATGCGATGCTCGCGCTGCAGCACGACGTCGCATTCATTGCCGCGAGTGCGCTTGGCAGTTTCGCGGTGAACGCCGCCACCTTCGTCTTCCTGGCAGCGATTGCGTTGCTGGCCACACGCGTCCGCTGGGGATGGGCGCTGGTCGGTGGCTTGGTCGCCTGGGTGGTCGCCGTACTGCTGATCCGCTGCGTCGAATGGGATGTTCCTGGCGCGATCGTGCTCAATCTCGCAGCCA
>JBKPOG010000123.1:0-15828 GCA_046732975.1 Pseudomonadota bacterium
TCGCGGTCGCCACGGATGGTGGCGGATCGACGCGCATTCCGGCCGCGTGCAACGGCATTGTCGGGTTCAAGCAAGGTCTCGGCGTGGTACCGCAGGAATACGCACAGGACGGGTTCGGCAACATCTCATACGTGACGCCGATGACGCGCACGGTGCGCGACACAGCGCTGATGCTCGATGCGATGGCGGGTGCGGACCTGCGCGATCCTCTGACCACGGGTCGCCCGAAGGCCGATTTCCTTGCCATTGCGCATGCTGGCGATCTGCGCGGCCTGCGCATCGCCTGGCGTGACCGGCTTGGCAATTCCGCTGTCGCCGCGGACGTGCTGAGTGCCTGCCAATCGGTACTGGCGGTCTTCAGCGAACTCGGTGCCGAAGTCGCAGAATTGACCGCGCCGTTCGACAATCCCGAGGCAGTCTGGTTCGTCAACAACGGTGCCTATCGGATGGCGCAGTTCGGCCATCACCTGAAGCAGCACCGCGACATCATGTGCCCGACCTTCGTGCGGCAGATGGATCGCGTCGCCAGCTATTCGGCGGCCGAACTCTATGATGCGATCTTCCAGCGCACACGGCTGTATCGCCAGGTGCAGTCATGGTTCGACGATTGCGACATCGTCGCCATGCCGACGCTGTCGCGCAGCGCCGTGCCGATCGATCAGGACTTCTTCGGCCCGATCGACATCGACAATCATCGGGTCGAGAACATTCGAGCCTCCTGGTACCCTTACACCATGCCGTTCAACCTGACCGGCAATCCGGCGGTCAGCCTGCCATGCGGCTTCGACCGCGACGGCATGCCGCTGGCGATTCAGTTGATAGCGCGTCCGGGTGCCGATGCCGATTTGCTGCGCGTGGCGGCGGCCTTCGAGGCGGCACGGCCGTGGGCCGATCGGCGGCCGCCTGCCTGACGTTCAGGTCTTGTCAACGCTCCAGAACACCGGCGCCGATCCTTTCAGCAAGCCTGTCACGTTCGAGCGCCAAGCCGCCTGTGGCAGGTACTGACCGAGCGGGATCGTCGGCACGTAATCGAACGCCGCCGCCTGGAACGCCATCTCTTGCTTGTGCCGTTCGGTCTCGTTCGGCGCGTCGATCCACGCCTCATAGGCCGCCTCTATCGGCGGCGAATCGGGCCAGCCGAACCATGCCTTGGCACCTGGGCTGCGCAGCGTGTTCGCCAGCATCGGATCGACATACTCCGGACCGGGGGCGCCGGCAGGGAAGATCGACCAGCCGCCCTTATCCAACGTCTCCTTGCTGGTCCGCCGCTGCACCACCGTTCCCCAGTCCACCATCTGCTCGTCTATGTTCAGGCCGACTTTGCGGAACGAGTCTGCGACAACGGTAATGAACGCGTTGTAGATCAGCTGATCCGTCGGATGCAGCAGCACGATGCGCTCGCCGCCGTAGCCGGCTTTGTTCAACATCGCCTTCACATCGGCGGTATTCCAACGCTTGCGGCGGAATTCCATTCCTGCGTCGTTGGCTGCCGGCGCGCCGGGCAGGAAGTAGCCCATCGGTGCGCGCCAACCCGACTCATCCTCACCCATCGCGGCGATCATCGCCTCGCGCGGGTCGACTGCCGCCATCATGGCTTTACGGACGCCGACATTGCTGGTCGGCCCGACCAGGCTGTTCGGCCGCAGGATTGCCACGGTGCCATAGATGTCGATCAGTCCAGTCGTCACACCGGATGCATGCTTGAGCATCGGAATCAGATCGGGCTGCGGCAGCTCCAGCCAGTCCACTTCACCAGCGGTCATCGCATTGGCCGATGTGGCCGGATCGGGAATGATCCTCCACTCCACGCGATCCAGTAGTACCTTGTGACCGCCGGCGGTGTACGAGGCTGGCTCCTGCCGAGGCGTATATTTGTCAAACCGCGCGAAGCTGGCGTGGCTGCCGGACACAAATTCATCGGCGACGAAGCGGAACGGGCCGCACCCGACAATCTCCGTGAGTTGCTTGAACGGGTCGGTCGCGGCGAGACGAGCCGGGACGATCACCGGTTGCGGCTGCACCTTCGACAGGAAATGTGCCAGCAGCGGGAACGGCTTCTTGAGCCGCCACACCAGCGTCCGGTCATCCGGCGTCTGGATTGCATCGACGCGGGCGTTGATGGTCTCGCTGACCGCGTCCCGTTTGAGCCACCGCTGCAGCGAAGCGAGGCAATCCCGTGCCAAAACCGGTGTGCCATCGTGGAACACAAGCCCCTCGCGCAGCTTCATCGTCCAGCGCTTGCCGTCGTCGTCGATGACATGGCCCTCGACCATCAGCGGCTGCGGATTGAACGCCTGGTCCCGGCCGTACAGCGTCTCGTAGACCATCAGAGAAAAGTTGCGTGTGACCGTCGCCGTGGTCCACACCGGGTCGAGGCTTGTCAGGTTCGCCTGTGGCACGAAGATCAGGGTTTTCGCATTACCACCGACCGCCGGACGAGCCAGTGGCAAAGCGGCAGTTGCGGCGGCTGCCGCAATGAAGGCACGTCGTTTCAAGGCTGCTTCCTCTGGATCGCTGTCATTGCGAGAAGCGTAGCGACGAAGCAACCTCCTTGGTAGTGCCCTTGGCCAAAGGGCTGCGCCGCGCCTCGCGCAATGTTGGCGAGGCTACTCCGCCGCCTTCGCCACGCCGGATACGCGCGTGCGTGTGCGCAAAGTGACGAATTCCTCCGCCGCTGTCGGATGGATACCGATCGTGCGATCGAAGTCCGCCTTCGTCGCGCCCATGACAATGGCTATACCCAGGCCCTGCATGATCTCCGGCGCATCCTCGCCCAGCATGTGTGCGCCGACGACCTTCTGGCTTGCCTGATCAACCACCAGTTTCAGCATGCTCTTCCGCGCGCGGCCGGACAGCGTATGGCGCATCGGCGTGAACTTGGACACATAAACATCGACCGGCCCGTGTTCCGCCGCTTGCTCCTCGGTCAAGCCACAGGTCGCGATCGGTGGTGTGGAAAACACCGCAGTTGGCACGTTGTGGAGCGAGATGCCGCGCGGGTTCTTGCCAAACAGCGTGTCGGCCAAGGCATGCCCCTCGGCGATAGCGACCGGCGTCAAATTGAGCCGGTCAGTGACGTCGCCCATCGCATAGATGTGTGGTTGGCTGGTGCGCAGATTCTGATCGACCACTACGGCGCCGACCGCGTCGGTCGCCACGCCGATCTTCTCCAACCCCAATCCCTTGGTCGCGGGAGCGCGTCCGGTCGCGAAGAATACCAGGTCAGATCGCAACGTGGTTCCCTCGGCGAGCGTAAGCACACGTTCGTCACCATCGGCGTCTAGCCTGGCAGGGTGGCTATTCGGGTGCAGCGAAATTCCCTGAAACCCCAGCGCTTCAACGAGGGATTCTCGCAGATCCATGTCGAAGCCGCGCAACGGCAATGGCTGGCGATAGACCAAGTCCACATGCGCGCCGAGCGCAGCAAAGATGCCGGCGAACTCGACTGCGATATAACCGGATCCCAGGATGGTCACGCGTTGCGGCATGTTTGGCAAATAGAACGCATCGTCAGAAATGATGCCAAGCTCTGCACCAGGTATCGGCAGACGAACCGGATGTCCGCCGGTGCCGATCACGATGTTTTCGGCGGTGACGCGCTTGCCACCGACATCAAGGGTATGTGGATCAACGAAGGCTGCATGGGATTCGAAGATGGTCGCGCCTGCACTGTCGAGCAGCCGCTTGTAGATCCCATTGAGCCGGCCGATCTCTTTGTCCTTCGCAGCGATCAGCTTGCGCCAGTCATGCGGGCCTTTCTTGATCTGCCAGCCGAAGCCGGCTGCATCCTCGGCCCAGGCACCGTATTCGCCGGCCTGCACCAGCAGCTTTTTTGGCACACAGCCGACATTGACGCAGGTGCCGCCCCAGAAGCGCTCCTCGGCGATGCCCACGCGCGCGCCGTGACCGGCGGCGATCCGCGCACAGCGCACGCCCGCTGAACCGCCACCGATCACAAACAGGTCGAAGTCCATCCTCCACATCCCCTACAGCGCTGGCGCACTGTGGGGCAGGGGAGGGTGCCTGGGCAACTGGTGCCTCCGTCAGAAGGACTGCTCAGGACCCAGACGTGCTCCAGGTCTTGAAGTCCGCGTCCGACACGGTCGGCAGCTTCTTGAGAAACGCGACGATCGACCAGATCTCCTGATCGGGGACACCCGTCGCACCGAAACTCGGCATCCCCGTCATTCGGATACCGTTCTTGATGACCCAGAACAGCTCCGCAGGTTGCGCGTTGCCCACCACGTCCTTGAGATCGGGAGGACTAGGGTTGAGACCCTCCGAGAATTTGGCCCACGTGACCCCAGGGCCGCCATGGCAGTTGACGCAGCCGCGCTCCAGGAAGGCATGCGCGCCTGAGCGGATGATTGCGGCATCGTCGAGCGATCCGGGTGGCGCTGCACTGCCGTGGCGATCGATCGACGCCTCACGAACGCGCTGCAATGCCCAGGCCACCGCTGCGTTATCCTGTTCGCTTGCCGCGACGTTGTAGAAGCCGCCGAAGAAGAATACCGCAGCGCCGATCACCACAATGATCGCCAGTGCGCCAATGACTGCCAGGAATCGCATCCCGGATCCTCCCCTGATGAACCCGATGTAGCAAGGCGGGGCGAGTCTGCCTCCCCGCGCAGTGCCGGCCATCCGATCTCAACAGGCGTGCGCAGCACGCGAAGACCGTAGGCCAGCCAGAGGTAAGGTCTATTGCCATCAAGCCGTTCGATATCTGTGGCGGCCTCAGGGAGAAGCCCGATCATCACGGTCGACTTTGAAGTATTCCTTCCGATCAGCTCAGATTCCGCCTCATCAGTACAACCTCGATGTCCCTGTCAGAATCGCGCTCTAACCCAACACGTTCCCATCCGAGCCGGGCATAGACCGGCTCCGCTGACCAAGTATATAGCCACAGAACAGCCGCCGACGCGGCAGCTGCCCCTTCAACATGTTTGATCAGAGGCGCGCTGTATCCGCGGCCTCGAAACTGCGGGCGCACGAGGACGCTTGCCAGCCACGGCGTCAGGTCCGGGCGTGACGGCAGGTCATTTGTGACCAAACTGGCGGTTCCTACCGGCACGTCGCCGTCGAACAGGACGAATGTCTCTTCCGGAGCCTCCTGCGCAATAAGTTTGGCCAACTGCTCGTCATACGATGGGCTGAGGGCGTGACGGAATTCTTCGAGCAACCATTCAGCAACGGCGGGTGCCAAACGCGGCCGTTCGGTAATCGTTACGACTTTCAATCGCTTAGCCCGAGAGTCTTGTCATGCCTTGCCCCTCGGTGGCCGCCTTCGAGTCACTGCCATCTGAGCCACGTATCAATAGCCGAGTGGTTGATCGATAACGGGCACCCAACGTCCATCCTTGATCACGGCAAGAAATGCTTTGGTCGAGCCGTGATGCTGCTTTGGCCCAAAAGAGTAAGTGTTTCCGTAAATGTCGGTGAATTCGTGCAAGCTTTCCATCGCCGTGACAAGACTATCCACCGTCAGATCCCGCCCCGCTCGTCGAAGAGCTTCTAATGCTATCTGAGCCACAGAGATTCCGGTCTGACCAATATAGTTGATATCGATCCCGTATTTGGCCCGATACCTGGCCATCAGGTCACGAATTTCCGGACGCGGATCGTCTGGATAGACATAGAGGGTTGGGGTCATGGAATAGAAACCTTCCCCCGCGCCGCCTGGTGCCGTCGCGACCGCAGTATCGTATGAGGCGGCTTGTCCCAGCAGATCCACGTCCCATCCGGCCTTCTTCACCGTTGAGATAATGATCATCGTATCGCGAACGATGGTGCCCAGCTCAAGTAGATCACATTTGGCTTCGCGCAACTTAGTCACGGCTGCGGTAAAGTCAGTATCGGTAGGCTTATGGGCTGTGGTGGCCACAATCTTTAGACCATTGGCCTCAGCCTGCAGAGAGACACCAGCTAAGACATCCTTACCAAAGTCCGTATCCTGATACATGACGCAAAGGGCCTTCTTGCCCCGATGCTCGACAAAGTACTTCGTCCCGGCACGCATTTGATCGACATATGACGAAGTCTGGCTGAATTTCAGCGGATGATAGGGCTCATACATGGAGCGTGCGGCTGTCAGAGGCAGGAGCTTCGGGGTGTTTTTCTCGATGGCCATGGGCCACGTCGCGTTGTTCATAGGAGTGCCGCCGTCCTGTATGGTCATGAACACCTTATCGTTGTTCAACAGTTTGTTCATGGCCTGCACGGCGCGTGGGACTTGGTACTGACTATCCTCAACGATGTATCGGATCTTACGGCCGTTGATACCCCCCTTCGCATTCGTCTCATCAAAGAGCAAGCGAATAGCATTCGCGTTGTTCACTCCTTGGATCGCCGTTACACCCGACAGATCAGTAACCGTGCCGATAACGATCTCTGTATCAGTGACACCGTGTACCGGCTCTTCCGCAAGCGCGCTCACCCCTAGAGCGCTACCAACCACAGCGGCAAGTGCTTGCAATAATATCTGCCTTTTGATCACTGGTCTCCCTCCCTTCTTGCCTGTTGGGCACGCTTTCTGCGACAAGGATGTGCAGACAATATCCTCCTTCTGCTGAATCTGTCACGAATCGATGGACAGGGAGCAATTTGCAGGAAGGCGGCGGTTTCATCACCTGCGATCGGGAGAGATGGCGTTCCGAGCGCTGCAGGATAATCCGGCGCGTCGGCATAGGATAGTGCGTAAATTGGTTGAATAATATGAGTTAGGTCAGCGACGCGCTGTCGGGTAACTATAAGCTCTGGTCAGCGTTCGTGCATCTATCCGTCCAGGTGAATACCGACCCGGCGAAACAGCGGATCGACGCTGCGCTCCAACTCACGGATCACCGGTCCGATCCGCCGTCGCTCGATCAGCCATTGCCGTGCACCAGGTTCCCAGACACCACCGGCCTGTCGCATCAGTTCATCGTATTGCCGCGGACACAGCACCATCACCCATCCCACACCGAGCGTCCCGAACACAACCGGGCCGACGCTCGAGGGCACGTCAACAAGCGCCTGATCCCGCTGAGGACCCGCCGCCGCTCCGCGCTTATGCGGCATGCGGTCCGTCACCCCTTCGCCATGCCGCCCAGCGTCGTGGCCAGCGGCCCCTGCTCTGTCGCGCGCCCTCCGCCCGCAGCGCCTCAATCACGTCGTCCGCCTCCTGGCGTGCTCGCGCGATGATAACACCGGAGCCAGTTGAGCGCGGAGCTCGGTTAATTCTAGGAGCCGGGTTGGCCTGAAAGTCTGATATTCACCCCACCTGGAGCGAGGGTCAGCCGAACCCCTTGAGCTGTGGTGACCCCATCGATAACCACGCCATTCTGGTTACGCAGTATCCCCACGGAACCGCCACCGGCGAGAGTTGCCCCGGCGGAGGCGGCAACGTAATTGCCACTGAAATCGGCGACATTGCGCAGATTGTGCACTGTCCCGCTGCCGGTGACCCGGGTCACACCAACATCCACCACAGATAGCCCGTCCAATCGGAAGGGATATTGTCGACCTTGGTATGTCAGGGTTCCGCTGCCCCACTGAAAGCCAACGCCGAGGGCGACCGCGCCACCGCTGAAAGTGACGGTTCCTTCGGTCGCACTCAAATTGGCCGCCGGTGCGGCGGGTGGGGGTGGATTTGATGCACAGCTGGCCAATGCGCCGACGCTCAGCGCCGCAACCGTCGTGATGATGAAGCGATGCATCTGTTTTCCCCTACATTTCGTCCAGTGTGAGCTGCCTTTCTGGAGAAGACAATCGAGGGTGGTTTTCTGGCGGAGAATCAGGGCAATGGATGGGGACGGCTGGCAGCCCCGAGTCGTACCTCTTTGGAACGCCTATCCAGCCGTCGGCTTCGGCGACCGCGATTCCCGACGCTGCGCGCCGAGGCGGCCGCCGGGGTCGCTGGCGAAGGGCAGGGAGGCCCTCGCCGGCACCGACCCCGCCTGCCCGACCGCTCGACGCGCTCTTGCGCGCACCGGTCGTACTGGCAGGTCAGGGAGGTCGCCAGAGAGGTGACGGGACGGGGAGGTTTCGGTCATACGTGGTCTGAGGAAGGCATCTGACGGCCTAGGGCGGGATCCGGGACACTCCGTTAATGGGTGCTGAGGGGCGCGCCGTCGCGTTCGTCTGCGGGGCAGAAATTCTGGGCCTGGCCGGCTTCTCGCTGGTCCCGGCTTTGCTGCCACAGCTTATCGCGACCTGGTCACTGAGCAACGCTGAGGCCGGTTGGCTCGCCGGTATAATGTCCGCCGGCTACATGGCGGCCGTGCTGCCGCTGGTAGCCCTTACTGATCGAATGCCGGCCCGCACGATCTTTCTCGTCAGCAGCGCATTGAATGCGCTGTCGTGCTTCGGCATTGCTACCAGCGACGGCCTGCTTCCAGCGCTTATCTGGCGAACGGTGAGCGGCATAGCGGTTGCCGGCATGTACATGCCGGGCCTGCGTGCCTTGACCGATGGGATGGCCGGGGCGAGCCGTGCCCGCGCCGCTGCGTGGTACACCAGTTCGTTCACCCTCGGTTCGTCACTGTCTTTCCTGCTCGGTCAGATGGGCCTGATGTGGGGTTGGCGCGGCGCATTCGTGGTGAGTGGCGCACTCGGCGTCATAGGCGTGCTGCTCGCCTGGGCCGCACTGCCACACAGGCCCAGCGACGCCCCCGCAGAGCGTCCGCGTGCGATGCCAAACTTCTGCAGGGCGCTCGGTCATCGCGACGTGCTTGTGCTGACCGTCGGCTACACAGCGACGATTTGGGGGACTGCCGGGCTGCGACAATGGATCGTGGTATTTCTTGCGTTCTGCGTGGCGAACCAGGGCGATGCTGCGACGCAGGGCTGGAGCATGCTGATGACCGGCGCGCTTGTCGGCTTGCTGGGCGTGCCAGCGGGCCTGTTCGGCAACGAGCTGTCGTTGCGCCTTGGCCTCCGTCCAACCGCCATGGGCGTGCTCCTGGTATCAGTGCTGGTGAACGCGTTGTTTGGCTTAGCCGCAATGCTGCCCTACGGCGCAGTCGTCGCCTTGGCGATGATCGCGGGGTTCGTCGTGCAGGGCAATTTCTCCAATCTCACCTCGGGTCTGCTCGCCGTCGCCGAGCCGCAGCTGCGAGGTGCCACGGTTGCGGTGTACTCGTGCATCGGCTTCGCCGGAGGATTTGTCGGGACGCTGTTGTTTGGGCTCTCTCTCGATTGGTTTGGTGGCACAGCGCGGCTCGCGGCCTGGGTGGCGGCCTTCGGCATCTGCGCGATCGCCTGCCTGATCGGTGCCATCGCAACCGCATTTCTCTCGGATCTGGGGTCAGAGAGCTTCGGGCCGCGTGCCGAGATGTAGTTCGAAGCTGCCATGCTCGCTCATGCGCATGATATATCGTCCGCGCGACTGATATGAGATGGCCTGATGACGAAGCACTCCTTTACGGCACGAGCGGCCTCTCCAGCTGACGCGTCCGAGATTGCGTCGATCTACAACCAAGGCATTGCCGATCGCGTCGGCACCTTCGAAACCGAACCGAGGAGCGTAAAGCAGATCGATGCCTGGTTCGATGGCCGACATCCGATTATGGTCGTTGAGGACGGGAGGGAGGTTGTGGCCTTCGCCTCTACCTCGGCCTACCGCTCCCGACCGTGCTACGCAGGGGTTGCGGAATTCTCGGTTTACGTCGCACGCGACCATCGTGGCTCCGGTGCGGGGCACGTGGCCATGACGGCTTTGCTCGAGGCGGCAGAAGCCGCTGGGTTCTGGAAACTGTTGTCACGCATCTTCCCCGAGAACACGGCCAGCCGCGCGCTCATGGCGAAGGTCGGTTTCCGTGAGGTCGGCCTCTACCGCCGGCACGGCAAGTTGGACGGCGCCTGGCGTGATTGCGTGATCGTCGAGCGTCTGCTCGGCGAGGCGGCCGAATAGCCACGACCGGCTTGCGCGCGCTGGTTATGCCAGTGCCGCGCATGTCGTCCGTGGATGTTGGAATTGCTTCACAGCGTGGCTTACAGCAGCTATCGGCCGCCACCTGCTGCGTGACAGAACCGGAACGCCCTACCGTGTATTCCCGAGGCACATATAGCGGGCAAGTCCACAGGGGCCGGTGATTGTTCAGTGGAACCGCAGCAGTGCGTCTCGCAGCACGACCGCGTCGTTATGCTGTTCGTCACGGGCACCGTACAACAGAGTTACGCTGCCCTGACTCGCAAGTGCCCGAAGCTTCTCAAGTTCCGCGGAGTGCTGCTGGAGTTCCTCCTGATATCTTCGGCGGAACTCGGTCCACCTGGCCGGGTCGTGGCCAAACCACCGACGCAGATCGGTGCTCGGCGCGGCGTCTTTGAGCCAAAGATCGACCCTGGCCTCCGCTTTGCTCAATCCACGCGGCCAAAGGCGGTCCACCAGGATGCGCGTCCCGTCATCCGGGGTTGCCGGCTCGTAGACGCGCTTGAGCTTTACCCGCCCGACTGAAACAGGGCGGTGGCCCATCGATGCCGGGGGTCAGGTGCCGATGCCACCGACCGCCAGATACTTGATCTCGAGATAATCCTCGATCCCGTACTTGGACCCTTCGCGTCCGAGGCCAGATGCTTTCATCCCGCCGAACGGTGCCACCTCGGTCGAGATGATGCCCTCATTGATGCCGATGATGCCGTATTCCAACGCTTCAGCGACGCGGAAAATGCGGCCTACGTCGCGGGCGTAAAAGTACGACGCCAAACCGAACTCGGTGTCGTTCGCCAGCCTGATCGCCTCTTCCTCGGTCTTGAACCGGAAGAGCGGTGCCACCGGGCCGAACGTCTCTTCGCGGAAGATCACAGCATCCTTCGGCACGTTGGCGAGCACTGTCGGCTGGAAGAAGTTGCCACCCAACGTGTGCCGCTTGCCACCGGTTACCACTGACGCGCCACGCTTCAGCGCATCCTCGATATGTTCTTCGACCTTTTTCACGGCATCTGCATTGATCAACGGCCCCTGCGCAACACCCGGTTCCATGCCGTTGCCGACCTTCATCGCTTCCACCGCGGCCTTCAGCTTTGCGGAAAACGCATCGTACACACCCTCCTGCACCAGGATGCGATTGGCACAGACGCAGGTCTGCCCAGTGTTGCGATACTTGCTCGCCATGGCGCCCGTTACGGCTGCGTCGAGATCGGCGTCGTCGAACACGATGAACGGTGCATTGCCGCCCAGTTCCATGCTGGTCTTCTTGATAGTCGGTGCGCATTGCGCGAGCAGCTTGGCACCGACCTCGGTGGATCCGGTGAAGGTCAGCTTGCGTACCAGTGGATTGGACGTGAGTTCGGCTCCGGTCTCGCCGGACGGGCCGGTGATGACATTGCACACGCCGGCCGGCATTCCAGCGCGTTCGCACAGCACAGCGAGCGCCAGTGCCGAGAACGGCGTTTGCGAAGCGGGGCGGATTACGCCTGTGCATCCGGCCGCCCAGCCGGGTCCTGCCTTGCGGGTGATCATCGCCGCGGGGAAGTTCCACGGCGTGATGGCAGCGAAAACGCCGATCGGCTCCTTGAGCACCAGGATACGGCGGCCCTTGCCATTCTGCGGGATCGTGTCGCCGTAGATGCGTTTGCCCTCTTCGGCGAACCACTCGATGAAGCTGGCCGCATAGGCGATTTCGCCCTTGCTCTCCGACAGCGGCTTGCCCTGCTCAGCGGTCATGATCACCGCCAGATCGTCGGCGTTCGCCAACATCAGGTCATTCACCTTGCGCAGGATCGCCGCGCGATCCTTGGCCAGCATCGCACGCCAGGCGCCCTGGGCCCGGTTCGCCGCCTCGATTGCGCGGCGTGTCTCTGCGGCACCAAGCGCGGGGACCTCACCGATCGCCTCGCCGGTCGCTGGGTTCTTGACCACGATCGTACGGCCGCTGTCGGCCTGCACCCACTTGCCATCGATGTAGTTGGCCTGACGAAACAGCGTCGGGTCTTGGAGCGGCAGCGGAGAGGTTGGGTTCAGCATGGCGGGTCCTCCTTTGCCGCCAAAGATAGGACTCCCGTCGCCGGGTGTCAGGGTCTGGGCGCGAGAGGAAAGCACACGATTGAGCGGTTGTGTGGTGCCGTGCGTTCCGCCAGATCGCCGGAACAAAGCGGTCAGGGTGGGCCAGTGCCGGAGTTCGTCGGGCAATGCAGGAGTTGCAGAGGGTGTATGGGGGTCTCGGCCCACGCCTGGGCGAAACGGCGGGCGCCCTCGGCGATGATCTCCTTCACCAGGCGGGCGAGGTTGCCGCCGTTGACCATGATGGCAGTGCTCAATTCGCGCCATAGCGGATGGTTGGGCAGGATGCCGAGATCGCGGCAGATATCGGCAAGAACGGCGCCGATCGGTCGGCGGCGGACCGCTGCGGCGATCTGATCCGCCGTTGGCAGGAGGGTGCGATCTTGGTCCCCCGGTTGGCCGCCCTCCTCCATCGGTTGCGGCGCACGCGGCTTGGCTGCGGCCGGCGTGCGCCGCGGCCTGCGTGCTGCGTCGAGACGGGCGGCGTTGCGGATGAGGCGTTCTTCCAGGGCCTGGGCGCGGTGCAGGCCTCGGGTAATGCAGTCGAGGATCAGCGGGATGTCACTGGTATTGAAGTGGCGGCTCTCGGTGGCTGGATCGCGGCGCTGGACCTTGGCGGCGAGGTCGCGGCCATAGTCGATGAGCTTGCGAACCAGGACGAGGAGGCGCCCGACCCGGCTTGGTGGGGTGTCTGGACCAGCGGCGGTCGGCGCGTCGGACATGAACGGAAGAAGAACGGAAAAGTGCGGTCCGCGTCAAGGAATTTTTTCCTCAAGGTTCCAAGAGGAAATTGTCTTCGATTGGCGCGCTCGATCCAAACGCGCAATGATGGTCCTGGAGGACATCGAGGCAAATTCGATTACCGCATGGGTCGCAAATCGGCTGCGCCAGGTGGATGACCAAGCCATCAAGGACTTCGATTGGAAGAAGCAGGTCGGTAGTTTTGCGGTCAAGACAAAATACCGCGTTTTGGAGTTTCTAGACCAGAAAGCTACAGAAAATGAGCATAAGAGTTTAATCCAACTTCGGGACGACCTAACAAAGCTGGCGAGTGAGCCACTGTATCGTCATCTTCCGTTGCCAGGGGCAATTCCGCTGGAAGACTTGGTAACGCCGCTTGATAGGATCCAGGAATCAAAGTCACTCCTATCGAAAGCAGATCGCCTCATCATACGCACCGATGACAAGGAGTACGAGGTTGATTTGTCGGAGCAGAAGAAGCCTAGCACATACCTAGGGGAGATGGTGCCGGAGATCACTGCGGTCGGATACAAATGGTTCTTCTTGTCAGAAAGCCCGATTACCTCGGCGACACACTTTGGGAGTTCAGGCACGGGCGTCAAACCATAGATGCCCATATTCTGGACGAGAATTGGTTAAACAGGTTTCGAGCAGGCCGGGAAATCATAGTGCCTGGGAGCGCCTTAGATTGCCTCGTTGAATATCAATACGGATATGATGAAAGGGGAGACTTGGTATCGCAGAAGCACGATGTTGTAGAAGTGAAGCGGGTGATCAATCGAGACCGCACGCAAGGCCAGCTACCCGGCACTTAGCCTTGTCCGCTCCTGAGTGCTTGTCGCCTCCCATTCCTCAGTCATCCGTATAAGATCCACGCTCTCACAGACGATCAGCGACGATAGTCGCTATAGCCGGGCTGCAGCGAAGCGGCGGCAGGCTAGTATGAAGAGGGCAAGCAATCCCGGCGAGCAGATTTCTCACGCCGTGCCGACCGCCTTCCGTACCAGCAATCCCTCAATCTCCGCCTCCCCATAGCCCAAGTTACGCAATACCTCACGCGTGTGCTCACCCAGCAGTGGCGCCAGACGATGCACGCCGGCCGGGCTGGCAGAGAACCGTGTCGGTGGCCGTGCCTGGCGGATCGTCCCCTCGCTGGGGTGGTCGAGTTCCTGAAACAATCCCACCGCCTTCAGGTGCGGCTGCTCGGTGACTTCGGACAGTTTGGCAAACGCCGTGTGAGGCACGTCGATCGACAGCAGCAACTTCTCCCATTCGGCCGTGGTTTTCGTCGGGCCGATTTCGCGCATACGTTCGTAGATACGATCAATATTGCGCGCCCTGGCCACTGGATCGCGCACGGAAAATTCCTCGATGCACTCCGGATGACCCACCGCCTCGAAGAAGGCGCACCAGTTGGCGCCCGAGTAGGGCAGCATGGTCATCCACCCGTCCTTTGTTCGCACAGGACGGCGTGCCTTCATCCGCTTGTAGCCTGCGGGTCCGGTGGGCGGCTCGAATGCCATGCCGCCAAACATCTCGATGCTGTTGAACGCCGCCAGGGTCTCCAGCATCGGCACTTCCACCATCTGGCCCTCGCCGGTGCGCTCGCGGTGCAGCAGCGCCGCTGTGACCGCGGAGGTGAGTGCCATGCCGCAGATCTTGTCACCGATCAGGCTGGGTACGAATGCCGGCTCATCATCGGTACCCATTGCCGAGGCGAAGCCGGATGCAGCCTGGATGATTTCATCGAAGGCTGGGCGCGCGCGCCATGGTCCATCCTGGCCAAAGCCGACGGCACTGGCGTACACGATGCGCGGATTCAACGCACGGCACGCCTCGTAGCTGAAGCCGAGCCGCGCCAGTCCGGCGGGGCGGATATTGCTGACCAGCGCATCCACTGTGGGGATCAGGCGGCGCAGCACTTCCTTCCCCTCAGGATGCTTCAGATCCAGCGCAATGCTGCGCTTGTTGCGGTTCGCGGCCATGAACTGGCCGCTCATGCCGCGGTTGCGGAATACACCTGACGTTCGCCAGGTGTCGCCGGTCAGGCTCTCCACCTTGATGACCTCGGCGCCCCAGTCGCCCAGCGTCTGAGTTCCGAACG
Organism: Pseudomonadota bacterium; assembly: GCA_046732975.1. GTDB lineage: Bacteria > Pseudomonadota > Alphaproteobacteria > Acetobacterales > Acetobacteraceae > JAMXLO01. The sequence continues at coordinate 14,823 of JBKPOG010000123.1, forward strand.
GACCAAACAGCACGGTGGTCAGGTCGAGGATGCGGAGGCCCTTGAGCGGCCCGGTCGGTTCGCTCATGGCCGGCTCGTGTTCCCCCCCGGTGTGCCGCGCTCGTGCACGATCTGGCTCTCTCCAACAATCCCGACGGTCACCGGAACGTCTGCGTCCGCACCTGCACGGTACCGGTGACAGCGTGATCCGTCCACCCGAGTTGGCGTCGATGACGGACGTGCCGGGCCTGCTTGACTAGCGAGGGCCAAAGAACAAGGAACGTCGCTCCAGGAAAGCCATGTTGCGCAACGTCGACGGACCCGTATGCGGCGGCTTGCGTCTGGTAGGGCGTCCCGCGTGCGATCGAGTCTGCTCTTAACGTGAGGAGTGAGCCAATGCGGATGCACAAAACCGTGAACGATCTGAACGCCAATACAAGGCAAGCAGCCATTCAGTTGTTGAACGCAAGAGTGGCCGACGGGATCGATCTCGCCTTACTGACGAAGCAGGCGCACTGGAACCTGAAAGGTCCGCAGTTCATTGCCGTGCACGAGATGTTGGACAGCTTCCGCACCCAGATCGATGGCCATGTCGACACCATGGCGGAACGCGTCGTGCAACTTGGCGGCACCGCTCTGGGCACTGCGCAGACAGTGGTTCAGTCAACGACACTGCCGCCCTATCCCACGGACATTTATGCCATCAAGGAACACCTCGCCGCATTGATCGAGCGATATGGCAAGGTCGCTAATTCGCTGCGTCATGCCATCGATGAAGCCGACGAGGCCGGTGACGCGGATACGGCCGATATCTTCACCGCCGCCTCGCGCGATCTCGACAAGGCGTTGTGGTTCCTGGAAGCGCACGTCCAGGAAGCCGCCTGACGGCTAGGGAATTCGTCCCAGCAGTTCGCCCACCCCGGCCCGGCGCGCCCAATACTCCCAGGCGCGCCAGGACTCCGGCGCAGCGGGATTGAAGCCGGTATCTGCCCGGATCTCGCCCGGCGCCAACGGCTTCAGTGTACCG
>JBKPOG010000124.1:0-14700 GCA_046732975.1 Pseudomonadota bacterium
AAGACGCACACGCGTCTGCCGCGCTACGTCCGCGGCCATGTGGGCGTGGTGGAGCGCGTGCATGGCTGTCACGTGCTGCCGGACAGCGCAGCTATCGGCCAAGGCGAGAACCCTCAGTGGCTTTACACTGTGCAGTTCGATGGGCGCGATCTGTGGGGACAGGACACCGATCCGACCGTGAAGGTGTCCGTCGAAGCGTTCGAGCCTTATCTGGAACCTGCCTGATATGATGAGCGATCCTACCCAGCGCGCACTTCAGGCAAATCCCGGCCTTCCTGCTGACGGCAACGGCCCGGTGTTTCGCGCACCTTGGGAGGCACAGGCCTTTGCCATGGCGCTGGCGCTACACGAGAGGGGCCTATTCGATTGGGGTGAATGGGCAAGCATGCTTGGGGAAACGATCAAGGCGGCGCAAGCCGCCGGCGACCCGGACACCGGCGATACTTACTATCGCCACTGGCTGGCGACTCTCGAACGGATGCTGGCGGAAAAGGACGTGAGTACCGAGGCCGATCTGGCAGCTTGCCGCGATGCGTGGGAGCATGCTGCGGCTCGCACACCGCATGGCCAACCCATCGAGCTGCGGACGGAGGATTTCAAGGCGTGATGCGGAAGGTCTTCGTCCGACTGGCCAAAGCTGTGAGACCCACTTCCAAGGAGTTGTCATGACAACCAGCACCGCTTTTGCCCCGACAGTTGCCGAGCCCATTATTGTTCCTGTTCGTGATATCCTGCCCTGGGCGATCTTTGTGGGGTTGCTGGCGCTGCTTGCGATCTATTTTGTCGGTGCCGAACAGGGCGCGACATCGCTTGTACCCGGCATGTACATCCATGACTTCGTGCATGACGGACGGCATTTTCTCGCGTTCCCCTGCCACTGAGGTGCGCGGTGGTTCGAACCCTGCTGGTTCGCGGCATGTTGGCCGGCCTATTCGCCGGGCTGGTTGCCTTCGTCTATGCCCGGTATTTCGCTGAGCCGCTGATCGAACGGGCTGTTGCGTTCGAGGATCACAGGCATGAGCTTGCGGGCGGCCCTCTTGACCCGGAGTTGGTAAGCCGCGCTGTCCAAAGCACCTTTGGTTTGCTGACGGGCGTTGTTGTTTACAGCACTGCGATTGGCGGCATCTTTGCGTTGGTATTTGCCCTCGCCCAGGGGCGAGTGGGTAGGTTGCGACCGCGCGGCACGGCGGCCCTGCTGGCAGCTGCGGCATTCGTTGTGTTGTTCCTTGTGCCGCAGATCAAATACCCGGCCAATCCACCATCCATCGGCGATCCGGAGACGATCGGAACACGAACGGCGCTCTATTTCGCGATCATCGGCTGGTCGCTGATTGCTGCAGTTGGTGCCTTGCTGTTGGAGAAACGCCTTGCGCGCCGTCTGGACAGATGGAATTCCGCCCTGTGCGGCGCCAGCGCCTATATTTTGGCTGCGGGCCTCGCCGCGTGCATCTTGCCACAGGTCAACGAGGTGCCCGAGAATTTTCCTGCAACCTTGTTATGGCAGTTTCGGATAGTATCTCTCGGCGGCCATGCCGTGCTGCTGGCCATCCTTGGCCTTGCATTTGGGGTCCTGGCTGAACGCCAGATGCTGGCTGCGAGACACCCGGCCAATCGTCTGCAGCGCATCGTCTGACCGCCTGAATCGATCAGGGAACAAAGGAGGCCGCGGTGATGAAGATTCTGCTGTTGCAGGGTGCCAATCTCACGTTCTTGGGGCGACGCGAGCCGGAAATTTATGGCTCGACAACCCCGGCTGAGCTTGATGCCATGCTGCAGCGCCACGCTCAGCAGCACGGCTACCAGCTGGAGATTTTCTACACCAACATCGAGGGCGAAGCGATCAATCGCATTTACCGCGCGGTCGATGAGGGATTCGAGGGCCTGGTGATGAATCCTGCCGGCTTTACTTATGCCGGATTTGCCTTGAAGGACTGCATAAAGGGGCGGGGTTGCCTTACGTGGAGGTGCACATCAGCAGTATTGCGAAGCGCAATATTCACTGTGTTCTCTCCGATGCAGCGGAAGGAATGATCACCGGCTTCGGAATGCACTCCTACATTCTTGGCCTCGACGCGATGCTGGAGATTTTGAGGATGCGGGGAACTCGGCGCTGAGGAGCAGCTGGTGCTCCCTTCAGTTCTGACGTGACGGTAAAGGTTCACATAATCGAATGTCGGAGGGGCCGAGGTATGGACGCACCTTACCCCGATCCCCGTTATGCGACCATGTTAAAGAGTTCGAACAGCTGTACTGCTAACCCTGAACGAGGCGGCCGTCCTTATCGATCGCCACACTCTCCTTTACACCGTCACGCATAGCTGTGCCGCTCCAGCCTCCTATGTAGGTTTGCGACGGAACCAACGCAGGAGAGGTGTAGCCGTCTCCCTTCAGCACCTGTTCTGCCGCGGCCTTGCTCATCATAGCCGGCGGCTGCTGAGCAGTTGGTCGCGATGGCGATGGAGCCGGTTGCATCATCGAGCACGCTACAACAAGGCTTGCTGCTATTAGCGTGAGCCAACGCATTGAATGCCTCCCTTTTTTTATGTAGTCTGGCGCAGAACTTCGTCCACGCTGATAGATTTTCAAGGCAAACAGCGCACGCTGCTGAGCAAGGCTTGGTGAACGCAGCAATTCATTTTGCCACCCAAGTCATGCTCTCCTGGTGCAAGCGTAAACACGCCGCTCGGAGGCCGATCGTCTCATCGGCTCGTGTTAGGATCACCGTCCCATATATCATTTGCGAGCCATGGCGTTCTGCTCATTCGAAGCCGGATCTCGCTTGCTCTGTGGCCGTATGCCCGGACCGCGTGCTTAAGTGTGCCGCGATGTTCCTCTTCACCGGAATGAGGGAAACGTCAAATCGAACCCGCATCAGGAATATCGATGATTTCGACCATCGTTCTGGCCGCCGCACTCATCCAGCCAGCTGGCTTCACGACCTGGTGGAGCACCGAAGGTGCGAAGGTCATCCAGGTTCCCGGACAAAATCTTTGCACATTGTATATTTCTAAGCAGCAAGGATCTGTTGGGTTCCTGTGGGACAGGACGGCACTTGCGGGCATCGTTTTCCAGGACGACGGGTGGGATTTACCACCCAGGCAGACCAAAGCCGCGATTCGCATCGGCTCGACATGGGTCAGCGGCAACACCGAGATCGATTGGTTTGAAGCAACCGAGAACAAGGACGAGATCATAGTCCCACTTCGATACTTCCCGGTCGAAAGCCTATTGAGCAATGCCAACTCTGTTTCGCTCTACCGTGATGGCGCTGATCTCAACGTCTCGCTGGACAAGACAAAAATGCCGAAACTGCTCGACGCGGTTCAGACCTGCCGCCAGCACCTGAAATGATGGCGGCAAGCCTTTGATAAGGACCACGTCGGATCGACCCACATAAGTCTGCGGAGTGGGCGATGGTGCGCTATCAGAACAGTTGCCGAGCGTCACGACGAGAAACTTGACGGTGGGTGCGTTCAAAGTATCGTGACCGCACCGTCCGAATCGTCGCTGCGCTCCAACCTGATTGGATCTCTTTATCGAGGTGAACCCGATTGCACGCGGGGACAGCTTTTTACCGTTATTGACGACTAAAGGGCTCGCATGTTGCGCTTTCTGCTTCCAACATTCGCGTTGACCGGCGCGCTGCTCGTGCTGTTCGCCGGTGCGATCAGCGATCGCCTGGGATCGCTCGGGGTACCTGACACGACACCAGGGTTCGCCGGCAAGTTATCCGAGCAGTCGTTGGCGTCGGCGCCAGATCCGCAGCAGCGACAAGGGCCGGGGCGCCCAGCCCAGGAGCCACAGACCAGCCAGCAGCAGGCCGCACCGGCGTCCCAGCGCGAGGTTGTGGCCCTTCAGCAGCAGGCAACGGAACTCCAACAGCAACTTGCCAAGCGCTCACAACAGCTCGAGCAGGAGACGCAGCAACTGCAACAAAAAACCCGCGACGCGGAGGCCGCCCAAGCCGAAGCCGATCGGCTCAGACAGGCTATGGACGCTGCTCGTCAGCAGCGGCAGGCGGCTGATGGCGCGAAGGTGGCGCAGCTTTCGGCTCGCGCTGTTGAACTCGACCGGCGGTCGCAGGAACTCAATGACCGCAAGCGCGATCTGGATCAGCGCGGTCGTGACGCCGATGCCGCACAGGCCGAAGCTGATCGGCTGCGCCAGGTGATCGAGGCGCTCCGTCAGCAGAACAAGGCCGAGCCGGCGCCGGTTGTGCATCAGAAAACGGAGGATGCATCACTGGCACGCCAAAAGCCGAAGCAGCAGCAGTCGCCGACGACGCCCTCACAGGAGCCATTGCGGGCACAGCGCCGGCCTTCAGAGGCGGCCGTCCCGGGCCGGCAATTGGTGACAGCGAGGCAGTGGCTTGCCGCGGGAAGACCGGATGAGGCACGTCGTCTGCTCGCGACGGCGCAGACCGAGATGGTGCTGCAACCCGTTACTCCCGATGCTCCTGATGCGCAGGGAGGCAGCGCGTCCGCAAGTGAGGTCGGCAACGCCATACGCTTGCTCGATATCGGCGCCAATCGCCAGGCCATGGAGGCGATCAATCGCGCGATTGAGGCAGGTAACGGATCAGTCGGGAGGGTGCGTGCCTGGTCAGGCTACCAGAGCGACAGCTATTCTGGTTATTCGCAGCCTTTCGGCCCGCGTTACTACAGCAGCGAAGCCGGGCGGTGAGCTTGTCCCTGCTAGAATGCAACCAACAATGTCGCGCAACCGGGATCACGCCGCAACGGAGTGACAGCACCGGTACGTAAACCGTGCGGCCAGTTTGGAGGGCCAGGCACCGTTCCATTGCCGCCGGCCTGCCGTACCGGCAAAATGGCACGCGTCCTAGAAATGGCACATCGCTTGCACGTTCTCGGCTGATCTCGTGGCGATTGCCTAGTACGGGGTGGGGAAAGTCGTGCCTTCTATCCGTCAGCTTGAGCAGACATCGGTCGCTTTGCACTGTGAAGTTGCGCGCGCTGCGTTGACTTCACGTCGCAGCCGACGTAACGGCTTGCTCAACTTTCAAAGCACGATATCATTTACCCACCGTGGCCTGCCGCATATCGCCGGGCTGAGCCTGACGGCATCGTGGCACGGAATGGACCCATCGCGCTCAACACATCCGACACAACGTCATGGCGCTCTTGCAGAGTGGAGCGCAATGCCAATCGCCTCTACGCCTGTATCCGACAGCTTATAACTGCAAGTTCAGATCGCACTGGAGTTCCGGGCAATGATCGACGTTCGCCGTGGTTATTCCGTTCCACAAAGGAAGCCGGAGCGCCAGACCGCTCTCGCGATGACAACAGCAACGATGCGCCCGCGACCTCGGAACATCCTGGCCGCTACAACTGCAGCCTCTGCTCTGATCGCCCTGTCATCTTGCAGCCCGGTGCCCGACTTGCCGCCCGCGCCAGCCGAGCCACCGGCGGCGACCGGCTATGTCTCCAGCCTGGAACCTTACCGCATACAAGTCGGCGACGTGCTCGACGTTCGTCTCATGCTGAACCCAGAGCTGAATGAAGAAGTGGCGGTTCGCCCAGACGGACATATATCGACCACTGTTGCACGCGACGAACTTGCCTATGGCAGAACGGTGCCGGAACTGACGGCGGCACTCACGCGTGCCTACAGCGCGGATCTGCGCAATCCACGCCTGTCGGTGATTTTGAGATCATTCGCGCCAACGCGGATCTACGTTGGCGGCGAGGTCAACAACCCAGGCGAGTTCATCACCGTTGGCCCGACGCTCACCCTGTCGCAGGCTATGGCACGTGCCGGCGGGCTGAAGTTCACCACCAGCGACGAGAACAAGATTTTCATTATCCGCCGCGGTCCGAACGACGTACCGGAATTCTTCTCCACGCGCTTCGATGCGGTGATGTGGGGCAAGGACCCGGCCGCTGATGTGCGTCTGGCTCCGTACGACGTGGTATTCGTGCCGCGGACCACCGTCGCCGAAGTTTATCGGTTCTTCCAGACCTATCTGCTGCAATTCGTGCCGGTGAGCTGGGGCTTCTCTTACGTCGTCGGCAGTGGCGGCGGCAGCAGCAACGTCATTCCGGTTCCGACCGCGACCACCACCACTCGTTAACTCGACACGAGCGTAGATCGGGGCGCTCCCTCGCCGGTATCAACGATGCGCCCGGTTCTGGGCGCATCGTCCCGCTAGAAAGCGCCAGCGTTTGAAGGTCGCGTTTCGCGAAACGGATCGACACCCGGGCTCTCGGGCCGTGACGGCGCGATAATACAGGCGCCTTGCTGCCGGGTTGCCTCCTTCTGAAAGGAATTCTCGTCGGTGTAGATGCAGAGCGAGGCCATCCCCCCCGTAATGAGGCAGTAGTGTCCAATGCTGGGCGTGAGGCGCACCTCATTGCCATTGATCGAGCAGGTTCCGTTCAGCTGCTGCGCCCGCTTCTGGCATGACCCTGCGTCATAATAGACGCATTGTGGAGGGAGCGCCTCGGTTTGCACGCAAAATGGAGCCGCTATTCCAGGCACTGGAACAGCCAGGAGCAGGGCGGGCATCAAACGACGGAAGATAGGCCTCATGCCGAAGCTCCTGTATGTGCGCCAGAATCGCAGCAACTTCAGAATCGCAGCAACTAATGTGCCACCGCACTCGCAGCACCTTTGCCGCTAAGGAATATGGCCTCAGGCGGCCGGAAAGGACAGCGGCTTCTGGCATCACGCTGGCAAGCTGGATGGTTGCTGTCCGGCTTGCCGGGATCGATTACCGCCCCTCTTGGGTAATTGCCTGCCCAGGGCAAAACTCTTTGGAGTTGGTGCGGCGCGGCTTACCGCGGGCAACCCGAGGTTGGCCCATCACTTGCAGCATCAATTGCAGACATGCCGGCTTCGTTAAGCTTGGTTGAGGTGGACGGCTCGATTTTGCAAGCGACACGGCCAAGTGCACTTCGTTCTTTCAGCGAACTCAGCATCGAGGAGCGCAACCATTTGCGCGAGTGGCATGCCGAGGCAAGAGATGCCGGTATCGACGGCATCGAAGATCTCGCCGCCAGGCCATGGCCCTCGCCCCCCGACGGCACAGTGATCGGCGTGTTCACGCGCGGCTCCGACACCGCCCGTTGGCTGGTGATTGGCCAAGGCCGGGCCTGGGCCGTTGCTGACTGCACGGAAGGTTTGGTGTCTCGGGTGTTCCAATCTTTGCCGGAGGCGCTGGCGACGATCTATCCAGGATGAGGCGTCAACCGGCGACTGGGGGAGCCTTCAGCCCGCGCGTCAAGCTGATCGAGTGCCGCCGCAACATACGATAAAGTGTTACGCGGGACACCCCAAGTTCCTGGGCCGTCAGGGTGATGTTCTCTTGGGTGTCCGCCAGGGCCTCGATGAGAGCAGTGCGTTCCCCGTCCGACCCAGGGGTGGGACGCGGAGAGGCCGTGGCTGCCGGTCGCGATGGGTCAGCAAGGCCGCTCAGGTCAGCAAGAGTCACGATACTGGAGTCACCCATCACGACCGCACGGCGCACCACCGCCATCAGCTCACGCACATTGCCGGGCCAGTCGTGCCGCCGCAGCAAGTCCATCGCCTCGGGTGCAAAGTGCGAAATCTCACGTCCAAAATGCGATGTGGCCTGGCGCAATGCGTGATCCGCCAGCAAGGGTATATCTTCGCGCCGCTCGCGCAACGGTGGCAGATGCAACGCAAGTATGTTGAGACGATAGTATAGATCGTCCCGAAAGCGTCCTTCAGCAATCGCTTCACGCAATCGAACGTTGGTTGCAGCAACGATCCGCACGTCGACGCGGATAGACTCGCGGCCGCCTACACGAACGATGTGACCGTCCTGCAGGAAGCGCAGCAGATGTCCTTGCAGGTCCACCGGCATATCGCCGATCTCGTCGAGGAACAGCGTCCCGCCATTGGCGTGCTCGATTTGCCCCCTGGTGCGCGCGACGGCGCCGGTGAAAGCCCCCTTTTCATAGCCAAATAGCTCAGAAGCGACCAGCGTGGCGGGAAGCGCTGCACAATTCACGGCAACGAAAGGGCCATCGCGTCGGAGCGAGCGATCATGAATTGCGCGCGCTGCGAGTTCCTTCCCTGTGCCACTTTCCCCGGTGATGAGAACCGGATCCTCGGTTCTTGCGAACCGAATGATCGTATCCGATGCCTGCCGGATCGCAGCGCTCTGTCCGATTAACTCGGACTGTTCCTCTTGCGCCACAGTCTTATCAGGAGAAGTAGAGTGGCTTTCTTCAATCGTAGCGTGTAGTCTAGTTAGTAGTTGTTGGTCGTCGAGCGCCCACTCTATCAAAAGTTGCGCCAGCCGCTCAACTGGCACCCGCGAGAGATCGCTCAGCGTCACCCGCAGCATGCGTATCGACCATCCACTCTTGTTGTTCCGGGCCTGTCGCTCGTGAACCGATTGCTACTTTCGTGGCAGCTCATTCGTTACTTGTCCACAAGAACCTTGTCAAAAGTGGTTGACGTTAAGCCTGGGGCGCTGCTCCGAATGTCATGGTCCCCTGGCCAACAAAAGGCGTGCGGGCGCCACATTGGGGATAATTGACGGACGATAATTGACCGGCGCCCGCAGCCCCGAGTGAAGCACTCTCAGGATGTGAAGACTACCGGAAAGCTGCGTGAATCTCACGCTCAAAGCCAGAGAAAATATGCTGACTTGTGCTCGGTGCATTGGGTGTGGCAGCGACCTGCCGGGAGCTTGGGGAATTGGGTGACGAATCAGGCCAGGGCTGTGCGTTGTAGCGAATACTTGGCGGCTTAAGGGCAGGTGGCGAAGAGCCCGCCAAGCCGGCTGTCGCAGTTGACTGCGCGCGTTGCGTCGCCGTCGCTGCCGACCCGGCGATCTGTTTCTGTGCCTGACGCAGCTGTTCCTGAACGAGGGCGACTTGATTGCTGACTTGCGCCAGCTTGGCGTCGGAACTGCTGCGAGCGGCGAAGCCTATCGCGCCGATCAGCAAGCCCAATGCACCGAAGCAGCCGACGACCAGCGTCTCTCGCCGCGCCCGCCGGCTGGCCTGCTGCGCCCGCGCGGATAATGCTTTCGCCCGCTCCGCTGCATCGAGAGCCAACGAGACGAGATCTTCGAGATATGGCCGCTCGTCGAGCGTAGGATTGGGAGGCAGCGTAAGTCCCGGAATACGCACAGTCTGCATTTCGTGCGTCCGGGTGACCGAATTGCAGCGCTGGATCAGTTCGGGATTGATTGCCGCATTGGCCAGAAGACGCTCGGCCAAGCCCCTGACAGATGCGCCTGCCGCGTTCTGCGAAACGAAACGATCCATACGGCAATCAAACTGCGTCCGGACGTATCAGGTCCAATCACGTCTGGTCGCATGTGTCCTCAACGCAACGGCAGTCCAGGATTACACGTCGACTTCTTCAACGGTCCTTGCTCTCTCCTGAATGAACTGGAACCGAAGTTCAGGGCGACGTCCCATCAGGCTCTCGACCAGCTCGCTGGTTCGCGCCCGTTCATCCGGAGGTGCTACAACCTTCAGGAGTGTTCTTTTCGTCGGGTCCATCGTCGTTTCTTTAAGTTGCGACGGTGGCATTTCCCCCAAGCCTTTGAAACGGCTCACCTCGACCTTGGTCCCCTGCCTGAAATCTCGTTTCGTCTTCAACTCCCGGTCGGCATCATCCATTGCGTAGATCGACTTGGCACCCTGAGTGAGCCGATAGAGCGGCGGCTGGGCCAGGTAGACGTGCCCGTAGCGCACGAGATCCGGCAGTTCCCGATAGAAGAAGGTCATCAATAACGAGGCGATGTGTGCTCCATCGACGTCGGCATCAGTCATAATGATTATTCGTGCGTAGCGCAGTTTGGTGCGATCGAACCGCTCGCCTACCCCGCACCCCAGGGCCTCGATCAGATCCTTGAGTTCCTGGTTCTGTCGCAACTTGTCGGCTGATGCGCTGGCCACGTTCAGGATCTTGCCGCGAAGCGGCAGCACAGCCTGCGTCTCGCGATTGCGCGCCTGCTTGGCTGAACCGCCGGCTGAATCACCCTCTACCAGGAAGATCTCCGTTTCGGCGGCGTCCGCACGGGTGCAGTCAGTCAGCTTGCCGGGCAGTCGCAGCCGGCGTGTCGCGGATTTGCGGGCAGTGTCCTTCGTCTCACGACGCCGCAGACGTTCCTCGGCACGCTCGATGACGAAGGCGAGCAGGTTGTCCGCCTGTGCAGGATCGCCCGCCAGCCAATGATCGAACCGATCGCGAAGCGCGGTCTCCACCAGTCGCATCGCCTCGACGGTCGTCAGCTTCTCTTTGGTCTGGCCCTGGAACTGCGGTTCGCGCAGGAAGACGGAAAGCTTCACGGCACTTGGGCCAAGCAGGTCCTCTGCCACAACCTGTGCCGCTCGTCGGTTGCCTCGCTGTTCGCCCCACGCGCGCAGCCCCTTCAGCAGGGCAGCCCGAAAGCCGGCCTCATGCGTGCCACCCTGTGTCGTGGGGATGGTGTTGCAGTACGAATGGATGAACCCCTCGGCGTCCTCCAGCCAGGCCACCGCCCATTCCGCTCGTCCCGCGCTGCCTGGGAGATCCGCCTCGCCAGCCCAGACCTGCGGCAGGGCGCGGGAGCTTTCGCCAATCTCGGCCACGAGGCTGTCGCGCAGCCCACCCGGGAAGTGCAGCACCGCCTCGGCTGGCGTGTCGTCCTTGGCGCCCTTCAGCAATCCAGGGTCGCAGGCCCAGCGGATCTGTACGCCGCGGAACAGATAGGCCTTCGACCGGCACAGCCGATACAGCCGTACTGGGCTAAAGCTCGTGGCGCCGAACACCTTCGGATCGGGCTTGAAGCGTATGGACGTGCCACGTCGATTGTGCACTGGCCCCGCGTTGACCAGTTTCGAGGTCGGCTTGCCGCGCGCATAGCTCTGCTTCCACAGCACGCGGTCGCGCGCAACCTCGACCTGCATCGCCTCTGACAGCGCGTTCACCACCGAGCTGCCGACCCCGTGCAGGCCGCCTGATGTGGCATAGACTTTACCGCCGAACTTGCCGCCCGAATGGAGCGTCGTGAAGATCACCTCCAAGGCGCTGAGGTTCTTGAACTTCGGGTGCGGATCGATCGGAATTCCGCGACCGTTGTCCCGCACCGTGAGCCAGTTGTCCGGCTCCAACGTCACCTCGATGAAGCTGGCATGTCCCGCGACCGCCTCGTCCATGGCGTTGTCCAGCAACTCCGCCGCGAGGTGGTGCAGCGCGGTTTCGTCGGTCCCCCCAATGTACATGCCGGGGCGACGACGCACCGGTTCGAGCCCCTCCAGGACTTCGATATCCTTGGCAGAGTAGCTCTCGGCTCCCTTGCCACTGAACAGGTCGTTCATGCTGTGTTCTCAGGTGTTCTTTGGCACCCTAGCCGGGGCGGAGGAGTCAGAGCAACGGACGTCAGAAGCCGACCCCTCTGGCGTCTTCAGCAGATGGCCCGCAGTGTTGGCGCCTTCGGACGTCTCGATAGTCACCGCCGCCGATGGACACGCTCGCCTGGTATGTGGTGCTTGGAACCCTTGCTGGCGGTCTGGTCCAGGGGCTGTCCGGGTTCGCCTTCGGCCTCGTCGCAATGACCGTCTGGGTCTGGGTTCTCTCGCCGCAGGTCGCGGGTCCTCTGGTCGTCTTCGGTTCCCTGGTAGGCCAACTGCTGTCAGTCCGCGCGGTGCGCAGCGGGTTCGATCGACGGCGTGTCTCTCCGTTCCTGCTGGGAGGTTGCATCGGCACGCCGATTGGTGTGTGGCTGCTGCACTACATCGACCAGACGGTGTTCAAGCTGACCGTGGGGTTGGTTCTCCTGGTCTATTGCCCACTGATGCTCGGCCTGAGAACCGTACCACGCATCACCGCCGGTGGCCGATTGGCCGACGGCGGCGTTGGGCTGATCGGCGGAATGATGGGCGGTTTGGGTGGGCTCAACGGACCTGCGCCGACACTCTGGTGCTGGCTGCGCGGCTGGAGCCGACACGAACAGCGAGCCGTATTCCAGGTCTTCAGCCTGGCGATGCAGTCACTGACAATGGCGATGTACAGTGCAAGCGGCCTGATAACCCGCGAAACACTGTTCCTATTCGCCCTGGTAGCACCGGCGATGATCGTGCCCACACTCCTCGGTGTGCGGCTCTACGCGCGGTTCAGCGATGCTGGATTTCGCCGGCTCATCCTTGTTCTGCTGAGTATCTCGGGGATTGTGCTGCTGGTCGCCTCGGTGCCGCGGCTGATGGGTGGATGACACCGCCGGCAGCACCAAACACCCGCGCCCGCGCTGCGTTCCGGCTGAACAACCTTCCGTTCAGCACATCATGCGGCTCTGCTATGCTCGTGCGCGAAAGTGGAGCGCTGAGATGCCCATCCTAGGCGACTGTTCCGCGATGCAGCGCCTCCGGACCACCCCCTGCGGTGCCGCCCTGCCGTGAGCCGCCGGCCAGCCCGAGTCCGTTCGCGCGAGCACCTAGTCATACTGGATCGGCATTGGCTGCGATCGACCGTCTCGACGCTGGTCTTGATCGGCCTCGTTGCAGCCGCGATCGGTGTGGACTGGACGGCCACTCTGTCGTCGCTGCTCACCTGCGCCGTTGGCTTCGGCTTCTTCTATCTGCTGTTCTCGGGCGGTGCGCATTTCGGCATGGTGGTCGCCAATTTTCTGGCGATTTACGCCTGCGCCTTCGAGTTCTTCCGCGAGGCCAATTTCCCCGAGGCGACCCGCCCCTTCGCGCTAGGCGCCGTTGCCATGCCGGTGCTGGCTTTTTTGTCCGGCTGCTTCGCCCGCCGGCGTGCCATCTACTCCATCATCCATGCGCGCCGCATTCGCGAGTTGGAACGACTGCCGCGCATCAGTGGCTGGCTGTTCGGAGGACTTGCGGTCGGCGCAGCGTCATTCGCGCTGCCGCGCCTGCAACTCGATGCGCAGCAACAGGGCATCGCCTTGCTGGCAGCCATGGCATTGGTCTCGCTGTTTGTCATCGTCTCGATACGAGATGCGATCCTGGTGATGATCGATGTGGCCATGGTCTTCGAAGGCGTCGCCGCGCGGTTCGATCGGCTGATCCGCCCGATGGTGGCGTTCATCACGTTCTACGCGCTGCTCGTGGTGATCTTTGCCTGCCTTTACCGCATCGCCGATCTAACGGCCGCAATGCCGCAGTTTGCGATCCACGCCGAGCCGACCCGGATCAGCTTCGTCGATGCGCTATATTTCAGCATTGCCACAATTACGACGCTGGGCTTCGGCGATATTGCGCCGACCACGTCGCTGGTGCGCGCCATCACCTCGCTGGAGGTGGTGTCGGGTCTGCTGATGCTGCTGTTCGGTTTCAGCGAGATCACACGCAGCGCTGGTGGCGAACGCTGATCGATGAATAGAGGCGATATGAGCTGGCAAGGACGCAGAGTTCTGGTCACTGGTGGAGCGGGGTTCCTTGGCTCCAATCTGTGCCACGCACTCGCGCAACGTGGCGCGCGCGTGGTGGCGTTGGATGGCTTCCTATTCGGCGGCGGCGCCAACCCGGCGAACCTGGCAGATGCGCCGATCGAACTGGTGCGCGGCGATATTCGCGAGATCGACCTGCGCAACGTCTGCGAGGGGGCCTCGGTTATCTTCAATCTCGCCGCACAGACCAGCCACATGGGGGGGCAGAACGATCCGCTGGCGGATATCGCCGTGAACGCGGTCGCGCAGGTGCGGCTGATCCAGGCCGCGCGCGAAGCCGCGCCCGACGCCGTCGTGGTGCATGCTTCCACCCGGCAGTTCTATGGCCGCGTACAAAGACTGCCGGTCGACGAGAACCAGCCGGTCGCCCCGCCCGACGCCAATGGCGTTTCCAAGTTCGCCGGCGAACAATACTGGTTGCTGGAGCATCGGGTACGCGGACGCCCGGTGGTGTCGCTGCGCCTGACCAACTGTTATGGGCCGCGGCTGCGCATCCGCGACGCGCGCCAGACCTTCCTGGGCATTTGGCTGCGCTGCGTCCTGGAGCAGCGGCCTTTCGAGGTGTGGGGCGGGTCGCAGTTGCGCGACCTGACCTACGTGGACGACGTGACCGAGGCGTTCCTGTCGGCGGCTGACACGCCGCAGTGTCACGGGCGCATTTTCAATATCGGCGGCTCGCCGCCGGCGTCGCTGCACGACATTGCAGAGCTACTGGTAGGCATCGCCGGGCCTCCGGCACGATATGCGACCCGGGAGTTCCCTGCCGACCGTGCGACGATTGATATCGGCAGCTACCACGCCGATGACCATGCATTCCGCACCGCGACCGGCTGGGAGCCGAAGGTTTCGCTGGAACAGGGTATCAGGCGGTCTCTCGACTGGTTCCGGCCAAGACTGGCGGACTACCTATAGGTTTAGTCCCGGCGCTGATTTGCCACCCGTTAAGCTATCTGGCATACGCCCGCCCCACCCAGCGGGCCGCGGCACGATTCTGGCGCCTGGCCCATGAGCAACGATCAGAGGATCAAGCAGGATGCAACTGGCCCAATTCGTAATCATCGTCTGCGGGCTGCTGGCGCTGATCTACGGCATGGTCACCAGCAAACAGGTGCTCGCCGCGGACGCCGGCACCGCGCGGATGCAGGAGATTTCCGGCGCCGTCCAGGAAGGCGCCCGTGCCTATCTCAATCGCCAGTATATGACCATTGGCATCGTCGGGGTGGTGATCCTGATCATCCTCGGCCTGACATTGGGCATCCACGTGGCGATCGGTTTTATCATCGGCGCAGTGCTCTCGGCGGCCG
>JBKPOG010000125.1:0-37584 GCA_046732975.1 Pseudomonadota bacterium
CCTGGAACGCGCAGTCAGACACGATGCTGCTGCTGCACGACAGCATGGGGCAGGTGATCGCGGAGGAGCGCATGGCGATCGCGTGTTCAGGGTCTGCGATGGTGTGGCCTGATGCAGTATTCGGTCAGGCGACGCTGCGGCGGGCTGGACAGGATGGTTATGTGCTGGTGCGCGATACGGGATGCCGGCTGTTCGGCTACCACGGACTGATGGACGATGCCGGCGGCTTCTCGCTGGATCATATGTTCGGGTTCTGATGTCCACTGTTGCTGGGCGGTTCCCTTGATCCGCTCCGGGGCGTGTGCATAGTCCCGGCAACTTCGAGGCGAGGGAGGAATACTCGATGTCGAGCCATAATATGGGCCGTCGCGCCGTCGTGCAGGGCGCGGCCGTCGCGACGGTTGCCGCCCTCACGCCGATAGGCCTGGCAACAGCCCAGCCGGCCGCCCCACCGCGTAATAAGACGATGACGCTGGTGTGGGGCGGGCGGGAAGGGCGCTGGGTCGACTTCGAATTGTGGAATCCATACTCGATTGGCGCTAACCATCAGAATGGACCCAACATCATTTACGAGCCGTTGGCTTATTACAGTGCGTTCGCCGACAAGACGTACATGTGGCTGGCGGAAAGCTATCAGTATTCGCCTGACTTCAAGCAGCTGACCATCAAGACGCGGCCGGGAATTGCCTGGTCGGACGGCAAGCCGTTCTCGGCTGAGGATGTGGCATTTACATTGAACAGCCTGCGCGATCTGGGCCCGAAGGTGAAATGGGGTGTGGACGTGCAGCAGGTCATGAAAGAGGCGAAGGCGCCTGACGCCAACACTGTCGTGGTCGACTTCATCGTGCCGGCGCCGCGGTTCTTCTTCTTTATGACCTACAAGTACGACATCGGCGTCTACATCGTGCCGAAGCACGTGTTCGAAGGCCAGGACTGGACGACGTTCAAGCACTTCGACATAGCGAAAGGCTGGCCGATCAGCACTGGCCCATGGAAGGTCGCTGAAGCATCGCTGCAACAGAAGGTGTTCGATCGTCGCCCAGAGTGGTGGGCGGTGAAGGCTGGGCTTGCCCCGCTGCCGGCGATCGAACGCACGATCTGGCTGCCGTTCGCCGGTGAGCAGGCGACGGCGCAGGCGCTGATCACCAACCAGCTTGATGCTGGGACCGGCATGCAGCCCGCGACCTTCCCGACGCTGTTCCGGGGTAACCCGAAGATCATCACCCACACGGGGCAGAAGCCACCATTCGGCTATGTCGATTGGTGGCCGATCTCGCTCTACCTGAACAACGAGGTGAAACCGTTCGACGACAAGGACGTGCGCTGGGCGCTGTCGCATTACATCGACCGACAGCAATTGATCGACGTGGGCTACCTCGGAGCATCGCAAGTGTCGTCGCTGCCGATGCCACCTTATCCCCCGCTCATGCCGTATTTCGACGCGGTCAAGGACCTGTTGGCGAAGTACGACACGCTGGCGTTCGATCCGAAGAAGGGTGATGCGCTGCTGTCCAGCAGAGGGTTCAAGAAGGAAGGCAACTTCTGGACGGACCCGCAGGGGAAGAAGCTGACGGTCGATATCATCGGCTTCGGCGCATCCGGGCCGGCAATCGGTCCGGTACTATCAGAGATGTTGAGGCGCCACGGCGTCGAGGCATCGCTCAGCATGCCGCCCGACTTCGATGATCGCTTTCAGAAGGGGCAATATGTCGGCTCGATCTACGGGCACGGGGGATCGATAACGGAGCCTTACTCGACGCTACGACTGTATCAAGGGGCAAGCGTCGCGGTGCCCGGCGCGCACCTGGTGAATTTTGCCCGGTGGAAGAACGCGGCGTTCGACAAGATCACCGACGAAATGTACGTCACCGATCCGAACAACAAGCCGAAAATGATCGAGCTGTTCCATCAGGCGATGGAGATCTGGCTGCCAGAGCTGCCGGACATCCAACTGGTGCAGAACTTCCACCGGATCCCGATGAATACCACCTACTGGAAGAACTGGCCGACGGCAGAGAACCCTTATGTCAATGGCGCATCTTGGCATCTGACCTATCCGATCGTGCTGTGGAACCTGCAATCGGTTTGAAGGGGTCTGTCATCGTGAGGAGTAACGCGACGAGGCAATCTCGATAGCGTGCCGAAATCACAGCGGGATTGCTTCCCCTCGCATCCGCGAGGGTCGCAATGACACGAGGATCTGACGCATGCAGCTTGCCTACATCGCGCGCCGCTTTGCTGTCTTCCTGCTGATTGTCTGGCTCGCTGCGACGTTGAATTTCTTCCTGCCGAAACTGTCAGGGCAGGATCCGGTGCGCGCCAAGCTGCTGGAGTCGGCGCAGCTCGGCGGCTACGTGCACGCAGGCCTCGAGGACATGGTGAAGGAATACGACCAGCGCTTCGGTCTCGATAAGCCGTTGTGGCAGCAATACCTGACCTATCTGCGGGATACGTCTCGGCTGGATTTCAATTTCTCGATTGCCAACTACCCGCGGACGGTGCGCGAGATGGTGGCCGAGGCGGTGCCGTGGACCGTTGGCCTGCTTGGCATCACCACGCTGCTGTCGTTTGTGATCGGCACATTGCTGGGTGCGTTGCTTGCATGGCCCGGTGCGCCGCGCTGGATGCGCTGGGTCATGCCGCCGCTATGGGCGCTGCATGCGATACCGTTCTTCTTGCTGGGGCTGATCCTGACGTACCTGCTGGCATTCCAGATCCCGCTGCTGCCGATCTTCGGCGGCTATACCGCCGGTGCGATCCCATCGCTCTCAATAGGCTTCGTGTGGGATGTTGTGTCGCATGCGCTTCTGCCGGCGTTGTCTATCGTGCTGGTGGCGACCGGTGGCTGGGCGCTGGGCATGCGCGGGATGATGGTCACCACCATGGGCGAGGATTATGTCACGTTTGCCGAGGCAAAAGGACTGAAGAGCTCGACCATTTTCCTGCGTTACTGCCTCCGCAACGCGATCCTGCCGCAGACCACCGCTCTGGCACTCGCGTTGGGACAGATCCTGTCGGGCGCTGTGCTGGTGGAGGTGATCTTTGGCTACCCCGGGATCGGCGCGCTGCTGTTCCAGGCGATACGCGAAAACGACTACTTTTTGATTCAAGGCATCGTGTTTACTGTCATCGTAGCATTGGGTCTGGCGACGCTGATCCTCGACGTGCTGTATCCGTGGCTCGATCCGCGGATATCCTATCGGCATTAGGCTCCAGTCCGCGCGACCACGGGAACGCACCTGATGACATTGCCGGCGACGGAAGAGGTCAGCCTCCGCTCGGAACTGCTCGACACCTGGGATGTGTCGACGATTCTTACCGCACTTTGGGAGGGCCAGATGGCGGCGGTGGCAGCTCTTGGGCCAGGCCTCCCGATGCTGGCGCGCGCAGTCGATGCGGCAGCCGTCCACCTTGCAGCCGGAGGGCGGCTTGCGTACGCCGGCGCTGGTACGTCGGGCAGAATTGCGGTTCAGGACGCAGTCGAACTTGTGCCCACGTTCGACTGGCCGGAGGATCGGCTGATCCTGATGATGGCAGGCGGGGAGGCGGCACTGCTGCGCTCTGTGGAGAACGCGGAGGATCGCGTTGATCTCGCGGCAGCAATCGTCGAACAGCATGCGATCGGTGCGACCGATGTGCTGGTGGGAGTCGCTGCCAGCGGCACCACACGATTCACGGTTGCCGCGATCCAGACAGCGCGCAGCCACGGCGCACTGACGATCGCGATTGCCAACAGCGCAGGGTCGCCGTTGCTGAGTGAGGCTGACCTGCCTGTATTGATCGAGACTGGTGCCGAGGCGATTGCCGGCTCAACGCGTATGAAAGCGGGCACAGCACAGAAGGCGGCACTCAATCTGTTTTCCACGGCTCTTATGGTGCGATTGGGCCGGGTCTACCGCGGCCGGATGGTGGATATGCAGGCGCGGAACGAAAAATTGCGCGCACGCGCGGTTCGCATGTTGCAGGAACTGACGGATTGCTCGACGGTCCAAGCGCAGGCAGCACTGGCCAATGCGGATGGCAAAGTGAAGCTCGCCATACTGCTGGTGCATGGACTGGCGCGCACCGAGGCGGAACGGCTGCTGGCCGACCACAATGGGAATCTTCGCGCCGCATTGCAGGAACATGGCTGACACGATTTGTTTACGCGTTGACGCTCCTATTTCCCCCGCCTAGCGTCCGACTCCTTCATTTGCAGCGGGGATGTACGAAATGTCCAACAAGCTCAAAGCACGGCTTGCAGCCGGCAAGGCCTGCGTCAATGGGTGGCTGGCGATCCCCTCGGGTTTTTCGGCCGAGGTGATGGCGCAGTGTGGCTGGGATAGCGTGACCGTGGACATGCAACACGGTGTGCAAGACTACTCGACGATGGTGCAATGCTTCCAGTCGATGACCGCACACCCGGTCACGCCTTTGGTCCGTGTGCCTTGGAACGAGCCAGGCATCATCGGCAAGGCGCTTGACGGTGGTGCCTGGGGCATCGTCTGCCCGATGGTGAACAACAAGATGGAAGCGCAGGCACTTGCCACCGCGTGTTTGTATCCGCCGGCCGGCAAGCGCAGCAACGGCCCGATCCGCGCCGCGATGTACGGAGAGGCAAGCAACTATCAGAAGATCGCCAACGATGAAGTCCTGGTGATCCCGATGATCGAGACGCAGGAAGGCATCGACAACATCGACGAAATCCTGTCGGTGCCGGGCATCAATGGCATTTATATCGGCCCGTCCGACATGGGCCTGTCACTTGGTCTGATTCCGACACTGGATCGCGAGGAACCGCTGATCCTCGGCATCTATGAAAAGCTGCTGGCAAGCTGCAAGAAGCATGGCAAGTTCGCCGGGCTGCACAATGGTACTGCCGCATACGCCGCGCGCATGATTGGGATGGGATTCCGCTTCGTGACCATCGCCAACGATAGCGGCCTGATGGCCCGCGCCGCCCGCGAGGCTGTGTCAGCCACTCGCAAGGCGGCAGGCGAAGTGGCGTCCTGAGATCAGGTTGAGGATGGTTATGCCGCAGGCTGAGTAGCACACTCAGCCTGGCGCCATCGGCTGAGGCGGAGAAACCATCACTGGTTTCGGTTGAGCCCCTGCGCCAACTGCAGATGCTGTACCAGTAGCGGCAGCGTCTTCTGTGCAAAGCTCTTCACAGTCGGATCTTGTCCCGACTGCGCCTCCTTACGGAATAGCGCGATGTCCTGCTGATGATCGCTGACCTCCGCCTGGGCGTAAGCCTGGTCGAATGCCGTGCCAGTCAGACCGATCAAGCGACGATATGCAGACGCATCCTTCGCACTGGGCTGCTCCGGCAAAGTGACGTTTTGATCCTGCGCTATCTGCTGCAGTTCGCTGTTGGCCTGTGTATGATCGGCGATGACCCGATTGGCAAACTGCTTCACCTGCGGCGAGTTGGACCGCTGCTGCGCCAGCTGTGCCGCCTGTATTTCCGCCATACCGCCGGAAGCGGCCTGCTCAATGAAGCTGCGATCGGCGTTGTTGAGGTCAGCGCGTGTCGGAACGACAGCCATGCCAACGATACCTGCGGCGAGGCAAGCAAGCGGAAGGATACGCATGACAGACTCCCTGCGAGGGTGAACCACGGCGCGATCTTGCCGTGGCTCACTATACCCGGTTCCGCTAGGCGAGAAGATCCTCGATGCGTATCGGCAGCTGCCGCACCCGTATGCCGGTCGCGTGATACACGGCGTTCGCGACGGCAGCAGCGACGCCGACCATCGGCAATTCCCCAATGCCCTTTGCGCCGAGAGGATTGGATACCAGCTCGTCATTGGGGACGATAATGGCCTGAATGTCCGGAATATCGGCGTTGACCGGCATCAGGTATTCAGAGACGTTGGCATTCACGACGCGGCCGGTCTCGCCGTCAACATGCGTCTCTTCCAGCAGCGCCATGCCGATGCCAAACACGATGCCGCCGATCAGCTGGCTACGCGCAGTCTTGGCGTTGATGATGCGCCCGCCATCAAACGCGCCAACGTAGCGGCTGACGCGGATCTCGCCGAGATCGGCGTCGACCCGCACCTCCGCGAATTGCGCACCGAATGCGTGCATCGAGTACCGCTTCTGCTCCTCGCCGGATTTGGCCTCGCCGCTCGCCTCAATCGAAGGCATGTTGCGGCGGGCGAGCAACTCTGGCACGGGCACACCGACATCGCCTTCATTGCTCAGCTTAGCGCGCACGGCGTCGCACGCCGCCTTAACTGCAGGTCCCACACTGGCCACCGTCATCGACCCGCCAGAGACCGGTGCATGTGGGAAGCTGCTGTCACCCAGTTCGAAGCGGATACGCTGCACCGGAATTCCGAGTTCGTCTGCGGCGATCTGTGACATCACGGTATAGGTGCCGGTGCCCAGATCCTGCGTGCCCGCCTGCACCAAAGCCGTTCCATCTGCATCGACTCGGACATGCGCACTCGCCGGCATCCGGTGCGTCGGATACGTGCTGGTTGCCATCCCCCAGCCGATCAGCACGTTTCCGTCACGCATGGCGCGCGGCTCGGACGGACGGCGTGACCAGCCGAAGGCTTTCGCACCCTGTTGGTAGCATTCTCGCAGCGCCTTGCTGGCGAACGGCTTATTCTCGTGCGGATCGCTCTCGGCATAATTGCGCAGTTCAAGCGCGAAGTTGCCGCTTGCCTCGCCGGGAGCGCGCATGTACGTCGGCAACGGCGCATTGGTTGCCACCAAACGGTGTGTCACCGCGACATTCGGACAGGCGTACAGCATCTCGGTTGCCAATCCCACCGGTTCGGCGAATTCGCCCATTACCGGCTGCGACATCTGCGAGAATCCGTCGTGCCGCATCGATATCAGGTGCCCCTGCTGGTCAGCCGCGAAGCGTAGCTTCTGCACAGTGCGGGGCCGATAACCGTTCGAGGTGAACATCTGGGCGCGAGTCACCGCAAGCTTCACCGGCCGTTGCACAACCTTTGCTGCCATTGCGGCAAGCGTCGCAGGCGGCCAGGTGTTGCCCTTGCAGCCGAAGCCGCCGCCGACATAAGGGCAGATCACGTGTACATCCTGCGGATCGATGCCGAACAAAGTCGCCAGTGACTGCTGCGCCCCCGCAATTCCTTGCGTTGCTGTCCAGATCGTCAGCCGATTGCCGTCCCAGCGAGCGATCGTCGCATGTGGCTCCATCGGATTGTGGTGTTCCATTGGCGTGATGTAAGTGGCGTCCAGCCTGGCCACAGCATCAGCGAATGCGGTGTCCGGATCGCCGCGCTGCGAGTCGGGCGGACGCTCACCGTTGCGAAAGTTCTTTGGCGGATAGGCCTGATCAAGCACAGCGTCCATGGATGTGATTGGCTCGTCTCGGCGATACTGCACGCGCACTCTCGCGGCGGCAGCATCGGCCTGCTCCAGTGTGTTCGCCACCACGATTGCCACGTGTTGGCCGTTGTAGTGTACATCCATGTCCTGCAGGAGCGGCGCACGTACGGTCTGCGACGCGCCACCCTTAAGATGGAGCTTCAGTGCGTTCTCCGGGGTGATGATTGCCAGCACACCGGGCATTGCCTTCGCGCCCGCGAGGTCGAAGCCGATGATTGCGCCGGCGCCGATGGTGCTCTGCACCAGCACCGCGTGCACGACATCCGGCACCTTGAACTCCGCTGCATAGCGTGCGCTGCCCGTCACCTTCAGCCTGCCGTCGACGCGATCGATTCCTTGTCCAATGAACGCCATGCAAAGCCTCCGTCAGGCCGAAGCCGTCTGCAACGCGCGGAAGACGGCACGTTGCAACAAGATCTGCTTGAAGCCGTTCTGCCTCGCAGGATGTGCTCCCACCGCCGCCACGGATGAGGCATCGCGCAACACGGCATCATTCGGCGCCTTGCCGTGCAGCGCCGCTTCGACATCCGGCAGCAGCCAGGGCCGAGTGCCAACGCCACCCGCCGCAAGACGTGCGTCCTGCACTACACCATCGCGCAACTCGAAGGCCACTGCGACTGATACCAAGGCGAATTCGAAGCTCGCCCGGTCGCGCAGCTTAAGGTAATGCGAGTTGCGCGCCGCGCCGCTGGCCGGGACCGTGACGGCGGTGATGATCTCGCCGGGCTGCAGTACGGTCTCGATATGCGGCGTATCCCCCGGCAAGCGATAGAAGTCGGCGATCGGCACGCTGCGCTCGCCGTTGATGCCGCGCAATTCGACCACCGTATCAAGCGCTGTCAGTGCAACCGCAAGATCCGATGCATGGGTTGCAATGCAATGGTCGCTGCCGCCGAGGATCGCGAGCAGGCGATTCTCGCCGGCTATGGCTGGACAACCAGAGCCAGGTTCACGTTTGTTGCAGGCGAAACCAGTATCGCGAAAATAGCCGCATCGCGTCCGCTGCAGCAGGTTGCCGCCAATCGTGCCCATGTTGCGCACCTGCGGGGATGCAGAGGCTTCCAGAGCCTGGCAGATCACCGGCCAGCCGGCACGTACGTCCGGATGTGCGGCGACATCGGCCATCCGCGCCATCGCACCCAGACGCAATTCCGATCCGTCAGCCTGGATGCTGGAAAGACCGAGATGCTCCAGGTCGACCAGTTCGGTCGGTGCCTCGACATTGTCCTTCAGTAACTGCATCAGGTCGGTGCCGCCGGCAATGAACTTCGCCCCTTGGGCGCTTGCAGCAGCCACTGCTGCATCGAGCGAGGCCGGCTGTGACAGGTGAAATGCCTGCATGACTTAGCCCCCCTGCGCCGCGTCGCGGATCGCTGCGACGATGTTCGGATATGCGCCGCAGCGGCAGATATTGCCGCTCATCCACTCGCGGATCTCCGCGTCCGACTTGGTATGCCCTTCTTCGATCAGCGCTGCGGCAGACATGATCTGGCCTGGTGTGCAATAGCCGCACTGAAATCCATCGTGGTGGAGGAATGCCGCTTGTACCGGATGCAGCGCATCACCCCTGGCAAGGCCTTCGATCGTGGTAATCGCCCTGTCCTGTGCGCGTGCTGCCAGCGTCAGGCACGATAAGACGCGCCGCCCATCGATGTGTACCGTGCAAGCCCCGCAGGAACCGCGATCGCAACCCTTCTTCGTGCCGGTCAGCCCTATCCGTTCACGCAGTGCATCCAGCAGCGTGGTGCGCGGATCCACCGCAAGCGGCACATGGCTGCCATTGATCTGCAAAACGATATCTATTGCGCCAGGTGACCCGGGTGCCGACGTGGTAGGGTTGACAGGCGTCGTGTCATCAGCACGGCCTTCCACCGCCACCATGGCGAAGCCACCGACAGTGGACCCAAGCAACATGCGGCGTGTGACGCTGGGCATGTTCCACCTCCCGCTGTTCAGCGGGTAGATGTGGAACCCCTCGCCCGACCGCGCGTCACATCGCCGTGTGGATCTTCCGCAGGAATCCGGTGCGCTGTCCGGCGCTCGCCATCAGGAACGCCGCGTCATTGCCGGACAGGATAAATCGCGCACCCATTCCGATGTAGCGCTGCATCAACGGCTCGTTGTAAACACCGGCCATTCCAGGGAACTTTGCGTTTTTCTTCGCCGCAGCGATCATGGTCCGATACGCATCAGCGATACGTTCGTTGCCAAAATCGCCGTGAATTCCCATTTCGGCGCATAGGTCATTGGTGCCAATCAGCAGCACATCGACGCCTGGCACCGCCGCGATTGCATCGGCGTTCTGAATGGCCGTCGGTGTTTCCAGCATCACAACCGTGAGATTTGCCGCATTCAGGGCCTTTGCTGCATCCCCGGTGCTGGCAGAGCGCAAGCTGTAGTGAGGACCTGTGCCACCCATCGATCGATGGCCGATGGGCGGGTATTTCAACTTTTGTACGACTTCGCGCGCTTCATCGGCCGTATCGACATGCGGCACGACAATGCCGAGAACGCCATTGTCGAGCAGACGCGTTGCGATCGAATATTCGCCGTTCGGCACGCGCGCCAATGGCGCGATTCCGGCATCCAGGGCTGCAGTAGCGATCTGTGCCGCGGCGTCGATGGACATCGTGCCGTGCTCGAGATCGAGAAACAGCCAGTCGAAGCCCGCCGTCTTCATGGCGATGGCGATTTCGACACTGCGAGTCAGGCGAACGCCGCAGCCGAGCGAGAGGTGCCCCTGCTCGAGCTTCTCGCGGGCGACGTTGCGAATTGTTGCCATGAAACGACTCCTCTTATCGCCAGGTTATGCCGATGGCGGTCGCAATGGCACGGTTGAGCGCGGACAGATCCATCGGGTGGTCGGTTTCATTGGAAACTGCCACCACCAGCTGGTGTTTGCGCAGGATGAAGATTCGCTGATCGCCAGCACCCGATGCCCACGCAGTGTCCGGCGGCAGATCGGGGAAGCTGCGGTCGGCGTTGCTGCGGAAGCATGCGGCATAGCTGCTACCGGCGTGGGTCGGTGACAACGCATAGTCCACCCAGCCCGGCGGCAGCAGTCGTTCGCCGTCCCACACGCCGTGCTGCAGATACAGCACGCCGAGCTTCGCGTAGTCGCGCAAAGTGGCGAACCCGGAACCCGATGCGATGAGGTTACCGGTGCAATCGGCAGAGTGCTGATACGTGCTCATCCCCAGCCGGTCGGCCAGAAGCCCATACAAAGTGGCGTGATATGGCAGTCCGCGATGCTCGATCCGGTCGCGGATGACTGCGCCGAGCACGTTGATGCCGGCATTGATGTAGCGGTAGACCGAGCCAGGAACGGTGGCGACAATCGAACGCTGTGCCGCGTCGAATGCGTCCGCTGCATCCTGATACACGGCGCTGTTCTCGAACCCGATCGTCGCGCGGCCATGTTCGTCGACCACCGGGAAGCCGAGACCCGAACGCATGCGCAGCAGGTGATCGAGTGTGATCAGATGATGGATCGAGCGCGGATCACGCCACAGCGGCGCTGGTGCCGGATCATAAACCGAGCCGAGCCAGCCTTCATGGATCAGCCGGCCGATCAACGTGCAAGTAACGGCCTTGGTCATCGACCAACTCGGCGTCGCACGGTCTGGCGCGCCGAACGCGCCATAGCGCTCGGCGAGTACGCGTTCCGGCGACGCGATGAGGATACCGTAGATGCCGGGCGAGTTGGCGAACAGCGCATCGAGCGCCGCGGCCAACTCGGGTGGCGGTAGCGCTGGCGGTTCGACCGCATCGCCCTGCGGCCACGCGCGATCAGGATTGGGCGTGCGCCGCGCAATCGGCGCGGGATCAAACATCGGTTCGGCGCGCGAGCCGAGCAGGATGCCGCCGTAGCCGCGACGCGCAATCGCCGAGCCGCTGAGCGGTGTGCCGAAGGCGGGATCGCTCCAGCGCACAATGGCGCGGCGGTCCGCATCGTTGGTCTCGATCGTCAGGCGCCCGGCACGATGCGCGGCGACCAGTTCATTCTGGCCAGCCGATACATCGGGACGCGCACTCAGGCCGCCTGGCATACCCAGTGGCCGCCAGCGGAAATGCCGCTCCGCCGTGCTACGGTCCAGGCCGGTGACGTACATCATGTCGGCGAAGCGCTTTGCCGCAAAGTTCACCGTGCGCTGTCGGATCGCACGCGGCGAGCCGTCGTACACCACCGGATCCGGCGGACCATCGGCAAACAGCGGGCGTGTGCTGTCGAACGTTGAATCCACGACGGGCGGCCGAACCGGCGTGGCGTCGTTCATTTCGCCGGCTCCGGCTCGCGCGCTTCGACCGGCTTGGCGAAGTAACGGCTCTTCATCCCTTTCTGGTTTTCATAGAGCGAGCCTTGCAGCGTTGCCGGTGGCAGCGGCAACCGCACCGGCGCGCGCTCAAGCCGTGGCTCACGATGTTGCCCGCATACCATCAGTTCCTTGAACTTTTCTATGCCGGCGGGGAAGCCCAGGAGCGGCCATGCATCCGCCGTGCGGAACTGAAACAGCAGCAACCGACGATCGTTGTCGGAGACATTCGGCGCCGAGCCGTGCACCGCTCGCACATGGTGAACCGTGATCGAGCCCGCCTTCCCGATGAGCGGTATCGCCGACGCATAGTCCACATCGCTACAGGCGGGATTCATCGCGCCGCAGAAGATACCCTCGGCGTGGTGGTCGTGGATCGGTCCGCGATGGCTGCCCGGCACGATCATCAGAGGACCGTTCGCCATCTCCATGTCGTCGAACATCACACCCACAGCGGCAAGGTCATCGTTGGTATGGGGATAGAACGCCCAGTCCTGGTGCCATTCCACCGGCGCGCCGAACCCGGCGCACTTCATATTCAGCTTGGCCGTATCGAACCGGATGTCCGGTCCCCATAGGTCCTGCAGCACGGCGAGGATTTTAGGATGCCGCACCAGGCGTTCGTATTCCGGATGATGCAGATGCGCCGCCTTGATCCGGCGAACCCGCGGGTTGTCCGGGGTGTGGCTGTCCTCGAGGTCATAAATGTCGGTATGCTCGGTTACACCGCGGGCGCGCTCGACGAACTCGTCGGTAACACGGCGCAGCCGCTGTACCTCGTCTAAGCTGAGAATGTCTGGCACAACGATGGCGCCAACTTCGTTATACTGCTCGATCTGGGTCCTGCTCAGCATTACGTCCTCCCAATGCCTGTAGCCTAACATCGGCCGCGACATCGGACCAGCAGGGGAGGCCAGTCAGAGCCGTAGAGGCACCGATCCATAATCAGCTCCGCTCAACTGGTGCCGAAATCAGGCTGTCGCTCGGCAGTAACGACGCAGGCTCTTGCATCGATATACCGATTGGCGCGTGAGGAGACCTGGGACCGCACGCTCGATCGCAACCTGAAGGCAGTCGCGCTGATTTGTGGCGCCGCTTGGCGTGCGGATGACCGGCGCTCACGGTCTGGAAAAATCAGGCTCCTTGTGCCACCGTGAGGTCGAAATCATCGGAGATGCGCCATGAGCCAGCTCGTTGCCGACAGCAAAATCGCGGCGAACGCAGAGAGAGCCACGTCGGCCTATGTGCCGCCGCTGCAGCGCACGGAAGGGCAGCCGCCGCCCATCGCGGCGCATGGTGGCCTGTCGTACATGTCGTTCGACCGGGACGGCGATGCGGGGACCGCCAAGGCGCTCGATGATGCGCTCGCCGAGATCGCCGAGGGCGGGGGGCAGCGTGTCATCGAGATGATCGACAAGGCGCCACCGGGCCCGATCAAGACACAGTGGGGTCTCGCCTTCCGCGATTGGGACGAGTGCGTGGCCTACATCCGGAACTCGAACACTATCAAAGTCCCCGCAGGCGGTGTGGCACTGCCATTGCCCTACACTGTCCATGAGCGGCCGACCTACTCCATAGTCCCGTCCAACGCCGTTTGGCGCGACCCGATGCGCGCCGACGCAGCGGCGATCCTGCGGCAGAATGAGAAGGACAACCGGCGGCGGGACCTGTTCTTCCCGATGGTGCTGCGCGACGCGCGGCGCATCGGCGAGTACTACCCCGGCCTCCGTCCCGACAGCCCCGAATGCATGGACAAGCTTGGCCTCTCGCTCGCGCACTTAGAGTCCAAGTGCACGAACATCTATGATTCCGAGGAGGTGGAGCGGGTCTACTACCCGGAGATCGAGAAGGTCCTGCTTGAGTTCTTCCCGGACGCGACCGATGCGTTGGTCTATAACCACGACGTGTTCGACAAGGACTACGCGGGCGACCGCACGGAAAATCAGGACGCCAAGAACCCAGGCGTGAACGCCAATTACGCCATGCTGGTGCACAACGACCTGAACGACAACAGCGGCCGTGTGCGCTGCCGCGAGCTGCTTACCAAGAACCTGCGGAATTTTGGACGCACGCAGAACTACACCGAGGAGGAGGCCGACGCGAAAATGTCGCGGCGGTTCATGTCGATCAATCTCGCCAAGCCGATCGAGACGATCGAGCAGTATCCGTTCGTGCTGTGCGCCTGGCCTTCGTTTGCCGACCAGCCGTACATCAACAACTACCGGATCTACGACGATCGCGTGGGCGAGACCACCCGCTTCACCCACCGTCCCAACCACGAGTGGTACTGGTTCCCGCAGCAGAAGCCCAATGAGGTTTCAATGCTGAAGTGCTATGACTCGGTGACCGACGGGTCGGTCTCGCGCTGGTCTTTCCACTCTGCCTGCATTGATCCGACCGCGCCTGCCGACGCCCGATGCCGCAAAAACGTGGTGGTCCGGTCCTTCGTCTTCTTTTAGGAGGGCTGGCAGATCGCTTAGGTGACGAGCCGCCGGCGAGAAGCGTGAACTTCCGCCGGCGCTCCCTTATCGACGCCAGACTGTTATTCGGCGGGAGCGACCCTGTCGGAAGTCGACCAAGGCACCATTGCATCAAATACACCGTCACGTCGGACGAGCGCATGAAAGAGCGCCGCCGCGACATGCAGCAGAATCAAGGCGAAGAAGGCGAAAGCCGGGTAGAAGTGGGCATTCCAAAGCAGCGTATGCAGGCCATCGCTCCGCGGCAGGATCGCTGGAAGATGCACGCTCCCGTACAGTACGACCGGATAGGCAGCCGCGGACAGCATTGCCCAGCCTAGCAAGGGCATGGCGATCATCAGGGCGTACAGGGCGTAATGCGACAGCTGGGCCGCAAGCTTCATCGGCTCGGGCAGGTCAGCTGGCAGCGGCGGCGCACCATAGCGCAGGCGCACTGCCAAGCGGACGAGTGCAAGCACCAGAATCGCAATCCCGAGCGGCTTATGGATGGAAACCAACGTCAGATATTTCGGCATGACCATGGAAACCATGCCCACGCCGATGAACAGCATGGCCAAGATGCATATCGCCATGAGCCAGTGCAGCAGGCGCTGCAACGGGCTCAAACGTTGATGGCCACCATTCATGGTCCAGCGCAGCGGTCTACCGCGAAACTGCTCGATGAGCTTGAACTAAACGGGCAGCTTTGTCTTCTGCCGCTCGAGCATTGCCTCGCCGATGATCAGCCGCGCGCCACGACCATAAGTGAACCAGGCCCAGGACCAGTCGACATAGACGACGATCCGATTGCGAAATCCAGCCAGCAGAAATAGGTGGACCAGCGACCAGAATAGCCAAGCCGGAAAGCCGCGAAGTCGGATACGGCCAAGGTCCGCAACAGCACGCGAGCGACCTATCATGGCCAATGTGCCGAGGTTGCAATAGTGGAAGGGGCGGGGCGCCCTGCGACCACTCACACGGGCGGCGATGACCTTCGCGACGTACTTGCCCTGCTGCGCGGCAACAGCGGCCAGTCCCGGAAGGGGCCTGCCGCTGCGATAGCCGAGACTTGCGACATCGCCGATGACGAAGATCTCGTCATGTCCTGGCACAGAGCAGTCGGGGCGGACCTTCACGCCGCCGTTGCGTGCAGCGTCCACCCCAAGCCAGGCGGCCACGGGTCGCGCCTGCGTACCCGCACACCAGAACGCATTCTCGCTCTCGATGCGATTCCCGCCTGCCTGCACTCCCGCAGCGTCAATTTGCTCCACCGAAGCGCGCAGCCTGACCTCGACGCCGAGTGATCGCAGCGCCGTCGCGGCATAGTCAGACAGCGTGGCCGGGAACTCGGCGAGCAGGCGCGATCCGGCCTCGCACAGGATCACCCGCGCTGATTGCGGTCGGATATGGCGGAAGTCACGCGCAAGAGTGAAACGCGCCAGTTCAGCGATTGAGCCGGCGAGTTCAACGCCGGTCGGTCCGCCACCCACCACCACGAAGGTGAGCAGTCGCTCGATCTCATGCGGATCGCTGCTGCTTTCCGCTCGTTCGAACGCGCAGAGCAGCCGCTGGCGAATCGTCTCCGCGTTGCTCAGGGTCTTCAGCACCGTTGCATGCGCTGACCACTCCTCGTGGCCGAACCAGTTGTAGGCGGCGCCGGTCGCCAGGATGAGGTAGTCGTAGGTGAACTCGCCGGTATCTTCGACGGTAACCACGCGTCGGTTGGTATCGACGCCCGTTACTTCGCCCATGATCACGCTCGTGGCGCGGTCGCGCCTCAACATTGCGCGCACCGGGCTCGCAATGTCCGATGGGGCGAGCGCGGCGGTCGCAACCTGATAAAGCAGCGGCTGAAATACATGATGGTTGGTGCGGTCGATAAGCAGAATGTCGACGCCGCAGCCGGCCAAGCCCCGCGCAGCGTTGATGCCGCCGAATCCGGCACCGACGATCACGACGCGTGGCCGCGGCCGTGCGGCATCGACCGCCATCGCTAGCGGACCTGCACCAGCTCCACCATGATGCCTTCCGGCCCGCGGATAAACGCCAGCCGCGTGCCCGGATCGCGGGTCAGCGGACCGATCACCACGTCCGCACCTTTCTCGCGCAGCTCATCGCAGGCCGCATCGACATCATCAACGGTCAGGCCGATGTGTTCGAGCCCGTAGTAAGGGAACTGCGGCGCAACGTCGGTGGGATCGTGCGGATGCGTCGGTGCGATCAGCACTTTCTGGCCGCCAACTTTCATGGTGACACGCATCTGTCCCGGGTACAGGGTACCTGGCGGATAAACGCTGCGCGTCACCTCGGCATTGAACATTGTCTCGAAGAAGCGCGCGGTTGCGTCCGGGTTTGGGCTGCGCAGGTGGACATGGTCGTAGTGATAGGTCCGCATCGCCTCACCGCACAAATGCATATTTGAATCGATTGCCATCCGCTGTCACGCGACCCACCGTCGGTGAAGGAAAGTGGATCGGCAGGATCAGCGTGCTGGTATCCGCGACGTCGCTCAGGAATTTGCGCCGTGACGCCGCGGCCTGCTTCGCGTCCCAGTCGAAGATGGTGGACCAATCGGGCTCGCGACATTGCAGAGCGTGGTGCATCATGTCGCCGGTCACCGAGGCGCGCTGCCCGCCCGACTGGATGTTCACGCAGCAATGGCATGGGGAATGTCCCGGCGTTGGCGTCAGCCAGACCGTATCGTCAAGTGTATAGTCGTCGTCGACCAGCAGCGCCTGGCCCGCCGCGACGATCGGCTCGCAGTTGAAGCGCCAGACGTTCCCGGGTGGATTGTCGCCGCGCGCCGTCGCCGCCTCCCAGGCGGCGTATTCCTTCTTGTGGAAGATGTACTTCGCCTTCGGGAAGGTCGGCACCCAACGCCCGTTGCGCAACACGGTGTTCCAACCGCAGTGGTCGATGTGCAGATGCGTGCAGAACACGTAGTCGACGTCCTCGAACCTGAGACCCGCGGCCTTGAATCCGTCCAGCCAGGGCTGTTTCGGAAAGTCCATCGGCGCGGGATAGCCTTTGTCCTCTCCGGTGCAGGTGTCCACCAGGATCGTATGATGCGGTGTCCGCACGACGAAGGTCTGATAGGTGATCACCATGCGGTTGGACGCCGTGTCCTATACCTCGGGATCCATCTCGGCCAGGTACCGGCGGCCGAGGTCCGGATCATAGGCGGGAAACATGTCTTCCGGCTGCCGCCAGGGGCCATCGCGCTCGATGATGCTGGTAATTGTGACGTCGCCGATCTTCAGGGTGCGCATGCTCAGATCTCCAATCGATAGAACCGCGCTGCCGTGCCGCAGAACAGATCAGCCTTCTCCGCCGCACTTGCTCCGCGTGCCAGAATCTTGCACGCATTCCAGAATGGCGCGTAGGCGTACGAGCCTTTGTCCACCGGGAAGTTGCTTTCGAACATGCAGCGCGAGGCGCCGAATGCCGCGATGCAGGTCTCGACATACGGCTTCCACGCCGCGGCGAGCGCTTCTGATGATGGCGGGTCGGCTTTTTCGTGGAAATCAAATCCGTTGATCCGCATTGCCATGCCGCCCAGCTTGACCACGACGTTCGGACACTGCGCCAGCGCACGGATCGAGGCTGACCACTTGCCGAACACATCGTCACGCTTGCCGGCATAGACACCGATGCCCAGCGGTCCTCCGACATGATTAAGGCAGATGCGCGTGTCCGGAAACGCCCGCGCCAGCGCGGTCAACTCATCGATCTGCGGATGGTACAGCCATGCGTCGAACGTCAGGTTCAGCGGCGCCAGGCAGGCAAAGCCTTGCCGGAACGCTGCGTCCGCCAGCAGTCCTGACGGCGGCGCGTAGGCCGGGTTCATTAGCGTCGGATCGGCATCCCACGCTGTGATGTGACGAATGCCGCGGAAGCGGCCGCCACCCGCACGGATATGTGCCTCCAGGACGTGGCGCACGCGCTCGCCCAATCGCAGATCGGCATGGCCGACGATACCGGCGCAAACCTTGGTCTTGCCGTAGCCCCCTGACGCACTCATCGCCGCAACGCCGTTGACGAATTCGGTCTCCCCGACCGGCTTCATCTCCTCCGGGCCCGACGCGCGATGCATCGAGCGGCATTGCACAAAAACGGTGGCGACGATGTTGTGGCCGCTGTTGGTGTCGGCGAGCAGATCGTCCAGCATATAGTTCCAGCCAGGCCGCTCCCACAGATGATGGTGCGGGTCGACGATCGGCAGGTCGGGTTCCAGGATCGCCTCGGTCCGTCGCGCCAGCCAGTCGTCACGAACCGGCAGATACGGGCTGCTGGCGGGTTGCGTCGTCGTGCTCATGGCGGTCCCCTTCCCTCGCGGGAAGGATCATTTCAACCAACTGCGGCGACGGCAAGCGTGCCAGCTATAGGCCGAGATCACTCAATCCCGGATGCTCATCCGGCCGCCGGCCCAAGGGCCAGTGATACTTGCGGTCCGCTGCGGCGATCGGCAGGTCGTTGATGCTGGCGATGCGCCGGCGCATCAATCCGTGTTCGTCGAACTCCCAGTTCTCATTGCCGTAGCTGCGGAACCACGTGCCGCTATCGTCGTGCCATTCATAGGCGAAGCGCACTGCGATGCGGTTGTCGTGGAACGCCCAGAGTTCCTTGATCAGCCGATAATCCAACTCGCGCTGCCACTTGCGCGTCAGGAATGCTGCAATTGCGATGCGACCGTGCAGGAACTCGGCCCGGTTACGCCACTGGCTGTCTTCGGTGTAGGCATGCGCCACCCGCACGGGTTCCCGCGTGTTCCAGGCATCTTCGGCCGCGCGTACTTTCTGCATCGCGGTTTCCTGGGTGAAGGGCGGCAGTGGTGGACGGCTCATGCTCTGCTCCATGCGACAAGGTGCATGGATTATGCCTTCAAGGCGGGCTGCGCCCACCTTTGGTTCTGTCAGGCCGCTGCGGCCAGATCTTCGACGGAGCGCCGCGGCCGACGCCGAGTTGCGGGCACCGCTCGCGGCAGACGTTGGCCGATCAGCTTGGCATAGAGCCGTGCGTACTCCTCGGCTGCGCCCGACCACAGGAAGCTGCGGGCCATGGCCGCCTGGCGCATCTCGTCGAGCACCTCGGGATCATCGTAAGCCTCGAAGGCTCGACGGCAGGCGCCGAACAGGCCCTCCCCCGACAACTCCGAGAACAGAAAGCCGGTTTC
Organism: Pseudomonadota bacterium; assembly: GCA_046732975.1. Lineage (GTDB taxonomy): Bacteria > Pseudomonadota > Alphaproteobacteria > Acetobacterales > Acetobacteraceae > JAMXLO01. Next base: position 19,299 of record JBKPOG010000125.1, read on the forward strand.
GCCATCCTGGATCGTGTCTGCCAGGCCGCCGGTCCGATGGGCGATCGGCAGCGCCCCGTAGCGTTGTGCCTGCATCTGCGTCAGTCCACAGGGTTCGAAACGCGACGGCATCAGGCAAAAGTCGCTGGCGGCAACGATCCGTCGTGCCATCGGCTCATTGAAGCCGATCAAGAGGCCAATGTGGTCGCGATGACCGCGAGCCAGACGGCTGAGCATGTTCTCGGTGTCCGGGTCACCCAGGCCAAGTATGGCGATCTGGCCACCCTCATGCACGATCTCGCGCGCCGTCTCGGCAATGATGTCGAGCCCCTTCTGGTGCACCAGCCGCGAGACCACGCCGAACAGCGGTCCCTCGGATTGCTTCAGGCACAGGCCAGTCCGCACCAGTTCTGCGTTTGACTGCTTGCCGGAGAGGTCATCAGCCTCGAAATGGTGCGGCAGGTGCGGATCGCGGCTCGGGTCCCATGTCTCGTCGATGCCGTTGACGATGCCAGAGAGGCGCCCTTCTGCCGCAATGCCACTGGTCAGCCCGTGCAGGCCGCAGCCGAGTGCTTCGGTGGTGATCTCGCGGGCATAGGTCGGGCTGACGGTGGAAATATGTTCCGCGTAGAACAGGCCAGCTTTGAGGAACGATATGCGGTCGTGGAACTCGACGCCGTTAATGTCGAATGCGCTCTCAGGTATGCCAAGCGTCTGCATCCGCTCGCGATGATACAGGCCTTGATAGGCGATATTGTGGATGGTGAGGATCGTCGGCACGTGCGCGCCCTGCCAGTGCAAGTACGCCGGCGCCATGCCTCCCGGCCAGTCGTTGACGTGCAACAAGTCCGGAACCCAGTTCATCCCTGCGGTGCCAGCGGCAATTTCCGCGGCGGCGAGCGACAGGCGTGCGAAGCGGACATCGTTGTCCGGCCAGTCGTGCCCCTCGGGTGCTGCGTAAGGACTTCCGGTGCGCTGATACAGCGAGGGTTCGAGCACGAGGAACAGCGGCAGGCCGTCCGCGGTCAGCGTCTGGCCGATACAACAGGGCTCGATACCGGCTCGCCCGGGCAGATGTGCCACGATGGTTATGTCGCTCGCTTTGGCAATCACCTCGGGATATGCCGGCAGCAGCACGCGGATGTCGATCGCGCGGCTTCGCAGCGCGCGCGGCAGGCCTGCCGAAACATCCCCGAGCCCACCCGCCTTTGCAAAATCGGCGAACTCGCTGGTCACGAACAGAACCTTCATTTTGCTCCGGCTGGTAGGCGACAGACGTTATTGCTGCGATACAGGTTAATGGAACCTTAATCGTGCGAACCTGCGCCTCGCGTTCACGAGCCGGTTAGCACCTTCACGATTTCTTGCCGCCGTACTGCCATCTCGCAACGTGCCGGCATGCTCTCGCCCGCGCGATGCAACACATTGCCGCGCAAGGCCAGCCACAAAAAATATCGCAACCCCTGGAATGGATTGCGGGCTGCTTCATTGCTCCGCTTTGCGTGATGCCACACCCAAGAATGTAGCGGGCGGCCCGCGCGTCATTGCAGACACTTCAATAGGTCGTGCATGAATAAAGCAGTGACTATCCGAGAGGGCGGACGTTTCTAATTTCGACAGATTGTCCGGGGAGAACGTATGGCTTCCAGCACTACCGCGCCGCGCGATACGTCGATCCGTACCTACCGTGCCAAGCGCGACTTCGCGATCACACGTGAGCCTGCGCCGAAGGATGGGGCCTCGGACGGCCAGGGGCCGATATTCGTGGTGCAGAAGCATCAGGCGCACCGTGCCGGCTTGCACTGGGACTTCCGCCTCGAACACGAGGGCGTGTTGTGGAGTTGGGCGGTTCGCAAAGGACCGTCTCTTGATCCCGCGGATAAGCGGATCGCCGCCCATGTCGAAGATCATCCTCTCGACTACGCAAACTTCGAAGGGACTATCCCGGACGGCCAATACGGCGCAGGCAAGGTCGAGCTGTGGGATCGTGGCACATGGCAGCCGCTGGACGATCCCGACACTGGCATGCGCAAAGGCGAACTGCGCTTCCTGCTTGATGGCAAGCGGCTGCATGGGCGCTTCACGCTGGTGCGCCTGAAGCCGCGACCTGGCCAACGCAGTCGCCAGGATAATTGGTTGCTCATCAAAGGGCACGACGAGGCAGAGCGTGCGGGCGCCGACGCGCCGACGATCGAGCAGCAGGAGGCGGCACCGAAGCAGGCACACGAGCCCAGCAAGAACCCGCCAGCGGAAGGGGCCGTTCGAGGCAAGCTGCCACAGCGTCAAGCACCGCAGCTCGCCTCAGTTTCCAAGAACCCGCCTGCCGACGGTGATTGGGTGAGCGAGATCAAGTTCGATGGTTATCGCTTGCTGTGCTGGCTTGATCACGGCAAGGTGCGGCTGCTGACGCGCAAGGGCCTCGACTGGACCGACCGATTGCCCGCAGTTGCCAATGCTGTGAGCGGGCTGCGCGCCGATACGGCCCTGGTGGATGGCGAACTCGTGGCGCTAGACCAGAAGAGCGGAGCATCGAGCTTTCCATCCCTGCAGGCTGCCCTATCGGCGGGCAAAGACGGCACGCTGAATCTCTTCCTGTTTGATCTGCTGCATCTGGATGGCTGGGACCTACGCCAGTGCACCCTGCTGGAGCGCAAGCGCGTCCTGCAGGGCCTGAGCGACTGGCGTGGCATGCTGCACTATAGCGATCACCAGGTCGGCAATGCCGACGGTATGTTGCGCGAAGTATCGAAGCTCCACCTGGAAGGGATCATCTGCAAGCGTGCAGACACACCGTATCGCGCGGGACGCGGTCGGGATTGGCTTAAAATCAAATGTCTCGGTCGCGAGGAGTTCATTGTATTTGGGTGGACGCCTCCTGGAGGCAGTCGCACAGGGCTTGGTTCGCTGCATCTTGGCTATTACGACGATCGGGACAAACTGCACTATGCTGGTGGCGTCGGTACAGGATTTTCCGACGACGAACTCGCACGGCTCAGCCAACGCTTGGCGAAGCTCGGTGCGGATCCGCCTGCCTCATTGTATGTCGCCGGTGAACCATTACCGAAGACGATCAACTGGGTGCGGCCGGAGCTCGTTGCCGAGGTGCAGTTCACCCGATGGTCGGGCTCGGGCCGTGTGCGTCAGGCGGTCTATCTCGGACTTCGTGAGGACAAGGACGCGAAAGACGTGGTGCTCGAGCCTGCGGATCCCGAAGCGGAACGGAAGGCCGTGCAGCCACGGCCGGGCGATCCAACGGCACGCAAGCGCGGGCCGGTGATTGCCGTGCCGCCGGAGCGTAAGACGTCCATCGTATCGGCGCAGGCACCGAAGCGGCGAGGGGTGACGGTAGGAAACATCGCGCTGTCACATCCTGATCGCGCCCTGTGGCCAGGAGTCACCAAGCAGGATCTGGCGGAATACTGGAAGGCGGTTGCGGACCATGCGCTGCCTGGACTGGCGCGGCGGCCATTGGCGATTGTGCGGTGTCCCGAAGGGGTCACGGGTCAGCACTTCTTCCAAAAGCATGGCCATGGGACGTTGCCTTCCGAAATTCGCCAGGGTGAAGCTGCCGGCCAGCCTTATCTGGTGATCGACGACGTGGACGGGCTGATCGCCATGGCGCAGATCTCCGGCATCGAGTTGCATGCCTGGGGGGCGACGGAGACTGACCCGTTGCGTCCGGATCAGGTTGTGTTCGACCTCGACCCTGGCGACGGCGTCGCCTTCGCTGACGTCATCAAGGCAGCTCACGACCTGCGCGAACAATTGCAACGGCTGGGCCTGCAATCGTTTTGTCGCACGACAGGCGGCAAGGGTCTGCATCTTGTCGTTCCCTTGGAACCGGCTGCGGACTGGAGCGTGGTGAAGCCGTTCTGCCGGGCATTTGCCGAAACGCTGAGCCAGCAACAACCGGAACGTTTTCTCTCCACCGTGAAGAAGGCCGATCGCAAGGGCAGGATACTGATTGACTGGCTACGGAATGGCCTCGGCGCCACTGCCGTGGCCTCATTCAGCCCACGCGCTCGTGAAGGCGCAACCGTGGCAACGCCAATCACTTGGGCAGAGGTGAACCGCAGGTTGGATCCTCGAAATTTCACGCTACGGACGGTGCCGAACCGGCTGGCGCGGCAGAGCAATGATCCGTGGGAGGGCTTCCAAACACTGCGTCAGCATTTGCCCGATCTCGGGAAGCAGTCCGTGGACGCGGAGCGTAGAACAACGCGCAAGCAAGCGGTCATCGTGACTGCGGCAAAGCCGAAGCGGCGGAACTGACCGGCTGTTGCATGAAGAAACTTTCATGTCCGGTGTGGATGCGCCGAGACGATTCGTGCTGTGGTGCGCTCCAATCTGTGACCTTGACATGACGTAAGGCCTCCCAATCTCTGGGGAGCGGCGGATGGCTCCCCGCCATCGCCGCGTGACGTTTCCCCCCCAAACTTGGCGGCGCTCTCAAGGGCGCCGTCATTTTGTTTCCCGCTGCCGCTGCGCCACTATGAACGCATCTGATGCGCGACGGGGGACCATCATGGACACATCACTGCCAATGCCGACGCTTGATCACGTTGTGATCAACTTGCGCGATCAGATCGATGCGGGGTTGGCCTGCTGGCGTCGACTCGGTTTCACGATGACGCCGCGCGGCTATCACACGCTCGGATCAATGAACCATCTGGCTATTCTGGGCAGCGAGTATCTGGAGTTGATCGCGGCCGCCCCCGGCGACACGCGGCGCGCCGAGATCCTGGCTGCGCCCTGTGGATTGAACGGTTTGGTGTTTGCTACCGAGGACTCCGCCGGGGTGTACGAGGCGTTGCATGCGGCTGGCGTCGCAGTAGAGCCGCCGCTCGAGTTTTCACGCCCGGTTGAACTGTCGGGTGGTCCAAAGGACGCCAGGTTTCGTACCGTTCGCCTGACGTCGGGCACGGTGTCGGCTGGGCGCATATACTTCTGTCATCACTTCACCCGTGACCTGGTGTGGCGCGACGAATGGCGGCACCACGCCAACGGCGCGACCGGCATCGTGCGCGCGGTTATCGCGGCGCGTGAACCGTCGGGATTGGCCGGAGTGTTCCGCAGCATGTTCGGGCCGGATGCTGTGCAGCGGAGTGGGACAGGATATTCGCTGGTTGTAGGTTTGTCGCGGTTCGACATCGTCACGATGGAGCAGCTGGCTCGCGAGTTTGCCGATGCGGCTCCGCGCGATGAGCGTCCGGAGTTCATGGCCGCACTTACTGTCCGCACACGCTCGCTAGAACTCGCAGCCGGAGCACTTGGCGCGGGCTCGGTTGAAGGCTTGCGGCGCGAGCCGGATCGGATCGTCGTCGCCGCCACGGAGGCTTTTGGCGTGGCGCTGGAGTTCCGCGCCTGAGTGAAACTCTGAGAGCCGAATGAGAGGCCCGCGTTCCGCGTAGCGCTGACTGGCATAGACGGAGCTGAGCGGTTGTCGGCGTCGCATCGATCGCCGCCGATATACTCACTCCTGAGCGTGGCGTTCCGCTTGCCGAATGAGCAGGCGGTGATCCACTTGATGGTGCGACTGGCGGCGGTGCGCGTGCTCGGCCCAAGCAGTGTGATTGACTGATCGGCCCCGCGTTGATCTGCTTCCCGCCGCCGATCGGCCAGGCACGTCACCCGCCTTGGTTGGCTTGTTTCCCGACGCTTCCTGGTGTCCGAGTGAACTCGGTTCCGGATTTTGCCCTGGGGCGGATGCCTCGGCAATTGGTTGCATGCCGTGCGCCGTTTCATCTTGCTGCGGCGGACGATCTGGTGATGTCGTTGGTGCTTCAGCGTCGCGCTCGCTTTGTGTGAGTAGGTCAGCAGGTGCCGAAGCGGAGAGGAGTTGTTCTTTGCTCTGCGCACCCGCTTGTGCCAACGCAGCAGGCTCCGGATGCGGCGGCAGCCCTGCAGCCCCGGTGTTCGATCCATGACCGGGGGCGACCGGATCCTCCCGCGCCGGCGGATTGACTTCCGATGACCTTGCGGGTTCCCGAATGCCCGCGGTGAGCGCCGCTGAAGCGCGCGGGCTTGCCGGCTGCTCGGGCATGCCGATCATTAGTGCCGTCAGCCCGTCCCGGGGTGCGGCCACATGCAAGGAGGCCGGCTTCTGATATTCAGCAGTATCGGGGAACACGTATTGCATGAGGGCGGTGAAAAGCACGGCAACCACCGATCCTGATAGCAGCGAGCCTGTCAGGCCGAACAGAAAGCGCATCACCATGGCACATGTTCCCCGAGTCGCCGCACTTGCCGCGACCTAGGTTGTATATCAGCCACCTATTTCGGCCAAGGGTTAGGTTTCCTTGCTCGGGTCGCCTGCATGCGAGAGATGCATTACCCGAGCAATACTGAAGATTGCGCAATGGAGGTGGCGGTCAGACTGATTGAGTGCAGTGGATCCGCAGCTATGTTTGTTGCGGCATCCGCATCACTTCGCTACCGGCTCCCGCCTACGCTTTGACCAGCGGGCAGGCACGCTCCGACAGCGGCCGCCAAGCCTCCTCGGCGGACGTACTGGCGATCAGCTTGTACAAGTCCCACTCGTGCCGGCTTTCCGACGGCTGCTTCACCTCGAACAAATACACCGGGTGAACCTTTCGCCCGTCCTCGCGGATGCGGCCCGCGCCGAAGTCGTCGTCCGTCGCCATTGCCTTCATGTCAACGATACGTCCAGTGGAATGGGCACCACGCGTAACCCGACATCAGCAATCGCATCATGAGGGCAGCCCAGGTAGGGCAGTGATTTAACCGAGCGGTGTGAGCGGCACTTGCTCAGCGGCATGTTCCGCCACGATCTCAGCGATCTGGCGCGCAACGCGGCGGCTGCTCTGACTATCGCGCAAAAGCTTCAGGGTTTCGCCACTGGCGATTGCTCGGCCCGAAAGATAACCCTGGATGAGCGGACACTTCTGACCGCGAAGCATTGCCAGATGGGCTTCCGTCTCCACGCCCTCGGCGGTCACGGTCAACCCCATGTGCTGGCTCATCGCAAGGATTGCGGCAACGATTGCATGCGCCTTGGGATCGTGCAGCTGACCTCGAACAAAGGAGGAATCGATCTTGACCTTCTCGAAGCGGATGCGCAGGAGGTTGCTCAGGCTGGAGTAGCCGGTGCCAAAGTCGTCAAGCGCAAGACGGATGCCGAGTGCCTGCAACGACTCGAGCGCAGCCATCGTATGTCCGCCGCTGTCAGTCATCGCGCTCTCAGTGATTTCCAATTCAAGACGACGCGGCGGAAGTCCAGCCTCCACCAGAACGTTCCTGACAAGTTCGGGGAACCCCGTATCGAGCAACTGCAGTGGCGAGACGTTGACCGCAACGTAGCAGGACGCAGGCCAGCTGGTGGCTTCCCTGCAAGCCTGCCGCAGCACGAATGCACCCAGCTGATTGATCAGGCCACATTCCTCAGCGAGTGCAATGAAGTCAGTAGGTGGTACCCAGCCAAGACCGGGGTGCTGCCAGCGTGCCAGAGCCTCAAATCCAACGATTCGGAGCGAGCCGATCTCCACTTGGGGCTGGAAATGCACCTCGAGTTTGCCGGCGTCGAGAGCGCTCCGTAGTTCTGCTTCGAGCAGCATGCGCCGCTGCAGGCTCTCGTCCATGCCGCGTTGAAACATGCGGTATGTCGCCCGGCCTTCGTTCTTGGCGCGATACAGCGCGATGTCGGCATGTCTGAACAACTCATGATGGTCGCTGCCGTCGCGTGGGAAGACTGCAATACCGATGCTTGCACTTACCCGAACTTCCCGGCCGTCGATGGTGACCGGGTCGCTGATACGGTCGATCAGCATAGGCGCCAGCTGCAGCGCTTCAGCCAGATCAGTGATGCCTTCCCGGACGATTGTGAATTCATCACCTCCGAGGCGGGCAACAAAGTCGTCTTCGGCAATTGTAGACTTGATAAGGCCAGCAACGTGCTGGAGCAGGCGGTCGCCGAACAGGTGGCCGCGCGTATCATTAACGCCTTTGAAGCCGTCCAGGTCCAGGAACATCACGACGACTTTCTGATCTGTGGCCTCGGCATTGCTTAGTGCCGCCCGAATCCGGTCCGCCAGCAAGACCCGGTTCGGCAGCTCGGTCAGGGCATCGTGGTGAGCGAGATGATGGATCCTCGACTGTGCCTTATGCTGTTCGGTAATGTCGGTCAGAGTGTGCACCTTGCCGCCATCGGGCAGGCAAGTGGTGCTGATCTCGATCACCTGGCCATCCTCTGCAATCGAAACCAGCGATTGCCGCTTCGGGTCCGGAGTGTCTGCCTGACTGGAGACAAGACAAGGATTGCCAGTATTTACCAGGCGATCGATCATCTCTTCCGCGGCGCTGCTGCTCTGCTTCGAAATACCCAGCAGCGTCCGCGCGCGATCATTGATAACCGACAACCTGCCGCGGAAGTCGATCATTGCAATGCCTTGTACGACGCTGGAAAGCGTGACCGATAGCGCGTGCGACGACTCGACCGCACGCCTGCGTTGCGATACCCAGAAGATGCCGAGAAGCAGAACCATCAGGCTGGCGAGCGAGCTGGCGACAAGAAAGTGTCTGGCAGTGACCCGATAGCGGGCGTAAATCTGGTCCGCATTGCGTCTGATGATCGTGGTGATCGGGTAACGCTTCAGCTGCTTGTAGGCGAGCAGATCATCGTGCTTGGTCACAAGAACAAACGGTCGGCCGTTGTCCTTCGTCTGGACTGCGGCAGGGGGTATTATTGCCTTGAATCCCGCCACTTCTTGCGAGGCGTCACTTGCCGCGATGATCACGCCCCGTTCATTTGCGACGGTGACTGATCCTTCATCGGTACCCGCGGTGCTATAGAGGCGGGACAGTTCTGCACACCCCAACGACAGGACCACGACGCCAGTGAACTCACCCTCCTGGTTCAGGACCTTGCGAGAAAACTGGATGGTCCGTTCCTTACTGCCACGGCCGATTACGGGATCGCTGATGTAAAGCTCATCGTGGGAGGGATCGAGCTGGTAGCGGAAATGAGGCCGGTCTGCGATGTTGATCCGTGCCTGGTTTGAGCGTTCCAGTGTGGATTTGATGACGTCGCCGTCCTTGTCCATCAGCGCAACCTGTACGCGCAACTGATCGTTGCGGATTTGGTCGTGGGCCCAGCGCTGAATATCGAAGTCCTTACCAAGTTGCGCCAATGATGTCCGGGCGCTGAGCAGCGTCTGGTCCACCTCCGACACGATGCGGGCGGTCGTTTCGGCGAAGGCTTCCGACAGCGCGACCGTGATACTGCGCGCTGTTTCCAGTGCATGCGCGCGTTCTCGTTCGAGGATTATGACGGTGCTCACCCAGATCATGCCAAGCAAGCCAAGAATGGCCAGCATTTCCGGTAGAACGCTGCGCAGGCCGCGCCCGATCAGAGCTCGCCGCATCAGGCGCCAAAGCCTATTGGCGGCGCCCGTGTCGAAGGACGACGCCTTGCATGCTGTAGCTCGCAGGGGGTCAGCCAATTGCAAGCCGTGGAGGATCTTGCTGAATGTCATATCACCGGACGCTGCTCTTGTGGGGGTGCCCCAGGCGTTGAAAGGATATTGGCCGGAACGTTACTTGACAGTTTCGATAATCGCGACGCTCCGAAACCGCATCGAAACTGCCTTTGGTGCAATATTTTGCAGTGGGACAGGCAAATGAGACGATGGTTGAAACCGGTAAGAAACGAGAAACTCCTCCTGGTCCCCCGTTCCGGCTCGGAACCGATGTCCGATACCTGCGCGAGGAAATGCGCAGAATTAGCCGTCTGACCAATGCTGGGTCGCTGGCAGAGGCGCGCGAGGCTTGTGCCGCGCTGATGTTCGATTTTCAGGTCATCATCGTCGGCCGTCCCCACCTTGCCTGGCAATTCGCTGAGTTGTTGGGACGGTGTGGCGCAACTGGGCTGTCAAGGCGGTTTCAGGCCGCGGCGGGCTTCAACAGCACCCGCGCGCCGTCACTATCCGAGCGTGTTAGGTCTCAACGACCGCCACAATCTTCACCGGCATGCGTTCTCATGGGCGAGTTGACAACGGACTAGCAAATCAAGTCAGCGCGCTCGGCAGAGGCCCAGTTCCGTCGGCAACCAGTTGCAATCGGGCCAGGTAACGCTGGCGGATGGCATGTGCCTCAGCGACGCCGATGGCTTGAAATTGCACCACGGTGCCGGGCCGCATCTGCGCCACTCGGCCTAGGTCCGGCTCGATCACAGTGGCGATCTTGGGATATCCCCCGACTGTCCCGGCATCACGCATCAACAGGATCGGTGTGCCGCTTCCTGGGACCTGGATGCAGCCGGGCATGACGCCGTCGGAGATTATATTATAGCCTTTGCTGTGCGGCAGACTCGGCCCCTCCAGCCGGTATGCCATGCGGTCCTGCTGCCAAGTTACCCGATACTCGCTGTTCAGCAGCAACGATATCGAGTCTTCGCCAAAGAAGTCGTCCTGCGGGCCAAGCACAATGCGGCAGGGCCCCGCTTCCTCATGCGGCACGCTCATTGCCCGCTCAGGCTCATCGTTTGCCCGGTAAGCGAGCAGCGGCAAGGTAGCCCCCGCCTGGATCGTTCTGCCGTGAAGACCCCCAATTCTTGTTCGCACGTGCGTCGATCGGCTGCCAAATTCCGGTGGGATGGCGAACACGCCTGCTATCGCCAGATAGCCCCAGACTCGCTTGGGTGATCCACCGATGCGCAATCGCTGCCCGCCTCGGAGGATCGCTGACGTCAGCGGCGGAACAGCGACACCATCGATGGTCGTGGTGAAGCCAGCGCCGGCGACCGCGATGCGACAACTTGCCGCCTCCACGGTCCACTCGCCACCCGCATAGGCGAATTCAAGTGCGGCCTCGCTTGCCCGGTTACCGACGAGCGAATTGGCGATTACCAGCGACATTCTGTCCATGGCGCCGGCGCCGGACAGGCCAAAACGTCGCCATCCTCGACGGCCGCCATCCTGAAGAGTGACAAAGGGAGTAGGGGCGATGGCCCGCAGCGCCGGACCCTGCATCACTCGTCTCCGGTGGCGAGGAAGTGCTCGCTGGACGTGCCTGCCATTACATCGAGCTCGGCAGGCGTGATCGGTTGGAAGCGGATGCGATCCCCTGGTCTAAACAAGAATGGATTGGTGGCGCCACGTTGGTAAGGCCGCAATGGCGTCTGCCCTAAACTGTAATAGCCAGACGGCATCGGCATCGGCACGATGATCCCCTGCATGCCGCCGATCATTACGCGTCCGGCCGGCAAATCGGGTCGGGGGTCCGGGCGACGGGATAGATGCAGCGCCGCTGGCAGGCCGCCAAGCACCGGCAGGCCGGGAACAAAGCCGACAACGTAGACCTGGAAGACGGCGCTGCTGTGGATCGCGATGATTTCCTCAGACGTCAGTCTGGTCGCCGCGACGATGTCGCGGAAATCCGCCTCGTCGGGGAAGCCGTACGCCACCGGCACGATCCAGGACCGGCCACGGGTCGCCCGCACATTGAGACCAAGGCTGATCAACTGTGACAGTTGCTGGATCAGCGGGTCAAACCCGATATCTTCCGGCTCGTAGACGATAAGCAGTGTGCGGAAACTCGGTACCGTCTCAACAATGCCCGGGATATCCGATGCGGCGATCGCCAGGTCCAGAGCACGTACCAGTGCGCTCACCTCCGGATCAATTACGTTGTCGAATTCAATGGACAGCGCGTAATCGCCGACCGGTGCGAAGCGAGGATTGATGCGTAGTCTCCCGGACACTGACATTTCACCTATGCATTCTAACGGCAGTGATGTTATTGCGTCTACAAGACGTGATCCGAGCGCCGCCTCTCGAAGGACTTCGCATAGTGGTCGATTCTGCTCCAATTCACGCGCGGCGCAGTCTCGTTCTTGCGGCCTGTATGATGGCGACCTTCACGGCCGCCGTTGAGAGCACGATCGTGGCGACGGCGTTGCCGACTATCGCCGTCGAACTGCAGGGAGCCGAACTGACTTCCTGGGTCTTCTCTGCTTATCTGCTGATGCAGGCCGTGACCATACCGGTGTATGGCCGTCTCGCCGACCTGTACGGGCGCAAGAAGATCTTCTTGGCCGGATCCGCGATCTTCTTCGTCGGCTCTGCCCTATGCGGCCTCGCCACGAACATCGCAGGCCTGATCGCGTTTCGTGCTTTGCAAGGGTGTGGGGCCGGATGTGTCCAGCCGATCGCCTATACGATCATCGGCGACATTTACCGCCCGGTGGAGCGGGCGCGCATCCAGGGCATGCTGTCGGGCGTGTTCGGCGTCGCTGCGATCGCCGGGCCAAGCCTCGGGACACTGCTTGTCGCGCAGGTTACCTGGCGACTGGTGTTCTGGATCAATCTTCCCATTGTCGTTGCCGCGATGGCCATGTTGGTCGCTTTCCTCCACGAGGACACGACGCCGCGCCGCCACCCGATCGATATCGTCGGCGCCGTCCTGTTGATGGCCGGGATTGGTGGTGTGGTTCTTGCTGCCGATCGCTGGGGACGTATTGGAGCAGCCACCGCGCTAACCTCCTTTGCTGCAGGGATCGCCGCGCTTGTTGCTTTTGCCTGGCATGAGGTGAGGACATCTGCGCCGATGGTGCCGCGGACGCTTTGGCGGAACAGAGTTGTGGTGGTTGCCAGCCTGGGTGCATTCGCCGTTGGTGGGGCGATCATGAGCGTGATCGCGTCGCTGCCAGGCTTCGTCGAGGCGGTCATGGGCGGCACGACAGGCACTGCCGGTCTCGTCCTCGGAATCATGGTGATCGTGTGGACGTTCGGCAGCATCGGCTCAGGGTGGTTGATGGTCCATACCACGTATCGCATCACCAGTTACGTCGGCGCGTGCGGGATCATCGTCGGCGCACTGCTGCTGGCCATGCTCACGCCACAGTCCTCGGTTGCCGACGCCGTGCTGGGCGTATCGATCCTTGGAGTTGGCTTGGGGTTCTGCAATACGACATGGATCGTTTGCGTGCAGACCGGCGTTTCGTACCACGAACGCGGCGCAGCCACCTCCGCGGTGATGTTCATGCGATTTCTGGGTCAGGCGCTCGGGGCCGCCATGGGCGGCATCATCCTGTCGTTCAGCTTGCGAAGGTCTTTGCCCGGTGTCTCGGACCCGTTAGGGAGATTGCTCGATCGTCAGATGGCAATGGCGATTACCGAGCGGGCAGACCTCGCGCAGGCAGCGTCATACGCTTTTCATGGTGTCTTTCTGCTGACCGCCTGCATGGGCCTTGCCGCCCTGGCGCTAACCTTGCGCCTGCCAGCGGGCCTCAGCGCGAGTACATCGCGTCAGACCACTGCGTGACCTGGTCAGCGAAGGGTGACAGCACCGGATTTGGCCACTGCGGTGATCCGCTCGCCATCGTACTCCAGAACATCGGTCAAGATCTCCAGCGCATGCTGACTCAGTCCCGGCGCGGCGATCGGGTCAGCAAGTGGCGTGTCGTGCAGCTGGAACGGTAAGCGGATATTCGGCACCGATCCTACCACCGAGTGCGGAATGGCGTGCACCAGACCGCGGGCCGCCAACTCCTCCGAGGCAAACGCTTCTGCAATCGAGTTGATAGCACCCGCCGGCACACCTGCTGCGCGCATACGGGCAAGCCAATAGGCGCGCGGCATCGTGTTAAGGATTTGCGCGATGACGGGCATCAGTGCGTCGCGGTTGCGCAGCCGCTCCGGCGTCTTCGCATAATCGGGGTGCTCGGCCAGGTCCGGTCTTTCCAGCACCTGCATTGCCAGGCGATGCCACGTGCGATCATTGGCACAATCGACGAAGATCGGTGAATCCGCCGTTTCGAAGGCATTGCATGGTACTGTGTCGCGGCTGTTGTTGCCGAAGCGCGTCGGCTCATAGCCGCTCACCAGATAATTCATCGCATGGAAGCCGAGCATGTTGACGGCTGTGTCGAACAATGCCGCCTCTACCAACTGGCCATGGCCCAGTTGCTCGCGCGCGTAAAGCGCCGCAAGCACGGCGCTTGCGGTCATTACCCCGGTCATCATGTCCATGACGGAAGGCCCGGTGCGCACGCCCATCCTGTCGGATTCGCCGTTCATCGACATGAATCCGGACTCCGCCTGGGCGATCGGGTCGAATCCCACGCGGTCCTTCTGGCTACCGTCGCGCCCATAGGCTGACACGGAGGCGTAGACCAGCCTGCGATTCGTGGCCGAGACGGTCGGGTAATCGAGACCGAACTTGGCCATCACCCCGCTTGCGAAGTTCTCTACCAGCACATCGGAGCGATCGACGATCTCGCGCGCAATCTTTCGACCCTCAGGCAGCTTGAGGTCCAGCGCTATGCTCTTCTTGTTGCGATTGCACCAAAGGTAGGGGCCGCCCTCTTGCTCGGTCACCGGGGGGCGCAGCCGGCGGAAGTCGTCGCCGCCGCCGACCTTTTCAATCTTGATCACTTCAGCACCGAGATCGCCGAGGATCATCGAACAGATGGGCCCGGCAATGAAATGACCGAAGTCGGCCACGCGGATCCCGGCCAGCGCCAACGGCGCGCCAGCGGCGCGTGCTGGGGCTGCATCAAGGCTTGGCCGAGCCAAATTCTTTGCTATCACGACGTAAGGTTCCCGATCACACGCACTTCGGGATGCGCGATAATGCGTGAACAATTACACAGGAGTGTCACCGGCCATCTGCGTCGTAAAGCAAGGCAGGCTAATCACGTCAGGTAAGCGGAGGAGATCCTATGGATGTCAGCAAAATCCCCACCGGCCGCGCGCCGCCGCACGATATTTTCGTCGTGGTGGAGATCCCCCAGGGGTCGTCGGTGAAATACGAGGTAGACAAGGACTCGGGCGCGGTCTTCGTAGACCGCTTCCTGTTCACTGCGACAGCCTATCCCTCGGCGTACGGTTTCATCCCGGGAACCCTCGCGCTGGATGGCGACCCTGCGGACGCGTTGGTGTTGATCCCGGCCCAGGTCGTGCCTGGCGCCGTTATCCGCGCCCGACCGATCGGAATGCTGAAGATGGAGGACGAGAAGGGGCTGGACGAAAAGATCATCTGTGTGCCGCACGAACGCGTGCATCCGCAGTACGCAGGCGTCGAGAGCATTTTCGACCTGCCGGCCATCACGCGCTCGGCCATCGAGCACTTCTTCGAGCGCTACAAGGACCTCGAGCCGGACAAGTGGGTGAAGGTGATCGGCTGGACGGACAAAGCAGAGGCTGAGACGGCCATTCGCGCAGCAATCGAGGCTGCGCGATAGGTCAGTGGCGCGCGTGCAGATGCACGACCGATTGGGCGGTCTCCGCGGTGATCATTTCGGCGACGAAGCGCCGGTGGCAATGCATCGGGTTCTGCTCGAAGCACAACAGACAGATGCGTTTCTCGCGCGTCAGTTGCGTGGCCTGCGCCAGTTCGGCCTGGGCACGGTCGGATCGCATATGCTCGCGAAAGATCGGCTCCATGCGCTCCGGATGGCCGGCACGCACCGCATCGCGCCCGGGCTTGGGCGTGCCCAGTCCCTGCAGGTGCACATAGGCAATGCCCTGCTCGTCCAGGCCCGCGGCAAGCTGCCGCTTGGAGAAGCCGGGCTTGCGCGACTGCGGCACTGCCCGGACATCGATCAGCAGCGTGATCCCAGCTGCCTTCAACTCGGCCAGAACATCGCCGATCGTGCAGCCTTCGTAGCCGATGGTCAGCAGAGGATCTGGCATCAATACACCGGCGGCCGGACCGGCTCGACCCCGCCCGGCGGCAGGATGCCTTTCGCCTGGAGGCAAGTGATCGTCGCCTGTCGCTTGGCAAACATCAGGTTCGAGCGGGCCGGTCCGATCCGGGTATAATCGCCCTGGTCGCCGCGATAGATCGACCGGACCGTCGGATCCTGGTCGGCCTGACGTTCACACTGTGCCTGGGGGGTGTCATCCGCACTGCAAGAGACCATCAGCAAGAGCACGCAGCACCAACCTCTCACTCCGCGGCCACCCAGTCCTCGATCAGGCGGCGTGCGATGCTGTCAACCCGCGGCAGGAGGAATCCGTGCGGCTCGGGGTCGCGGATCTGCTGGCGTGAGAACCAGCGCACGTCCAGCATCTCTTCGGGGTCGATGGTGATCGCTTCGGTCAACCCCTCGCCGTAGAAACCCAGCATGATGTTGCCGGGGAACGGCCAGGGTTGACTCGAATGGTACTGCACCGCGCCGACCTGAATACCGGATTCCTCCAGTACCTCGCGCCGCACCGCCTCCTCCAGCGTCTCGCCAGGCTCCACGAAACCGGCCAGGGTCGAGTACATGTTGGAACGCGGAAAGCGTTGCGAGTGCCCGAGCAGCGCATGGTCACCGCGTGTCACCAGCATGATCACGGCCGGGTCGGTGCGGGGGAAATGCTGCGCCTCGCACGCCGTGCAGGCCATCATGTGGCCGGCGCTGCGAGCATCGCACACCGCGCCACACACGCCGCAGAACCGATGCCGTGCCCGCCAGTGCATCAACCCACGCGCGTGCGCCAGGATCGATGCCTCTGGCCGGGCCACGCCCCACCCGACTGATCGTAGGTCAACGAACTGACCCAATTCCTCCGACAGCAACGGGACTGGATCTTCTGCGGTGCTGATGTCGACGGCGAAGATCGCGAGCCTGTCATGCAGTCCGAGGAATGCCCATGGTCTGCCCTGCATGCGCAGCGCCTGGGCCATTTCGCCCGAAATGAACACCGCCTCGGGAGCCCCGTTGTCCATGCCTCGCACCAGGTTCCGGTTGCGCCAGACGGGCACGAACAGGGTATCGGGGGCGTGCAACTGCTGCTCGATCCATTCTGAGTCCTCACGGCGAGTGCCGGCACGGTCGAGTGGGCTGGATGAATAAACGTTCGGGCGGCTGGCCAGAATGAGGGTCACGGACGTCGCTCGCTGCTTCTGTTCGGCGCGGCGACCGTGCCATGCGGTGGGCCAGCCTCACAAGCCTACATCCCAAACCGCAGCGTTATCAGTCCTACGCTGCGCACGTAGTTGCCAGTGGTCTGCATCGTTGGACTGCTGGTCCCGCGCTGATCGGTGAAATCGTAGGTGGCGGACACCCGCATGTGCCGATTGACGAGCCAGGTTGCACCTGCGCCCAACGAGAACCCGCTCGCATGGCCGCCGCCTTGCAGGTAGTCGGCATACTGCAGGCCAGCGGAGGCCTGCAGCAGCAGGTTGCGCCGCGCCTCGTGGTCCAGCACAAGCCGACCACTGGTATAGGTATAGCCGGCAATTCCTTCCTGTGCGGCGTCTTCGATGCTGCGGGTCAGTGTGGTGGTTAGCGTCGTCACCCCGCTCGGATTCCAGGTGACGGCGGCTTCCGCAATCGGCGCCTGTTGCGTCGAGTGCTGCGAGGCCGCAAACGCGCGCATTTCCCAGCCCACCAGAACCCGATATTGCCAGACGGCATTGGTTTCATTCGCCATCCCGAGCAGCAGCTCGGAGCCGGTCGAATTGCGCGTCGGCTGCCCGGGCTGGGGTGCGGTATAGTTGACCCCCAGGAGGCGGGCCACCACAAGCAAATCGTGCTGCGGCGAGAGCTGATAGCGCGTGGTGACAGCTCCCTGCAGCACATTGCGGTCTCGATAGGCCTGTGAGGCGGGAAGCCCGAAGATAGTGGTCGTTGCGTAGTTGTAGGTGGTGAACGCCAGGCTTGGCGTGACTGAGAAGCGGCCCCAAGGTATCAGGTAGCTCGCCCTTATGTCGTTGACCTGATAGGCGACGGGCGTATCGGAGGGCAGGGCGTCGAGATCAGTGCGCGGCTGGTGCAACTGCAGATGCGAGGCCGCCAAGGTCAGCTGATCTCGCCCCACCGACACCGACCCGCCGAGTGAGGCTGTCCAGTCCGTGTAGCTTTGGCTCGGCTGGTCCAGGTAGCGCAAGTCGCTCGCCCCGACATATGCGCCAACGCTGTTGCGGGACCACTCGGATCCGACCAGCAGGGAAGGGTGGGTGCCGACCAGCCAACTTCCCGGCGCCCGATGCCCGCTGCCGAATACGTTGCTGTCGTATCCAAGACTTTCATTGACCTGCGGGTGCAGAACGAAACTGCCGGTGCGGACACCAACAGGATCGAAGCTCGGTCGCTGACGCGACGCCACCGTGACACCGGGAGCAGTCCCATAGCCCGGGATGCCGTTCGGAAAGTATTCATCCAGCAATTCTGCCCGCAAGCCACCATAGGCCAGGGTGCAGACGAGGACCCCTGCCCCAATTCGGCCTCCGAACCATAACCAGGCGGAGCGGGCGGGCATGGCCGCGGACCATGCCGCACGCGAACTACGATCCCTTTAACAGGCGGCACTCCTGGTGACGTCTACCGCAGGCTGCGACATGCGCAGTATTCATATCC